>NZ_CP136336.1:0-300000 GCF_032681285.1 Piscinibacter gummiphilus
TTCCAGCAGGGCATGTCGATGGGCGGCACCGCCATCGACTTCATCACCGAGTACCGCGTGCGCAAGAACAAGGACGCGCTGACGGGTGCCGACACCGGCAACAAGTGGTTCATGATCGGCGCCCGCACCGACACGCATCTGTCGGGCCCGTTCCGCTTCCTCGCCGAAGTCGGCCATGACCAGGTCAAGCCTGATGGCGGCGGCGCAACGCAGAACCTGACCAAGGGCACGCTCGCCGTGGCCGCGTCCGCCGGCAAGGAAGCCGGCTCGCGCCCCACCGTGCGCCTCTTCGTGACGCACGCGATCTGGAACGACGCGGTGCGCACCGCCGGCGGCTTGAGCTCCACCAACACCCGCCAGGTGTTCGGCGACAAGAAGTCTGGCACCTCGGTGGGTGTGCAGGCCGAATCCTGGTGGTGATTCGAACCTGCTAAGGGAAAAGAGAGCGTTGGCCCGGTTGGCGGAACCGGGCCTTTTTTTCGCCTTGTCTTTCCGCGCGTCAGAAGAAATGCAAATCCAGATCGCCGTGCGCGTAGATCACGACGCCGGTGTCGGTCTGCGTGAGCCGGTGGCCGGTGCCTGAAGGGGCAAGCTGGTAGTCGCCTGATTGCAGCAGCACGTCGTCGAGAAAGAGTTCGCCCTGCACCATCAGGCATTCCTCGTCGTGGCCGTGGGTGTGCCGTGGCACTGCGGCGCCGGGGTCTGCGGCATAGAGCAAGGCCGCCTGGCCGTCGTCCTGCCACAGCACGCGGCGCCGGATGCCCGGTGCGAAATGAGGCCAGCCCGCCTCGGCGTCGCGCACGCTCAGCGGTGCGCTCCCAGGAGTCGCGAGGGCGGCCGATTCGCGCAGGAAGAGCCAGGCGGCTTCCGGCGCCTGCCAGCGCGGCGTGGCCAGGCCCGCCGGGGTGGCGTGGTAGTCGAGCGCGCCGAAGTCGCCGTGCGCTGAGTTCACGCGCCCGGCCAGCACCAGCCACTCGCGATGACGCGCGCTCAGCGTGGCGTCGCCGCCGAGCATGGCGGCATCGAGCCAGGTGCCTGCGGCGAGCTCGATCAGCCGCACGCGCAGCGGCTCGCCAGGGCGCTGCCCTGTGCCTCGGTAAAGGGTCTGCGCGGTGACGCCCGCGGCCAGCGACTCGCGCGGGGCATTCCTGCGGCGCGTCGTCACCATGCCGGCCTCGGTGGCATGCGAAGCCGCCACCCGCGCCATCAGGCGGGCGCGAAGGGGGGAGCGCGAGGCGTCGTTCATCGAAGGTTTCATCATGAGGCGCTCATCGAGCGCAGGGCTTTTGGGCCTAGGGTTTCGCGCAAGGTGGCCAGGGCGCGCCGGATCTGCGACTTCACGGTGCCCAGCGGCAGCGCGGTGTGGGTGGCGATCTCTTCGTGGCTCAGGCCACGGAAGAACGCAAGCGCCACCAGCTGGCGCGGCTGCGCGTGCAGCAGCATCAGCGCCCGTTGCAGTTCGGCGTGGCTGCGGGCCAGGTCGAGCAGCTCGTCGTGGCCGGTGTCTTCCAGCGGCAGTTCCGCAGCCGCCTCGGCATCGAGGCTCTCGTGCCGGAAGCGCGCCTCGTGGCGCACCGCGTCGATGGCCCGCGAGCGCGCCATGTTCAGAAGCCAGGTGAGCGCCCGGCCGCGCGCGGGGTCGAAGCGCGGCGCCTGGCGCCAGACCTGGAAGAAGGTGTCTTCCACCACCTCCTCGGCCAGCGACGCGCGCCGCACCACCCGCAGCACCACGCCGTACACGCGCGAGAGCGTGGCGTCGTAGAGCATGGCCAGCGCCCGCTCGTCGTGCTCGACGATGCGGCCGATCCAGCCGGCGAGGTCGGCGTCGCTGGCCGCGAGTGCGCACGCCCGCTCGGCATCCGGCTCGGTCTCGACCACGTCGGGCGGTGGCTCGGGGTCGTCGAACAGCATGGCAGGGGCGTCCAGGGGCGCGAAGCGGGTCGGCATGGCGTTCATGCCCGGGTGGTACGCCGCGCTCCCGGGTTTGGATGCATCCACGGGCTGACGCCGGCCGTATGGGCTTGCAGACCCTGAAGGAGCCGCATGCCGAGCTGTCATTTCGACCTGGTGAGCCATTGGCGCATCGAGGCGCCTGTCGAGCGGGTGTGGGCCGCCCTCGTCGCACCCGAAAGCTGGCCGCGCTGGTGGCCTTACGTGCGCTCGGTGCGCCTGCTCAAGGTGGGCCGCGCCGATGGCGTGGGCAGCGTGCGCCGCATCGAGTGGGCCACCCGCCTGCCCTACGGGATGGTGATCGACGTGGAGTCGATCGAGTCGCGGCACCACGAGCGCCTGCGTGGCCGCTCGTGCGGCGCCCTGCGCGGCGAAGGGCTGTGGCTGCTGCGCGGCGAAGAGGGCTGCACCGACGTCACCTATGTGTGGCGCGTGGAGCTGGCACAGCGCTGGATGCGCTGGCTGGCGCCGCTGCTGGCCCCGGCGTTCCGCTGGAACCACCGTGGGGTGATGCGCGCCGGGGGCCTCGGGCTCGGGCGCCACCTCGGCGTGGGGTCGCGCGTGCTGTGTTGAGCGGAGTAAAGGGTCAGCCGCGTGTCCACACGGCGCCGAGCAAGACCAGCGCGAGCCACGCGCCGGTGGCCACCATCAGCAGCACCGGCCGCCAGCCTGCGCGGCTCAGGTGGGGGAACGAGGTCTTCATGCCCAGCCCCGCCACGCCGAGCATCAGGCAGGCGCGCGAGGCGATGCCGAGCTCGTGTTCGACCTGGCGCAGCAGGCCCAGCGAGTTGAGCGTGGCCATCGCGACGAAGAGCCACAGAAAGCCCGGCACCAGCCCGCCGAGGCGCCGCGCCAGCGCCTTGGGCCCCCGCTCGCGTGGGGCGGCTCCCCTGCGGCTCGCGATCGACACCCCCAGCACCACCACGACCAGCAGGCTCACGCGCAGGAGCTTCACCACCGACGCCGCGTCGCCCGCCGCGGGCGAAAGGGAATAGCCCGCCACCACCACCTGCGCCACATCGTGGATGCTGCCGCCGATGAAGAGCCCGGCGTCGGCCGGCGAGAGCTGCAGGCGGCGTGCGATCACGGGGTAGGCCACCATCGCCACCGTCGACAGGAGCGTGGCCATCACCACCACGATCAGCGCATGGCGCTCGGGCGGCGTCTCGTCTTCGCGAGCGCGCGGCAGCACCGCCGCGATCGCGAGCGCCGCCGAGGCCCCGCAGATGGCCGTGGCGCCACCGGCCAGCACGCCCAGTGCCGCCGGCAGGCGCAGCGCCTTCGCGAGCCACCAGCCGCAGAGCAGCGTGCTCGCCACTGCGCCGAGCACGATCAACACCGTGGGTGCGCCGAGGCTCGCCACCTGCTCCCAGGTGATGCGTGCGCCGAGCAGCCCCACCCCCAGGCGCAAGAGCGTGCGGCTGCAGAAGTCGACACCCGGCGCGGTGCGGTCCTCCAGGCTCTGGTAGTGCACCACGGTGCCGAAGAGCAGCGCGTAGAGCATCGGCGGCCCCTGGTGCAGCGTGGCGACGAACGACGCCGCCAGCGCGATCAGCAGGCAGGTGGCCGTGCCCGGCCACACACGCTTGAGGCTGTGGGCGCTGGCGTCGAGGAAGGACGTGCGCGCGAACATGCCGGTGCTGCCGGTCGAACTACTTCTCGACGAACGCGCGCTCGATGACGAAGTGCCCCGGCGTGCTCATGTTGCCTTCGCTCATGCCGAGCTTGTCGAAGAAGGCGCGTGTGTCGCGCAGCATCTCGGGGTTGCCGCAGAGCATGAAGCGGTCGTGCTCCTTCGACATCGGCGGCAGCCCAACCGCGCGGGCCAGCGTGCCGGTTTCCATCAGCGTGGGAATGCGCCCCTGGTTGCGGAAGGCCTCGCGGGTGACGGTGGGGTAGTAGATGAGCTTCTCTTTGACCTGGTCGCCGAAGTACTCGTTGGCCGGCAGCTCCTGGGTGATGACCTCGTCGTAGGCCAACTCGCCCACCTGGCGGCAGCCGTGCACCAGGATCACCTTCTCGTACAGCTCGTACACCTCGGGGTCGCGGATCATCGCCATGAAGGGCGCCAGGCCCGTACCGGTGGACAGCAGGTACAGGTGCTTGCCCGGCAAGAGGTTCTGCGTGAGCAGCGTGCCCGAGGCCTTGCGGCCGATCTTCACCGTGTCACCCACCTGGATGTGCTGCAGCCGCGAGGTCAGCGGGCCGTCGGGCACCTTGATGCTCAGGAACTCCAGCGTCTCTTCCCAGTGCGGGCTCACCACGCTGTAGGCGCGCAGGAGCGGCTTGCCGTCGACTTCCAGGCCGATCATCGTGAACTGGCCGCTCTGGAAACGGAAACCCGGGTCGCGGGTGCAGGTGAACGAGAACTGTCGGTCGGTCCAGTGGCGAACGCTCAACACGCGGGCGTCGAACAGGCTGCTCATGCGCGTGACTCCAAGGCAAGTTGATGCAGGTAGGGCCACGGGTAGATGCCGCGGTCGTGGCCATCGCTGAAGACGAGCTGCACGCCCATGTCGCCGATCGGGTTGATCTGCGTGAGCGTGGTGTCGGGTGCGGCGGCGAGGGGCTGGCCATCGCGGCGGCGCTTCTCGCAGCCGGCACATTTGCAGGCGGTGCGCAGGCTGGCCGAGCTGAACTTCACGCGCCGGTCGTCGGCCCAGGCCAGCTCCAGCAGGCCGCTCGACTCGTGCCACACCACATCGGTCGGCACGGCCTCTTCGGAGATGAGCATCGTGGTCTCCATCACACCAGCTGCCCCACACCTTGCGGGCCGACCTCGGTGGCCAGGCCCGCGAGCCCGCCCTCGCTCAGCTCGCCGCCCATCGCCGCGATGCTCTCCTCGCGGATCAACCCCTTGATCTGCCGCACCATCGCCGCGAACTCGGGCGTGGCCGTCATCTCGGGCGTGCGCGGGCGCGGCAGCGGCACCGGCAGCTCGGCCTTGATGCGCCCCGGCCGTGCCGTCATCACGTAGATGCGGTCGGAGAGGAACACCGCCTCGTCGATGTCGTGCGTGATGAAGAGCACCGAGATGCGCAAGCGCTGCCACATGTTGGTCAGGATCTCCTGCATCACCACGCGCGTCTGCGAGTCGAGCGCACCGAAGGGCTCGTCCATCAGCAGCACCTGCGGGCTGGTGGCCAGCGCGCGCACGATGCCCACGCGCTGCTTCATGCCGCCCGAGAGCTGGTCGGGGTAGTGGTTCTCGAACGAGAGCAGGCCGGCGAGGCCGAGCAGCGTGCGCGCCTGCGATTCGCGCTCGGTGGGTGACACACCTTTCATCTTCAAGCCGAACTCGACGTTCTTGCGCACCGTCATCCACGGGAAGAGCGAGTACTGCTGGAACACCACGCCGCGGTCGGAGCCCGGGCCGGTGATCGCCTGTCCGTCGAGCAGCACCTGGCCGCCGTTGGGCTTGATGAAGCCGGCCACCGCGTTGAGCAGCGTCGACTTGCCGCAGCCCGAGGGTCCGATCAGCGAGACGAATTCGCCGGGGCGCACATGCACGCTCGCCGAGCGCACCGCCTCGACTTCCTGGTTCTTCACGCGGAAGCGGATGTGGAGGTCGCGCACGTCCACGCGCCCCTGAGATGCCACGGTCATGTCCATCACCGACCTCCTGCCGAATGCGCCTGCCACGGCATCGCGAGCTTCGCGAGCAGGCGAATGCCACCGCTGCACAGCAAACCGAGCACGCCGATCGTGATCATCCCGAGCGCGATCTCGGCATAGCTGATGAGCGAGTACGCCTCCCAGGTGAAGTAGCCGATGCCGAACTGCCCCGAGATCATCTCGGCCGCGATCAGCGACACCCACGCCACCCCCATGCCCACCGCGAGCCCGGTGAAGATGTGCGGCAGCGCCCCCGGCAGCACCACGTGCTTCAAGAGACTCGCCTCGCCCGCCCCCAGCGTGCGCGCCGCGCGCAGCAGCACCGGGTCGATCGCCTCCACGCCATGCACCGTGTTGAGCAGGATGGGGAAGAAGGCGCCGAGGAAGGTGATGAAGACGATGCTCACCTCGTTGTCGGGCCACAGCATGATCGACATCGGCACCCAGGCGATGGCCGGGATGGGCCGGAACACCTCCATCGCCGGCATCGCCAGGCCCCGCACCAGGCGGTAGCGTCCGATCAGCACGCCGAGGCCCACGCCCAGCACGGTGGCGACGAGGAAGCCGAGCAGGATGCGCCGCACGCTGATGCCGATGTTGGTGACGAACTTCGGGCTGCCGTTGACCTCGACCACCTTCTCCAGCACCGCCGCAGGCGTGGGGATGTTGTTGAAGCGGATGTAGGCGTCGAGCTTGTAGTGCGTGGCGAGCTGCCAGAAGAGCAGCACGCTGGCGATGGAGATGGCGGCCATCAGCAGCATCGCGCCACGGCCCTCCCAGAAGCGGCGCCACAGCGACGGCATCGTGGGCGTGGCCACCGGCAGCGGGAGGGGCGTGACGCCCTGGCCGACGTGGGCCGGCGGCGTGACCGCCGGGCGGGCCCCGACGGGCTCGGGCGGCGGCGTGAAGTCTTCGACTCGTTGGAGGGCGCGCATGGTGCTCACTTCACTTGGTGGTCGTGCCGGAGGTGGCGACGACGGTGGCCGAGGTCTGGCCCAGGGCTTCGGCGTAGGTGGCCAGCTTGCCGTTGGTCTTGGCGGCGTGGGCCTCGGCGTCCTTCTTCAACAGGAAGGGCACCGCCACGGGCAGCTTGGGGTTGCTCGTGTCGAGCGCGTAGAAGGCCTTGTCGGCGACGACCTTGATGCCCAGCGCCTTGTCGTACAGGTAGGCGACGTTGATCTTCTTGCCTGCGGCCTCGTACTGCTTGATGCCGGCGAGCAGGCAGGCGGGTGAACTCACCGGCACGATCTCGCCGGTGGAGAGCCAGATCTCGCCGGCTTCCTTGGGGCGTGTGACGGCCACCTTGCAGATCGGGTCCTTGCCGGCGATGTCGTAGTTCGCGAGCGTCTGCTTCTGCGCTTCGTAGTCCTGGCCACGCTGCTTGAAGGCTTCGCGCACGTAGCTCTCGTTGACCCAGGCGTTGACGTCGAAGTCCTTCACCCGGCCGAGCTTCGACAGCACGCCGTGGGCGATCTTGATCGTCTCGACCCAGCGCGGCTTGATGCTCGGGTCGAGCGTGTGGATGCCGCCCGGGCCGAGGAAGAGGTAGACCACCTCCTTCTCGATCTTGGTCCACTCCTCCACCTTGGCGGCAGCGAGCTTCGGGTCCTTGCGCACCCAGTCGTTGGCTTCCATCAGGGCGCGGATGTAGGCCACCACCGCCTCGGGGTACTTGTCGGCGAACTCCTTGCGCACCACCACGCCGTGGAAGGTGGGGATCTTGGTCTGCGCGCCGTCGAAGATCTTGCGCGCGAAGCCGCGGTGCGGCAGCAGGTCGGCGAAAGGCACGAAGTCGCCGTGCGCATCGATCTTCTTTTCCTGCAGGTTGGTGGTGCCGACCTCGGGGCTCTGGCTCACGAGGTTCCAGAAGTCGTTGGGCCAGCCACGCTCCTGCATGGCTTGCAGCATCATCCCGTGGGCCGCCGAGCCGAAGGGCACCGACACGGTCTTGCCCTTGAGGTCGGCCAGCTCGTAGTAGGGGCTGTCCTTGTGCACCACCACGCCGTTGCCGGAGCCGAAGGCGTTGTAGGCGATGACGGCGATGAGCTGTGTCTCGTTGCCCTTGTTCTGCTGGCCGGTGGCGCCGTTCACCAGGAGCGGGTAGTCGCCCATCATGCCGATCTGCAACTTGCCGGCGACCATGCCGTTGGTGATGGGTGGGCCGGAGGTGAAGTTCTGCCAGTCGAGCTTCCACTCGATGTTGGCGTACTTGCCGGTCTTGGGCAGGTGTTTCTCGAGGAGCTTCATCTCCTTGAGCACCACGCCGCCGGTGACGGTGTTGGTGGTGGTGTTCTGGGTGCCGATGCCGAGGGTCACGACCTCTTTCGCTGCGTGGGCGACGCAGGGCATGACGAACAGGCAGGCCATCAAGGCCGAAGGAACAAGCGAGAAGGTTGGCAACTTCATCTCAATCTCCTGGTGCGGTCGGGTCACGATCACAGAGCCATTGCGCAAGATCGGTGCCTGCGCCACGGCTCCACCTTTGTCTCCTTCAGACCTGCTCGACGTTCTCGGTCAGCAGGGCACGCTTGTTCTTCTGGTCGGCCCACGTGTCGGCGTCGGGCAGCGGGTCTTGTGCGGCGGTGATGAGCGGCCACTGCGCGGCGAGGCGCTTGTTGAGTTCGATGTACTCGTGGTGCTCGGGGGCGAGGTCCTTCTCGTCGAAGATGGCTTCGACCGGGCACTCGGGCACGCACACGCCGCAGTCGATGCAGGCGGCGGGGTCGATGACGAGGAAGTCAGGGCCTTCGTGGAAACACTCCACGGGGCAGGCCGCGACGCAGTCGGTGTACTTGCAGCGGATGCAGGCTTCGGTGACGACAAAGGCCATGTCAGGCTCCTTGCTTGGGCATTTGCATCGAGGTCAGCGCGAGCTTCGACAGCTTGCGCACGTCGGGGTCGGGGTCGTGCATCGCACGCTCCAGCGGTGCGATGGCGCGCGAGTCGCCGATCTCGCCCAGCGCGATCACGGCTTCCTTGCGCAGGTTGCTCACCGGGTGCAGCAGCGCTTCGATCAGCGCCAGCACGCCGTCGCGTGCCTTCAGCTTGCCGAGGCTGCGGGCCGCCTTGACGCGCACCTGCCAGTACTCGTCGTCCATCGCACGCACCAGGTTGGGCACGCCGAGCTGCGAATTCGTCCGCGCGTAGGTGGTGGCGGCTTCCTCGCGCACCTGCCACACCGGGTCGGCCAGGGCACGGCCGAGCGCCGGCAGCACGCTCACGTCGGCGTTGTCACCGGCGTAGCTCAAGGCGCCCACGGCGATGCGGCGCACCTCGGGGTCGGCGTCGTGCGCGGCGATCTCGGTGAGCGCGCCCAAGGCCTGCGGCTTCTTGAGGTAACCCAGCACACCGACCGCGGCGCGGCGCACGCCGGCGTCCGGGTGGGTCAGCGATTGCAACGCGGGCTCGAAGGCGGCGTCGACGCGCAGGGCGCGCACCGCGTGCAGCGCGGCCGCCCGCACCCCCGCATCGGCATCCAGCAGGTACGGCAGGATCGGCGTGGCCGACGCGGCCTCCTTCAGCTCGGCGAGCGTGTAGGCCACGGCGTCGCGCACGGCGGCGTCGGGGTCCTTCAGCAGCGGCACGAGCGCGTCGAGCACCTCGGGCTCCTCGAAGCCTTCGAGCGCCTTGGCCGCTTCGAGGCGCACGCTCGCGTCGGCATCGGCGAGGGCCTCGACGAGCAGCGGCGCCACGTCGTCTTCCTCGTCGCTGTACGGCAGGTCGATGACCGCGATGCGGCGCACGCCCGCATCGGGGTTGCGCAGCCGGTCGTGGATGGTGGCCAGCATGGTCAGCGCACCAGGTAGGGAATGTCGACCCGCACGGCGCCGGTCGGGCAGTCCTTCTCGCAGGGCATGCAGTACCAGCACTCGTCGAACTTCATGAAGGCCTTGTTCTTCGTCAGGTCGATGGCCAGCACGTCGAGCGGGCAGACGTCGACGCACACGGTGCAGCCCTTGTCGGCGATGCATTTGTCTTCGTCGATGACGACGGGGGCTTGGGTTCGGGTCAGGGCGATGGTCATGGCGCTTTCTCCTTCGTCAGGTCAGGCGGCGGCGGGCGTGGCGACCCGCAGGCGCTGGTAGGCGGATTTCTCTTCCTCGTTCAGCTCCACCACATACGGCTCGACCTCGCGCTTGCGGAAGACGGCGTTGCCGTTTTCGTCGCTCGTCACGTTGGTGTGGCAGAACCAGTTGGCGTCGTCCTTCTCGGGGTGGTCGACGCAGAGGTGGTAGAGGCCCCAACGGCTCTCGGTGCGGAAGAGCGAGGCGCGGGCCGCGAGCTCGGCGCAGTCGCGGATGGTGTGGGCCTCCATCGCGCGCATCAGCTCATGCGGGTCGGTGGCGCTCATGTGCTGCAGGTCTTCGCGGATCTCGTCGAAGCGCTGCAGGCCGATCTCCATCTTGCGGGTGACCTTGGGCGGCTGCAGGTAGTCGTTGACGATGCGGCGCGTCTTGTATTCGACCTGGAAGGGCGTCAAGCCCTCGGTCTTGCCCCAGGGCGCGTAGACGCGCTGCTTCTCCGCTTCGACCTTCTCCTGCGCGAAGGCCGGCTGCGAGATGCCGCTCACGTAGTCGGCCGCGTTCTCGCCGCAGAACTTGCCGTACACGAAGGCGCCCAGCATGTAGTTATGCGGGATGCTCGCGCAGTCACCCGCGGCGTAGAGGCCGGGGATCGAGCACTCGCCGCGCTCGTTGGTCCAGATGCCCGAGGCGCTGTGGCCGCTGCAGAAGCCGATCTCCGAGATGTGCATCTCGATCATCTGCTTGCGGTAGTCGGTGCCGCGCCCTTCGTGGAAGCGGCCGCGGCTCGGCCGCTCGTTGGTGTGCAGGATGTGCTCGATCTCGCTGATGGTCTCTTCGGCGAGGTGGTCGAGCTTCAGGAACACCGGGCCGCGGCCGCCTTCGAGTTCGTTCCAGAACTCCATCATCATCTGGCCGCTCCAGTAGTCGCACTCGATGAAGCGCTGGCCGGCGTTGTTCGACGTGTAGCCGCCGAAGGGGCCGGTGACGTAGGCACAGGCCGGGCCGTTGTAGTCCTTGATCAGCGGGTTGATCTGGAAGCACTCGAGGTTGGTCAGCTCCGCCCCCGCGTGATAGGCCATCACATGGCCCTCGCCGCAGTTGGTGGGGTTCTCGTAGGTGCCGAAGAGGTAGCCGCTCGCGGGCAGACCCAGGCGTCCGGCCGCGCCGGTGCAGATGATCACGGCCTTGGCCTTGATCACGTGGAAGTCGGCGGTGCGGCAGTCGAAGCCCATCACGCCGGCGACTTCACCGCTGGGGCCGGTGAGCAATCGCGTGGCGACCACGCGGTTGGTGATCTCGACACGCGCGCGCTTCAACTGACGGTAGAGCACACGCTTCATGTGGTGCCCCTCGGGCATCGGCAGCACGTAGCTGCCGAGGTGGTGCACCTTGCGCACGGCGTAGTCGCCGGTCTCGTCCTTCTCGAATTTCACGCCCCACTTGTCGAGCTCCTCGATCATCGAGTAGCTGTTGGCCGCGTAGGCGTACACGCCCTTCTGGTCGACGATGCCGTCGTTGGCGACGGTGATCTCCTTCGTGTATTGCTCGGGCGTGGCGTGGCCGGGGATCACGGCGTTGTTGAGCCCGTCCATGCCCATGCTGATGGCACCGCTGCGCTTCACGTTCGCCTTGTCGAGCAGCAGGACGCGCAGCTTGGGGTTCTTCTCCTTGGCCTTCACCGCGGCCATCGGGCCGCCGGTGCCGCCGCCAACGACAACGATGTCGTATTCGTGTTCGATCGTGTTCATGCGTGCTCCGGGAGTGTGGAGAAAGAGGACAGCGCCGTGAACGAAGCGCTGCGTGGATCGATATGCGGGCGCTGCGTCATGTGGCGCGCTCCGTCAGGGGCACACGGTCGACGCGCACCTTGTACTGGAAGGCGTCGCCTCGGTAATACAGATGCTCGTAGTCGATGGGCGCGCCGTCGGCCGTGTGCGTGGTGCGCTCGATGAAGAGCACCGGCGAGCCCTCTTCCACCTTCAGCTGCGTGGCGAGCGGCTCGTCGGCGAGCGTCGAGCCGATCTGCAGTTCGGCGTGGCCGAGCGAGAGGCCGTAGTCGTTCTCGAGGATCACGAAGACGTCGCGTGCGGCGAGGTCTTCCTTCGCCAGGCGCTGGCCGATGGACGTGGGCACGTAGGTCACGTCGAGCGAGATCGGCTCGCGGTTGAGGAAGCGCACCCGCTGCAGCTCGGTGACCTTGGCGCGCTTCGGGAGCTGCAGCTTCTCGGCCACCTGCGCGCTCGGCGTCACCGTCTTCACCGACAGCACGCGCGCGAAAGTCTCGTAGCCCATCTGCCGCATCGCCTCGCCGAAGCCTTGCAGCCGGCCCAGGTCTTGAAACGCCTTCGGCTTGGAGACGAAGGTGCCCTTGCCGTGCAGGCGGAAGATGAGCCCCTCGTTCTGCAGGTCGTTGAGCGCCTGTCGCACCGTGATGCGGCTCACGTTGAACGTGGCCATCATCTCGCTCTCGGATGGCATCTGCTGATGCGGCTGGTAGCTGCCGTCGAGGATGCGTGCGCGCAGGATCTCCTTGATCTGCGTGTAGAGCGGCAGCGACGAGGCGAGCGACACGCGCGGTGGGTGGCTGCCCGCAGGGGCGCCCACCAGCGTCAAAGGCTTCGTCGATGCGGGATCTGCTTTGCCCATGGCCCTTCCAACTCGTTATGACAAGTCATGACGAGCATGAGCCGTGCCAGCCGATGCGGGCCGGGGTTGCGCAGGTTTGGTGCTGGGGGTCCGAGGCGCGGGCGAAAGGGTCTGACGCCCGGTGCGCGCGCCTTTTCAGCGGTCGCGTGGCACGGTGTCGTGCGCCGTCATGGCGCCGCCGCGAGCGTGCACCGAAGCGGTTCGATGCCCCGTTGTCGAGCGAGGCGCCGCCTCAGCGCGCACCGACTGCGAACTGGCGCCGGAAGCTCGTCGGCGCTGGAAGACCCTGCAGCCGGAAGTGCCGTCGCAGCGACTCGGGCGACCCGAAGCCCGCGAGCTCGGCCACCTGTTCCATGTCGATGCCGGCGTGGGACTCCAGCAGCTCCTTCGCCACCGAGATGCGCTCGCGCACCAGCCATTCGAGCGGCGTGAGGCCTGTCGCGTCCTTGAACTGGCGCTGCAAGGTGCGCGCGCTCAGGCCGGCGTGTTCGGCCAGTGCGGGCAGCGTGTGTGCGGCGCGCGGGTTCTCGCGCATCAGGTCGATCAGGCGGGCGACGGGGCTCTCTTCTTCACGCGGCATCGGGCGCGGCACGAACTGCGCCTGCCCGCCCTCGCGGTGCGGCGGCATCACGAGCCGCTGCGCGACGAGGTTGGCCACCTTGGCGCCGTGGTCGCGGCGCACGAGGTGCAAGAGCATGTCGAGCCCGGCGGCCGAGCCGGCCGACGTGATGACGGAGCCCTCGTCCACGTAGAGCGCGCCGGCGTCGACCTGCACATCGGGGAAACGTTGCGCCAGCTTCTCGGCATACCGCCAATGCGTGGTCGCCCGCTTGCCGGCCAGCAGCCCCGCATGCGCGAGCACGAAGACGCCCGAGCAGATCGACGTGACCCGTGCGCCGCGCGCGTGGGCGCTGCGCAGCGCCTTCAGCAGCGCGGGGGGCGGCGTCTCGTCGGCGTCGCGCCAGCCGGGCACGACGATGGTGTCGGCGCGCCGCAAGGTGGCCAGGCCATGTGGCGCCTCGACCGTGAGGCCTCCCATCGCGCGCAGCGGGCCGGGCTCGATGGCACACACCGCGTGGCGGTACCACTCGACACCCAGCTCGGGCCGCTGTAGCGCGAAGAGCTCGACCGCGCAGCCGAATTCGAAGGTGCAGAGCTGGTCGTAGGCGAGGATGGCGACAAGGTGCGGCGGCGTTTTGGGCATGTCGCAATCTTACCGGCCGATGTCATTCCAGCCACTGTCGGTCTTGCCGGCGGCCACGCACACTGAAGCCGTCGTCAACAGGAGAGGAGCCCACATGCCATCTGTCGTCAGCCAGACCCCCGCCGCCGCGCCGCACCGTGCCGTCGAGCACTTCCAGTCGGCGCTCGAATTCGAGACCGACTGCTGGGACGTGCACCACGCCCTGACAGCCGGCCAGCCCGACTTCGTGCTGCTCGACGTGCGCGGCCCCGACCTCTATGCCAAGGGCCACGTGCCCGGCGCGCTGAACCTGCCGCACGGGAAGATCGTCGAGTCGAAGATGGCAGAGTGGCCGATGGACACGCTCTTCGTCACCTACTGCGCGGGACCGCACTGCAACGGCGGCCACAAGGGCGCGCTGCGGCTCGCCAAGCTCGGCCGCAAGGTCAAGCTGATGATCGGCGGCGCCACCGGCTGGCTCGACGAAGGCTTCAGTCTGAAGGAAGGCACCTTGCCGTGAAGGTGCGGCGTGCGACCGCCCGTGACGTGGTGCCGCTGCTGGCCTCGATGCAGGCGCTGGCGGTGTTCGAGGGTTACGCGGCCGACTTCCGCGTGACGGGCGATGACCTGCTGGTGCGCGGCCTCGCGGGCACGGGCGCGAAGCAGTTCACCGCGCTCGTGGCCGAAGACGAGCACGGCGCGCTGTGCGGGCATGCGGTGTTGCTGGTCACGCCCTTCACCTACGACCTGCGCCCCACCGTCGTGCTGAAGGAGCTGTACGTCGATGCGCGGCGCCGCCGCCAGGGCGTGGCCGAGGCGCTGCTCGTGGCAGTGCGCGCCGAGGCCCAGGCCATCGGCGCCGGCCGCATCCGCTGGCTGGTGCTGCCCGGCAACGCCGCGGCCCAGCGGCTCTACGCGCGCTGGGGCGGCGCACCCGACACGGCCTGGGAGTCGTGGGAACTCCGCCTCGGAGACACGCCGCGCTGAGGCTTACAGTGCAGCGCGATGAAGACGCTGCAGGTCAAGGTCAAGCCCAACGCACGCACGAGCAGCTTCGAGCCGCAGCCCGACGGCACCTGGCTCGCGCAGCTCAAGTCGCCGCCGGTCGATGGCAAGGCCAACGAGGAATTGATCGCGCTCGTGGCGCGCCACTTTGGCTGCCGCAAGGCACAGGTCACGCTGAAGAGCGGCGCCTCGGGCCGGCTCAAGTTGTTGCAGGTGACGGAAGACTGAGCGGCAGACTCCGCCGGAACGGTTCGCGTTGTGTGCATGCGCACTCATGGCGCCATGCCCTGCTCGTCGCGCACCGCCTGGTGGTGGCTCAGGTACAGCCGGCCGGTGAACCAGCGGGCCCATTGGGCGGCGCGCAGGCCGTCGAGCACCGGGCCCTTCACTTCCGACAGGTCGAGGCGGATGCCGCGCTCGCGCAGCACCGACTGCAGCGTGCTCAACGCTTCCAGGCCGCTCAGATCGATGCGGTTGACGGGGGTCATCTGCAGCACCACGCGGCGGGTGTCGGGAAACGCATCGAGGCGGCGCGCCACCAGGCCCGGCAGCAGGCGCGCATTGACGAAGAGCAGGCTCTCGTCGATGCGCAGGCTCAGCACGCCGGGCGTGAGTTCGGTGGCGTAGCGCTCCACGTTGCGGTAGTGCTCGGTGCCGGGCACACGGCCGATCAGCGCGGCGTGCGGGCGGGCGGCGTGCTGCAGCATGAGCGCGATCGAAATCACCACGCCGACGCCGAGCGCCCATTCAGCCGTGTGCAGCACCGTGATTGCCGCGACCAGCCCCATCAGCAACGCCTCGCGCCGCGAGTAGCGCCAGGCGAAGCCGAAGGCTTTCCACTCGGCTGCGGCCAGCACCGGCACCACGATGGTGGCCGCCAGCACGGTGCGCGGCAACCAGGCGAGTGGCGCGGCCAGCAGCACGGCGGCGATGGCGAGGAAGAGCGCCGTCCACGCGCCGGCCCAGCGGGTGCGGGCGCCGGCGTCGGCGTTGAGGGCGCTGCGCGAGAAGCTGCCGCCGACCGGCATGCCGCTCGACAGGCCCGCGACCAGGTTCGACGCGGCCAGCCCCGCCAGCTCGCGCCGGCCGTCCACATGCTCGCCGCGCTGCAGCCCCAGCCGCTCGGCCACGGCGAAGCTGCTGACGAAGGTGACGAGCGCGAGCAGCGCGGCCGAGGGCAGGAGCGCAAGCCAGAGCCCGGCATCGAGCATCGGCAGGCCGAGCGGCACATGCAGCGTGGGCAACCGGCCCACCACCGCCACGCCATGCGAAGGGGCCGCCAGCGCCCAGGCCAGCCCGATGGCGGCCGCGATCACCACCAGCGGCGCCGAGCGGGCCACGAGCTGCGCCATGTCGCGGCTGAGCCAGCGTGCTGCCAGCGCTTGCAGGTGGCGGCGCGCCAGCAGCAGCAGCGCCAGCGAGCCGAGCCCGAAGGCGGCCGTGGCCAGGTGCACGGCAGGGCCGGCCTGCGCAGCCTCCCACCAGCTGCGCAGCAACGCGCGCAGGTGCACGCCGTGCGCTGGGCTGCCGAGCAGCGCCGGCAGCTGCGAGAGTGCGATCGAGATCGCCGCCCCCACCGAGAAGCCCTGCAACACCGGCGCGCTCAAGAGCGCGGCGAGCGCATCGAGCTTGAGCACCGCCGCGAGCGCGAGCAGCAGGCCCACCTCGAAGGCCAGCACCACCGCCGCGACACTGGGGTCGACCTGGCCTGCCAGCGGGGCGATGGCCTGCAGTGTCATCAGGGCCAGCACGGCGGCCGGGCCGACCGCGTTGACGCTGCTCGCGCCGACCAGCGCATACGCCACCAGCGGCAGCACGCTCGCATACAGGCCGACCTGCGGCGGCAGCCCGGCGAGCAGCGCGTAGGCCAGGCTCTGCGGGATCAGCAGCACCGACACGATGGCGGCGGCGAGGAGGTCTTCGCGCAGGGCGCTGTGGCGGGGTGGGTGCGGGTCGGGCATCACGCGCGATTGTCGGCGCCGGCCCATGCCGGCGTCGCCTTGACGGGTTTGTTGCTGCGCCGCACCATGTTGTCCCCACAGGGAGACTGCCATGTCATTCGTCTACAACCCCATCGTGCACTGGCCCTTGAGCGGCTCGGTGACGCAGGACATCAGCCCGACCCTGCTGGCCAAGGCCGGCGACACCGACATCGAGGTGCGCGTGCTGCGCGAGGTCGCCTCGTATGGCATGCAGATCGGCAAGCTGAGCGAGCTGGTGCTCAAGCTGGCCGACGCACTGCCCAAGGGCACCCTCGACGCCGAGGGCCGCGAGACGCTGCGCGAGCTGCGCTGCATGGTCGAGGACATCGAGCGCATCAAGCAGGAGCAGCGCCCGCTGCCCGCCACGATCAAGGAAGCGCGGGAGTTGCAGAAGTCGCTCAAGGAGCGCTTCCCTGATCTCTAGTCAGGAGTCTCCGATCAGTCGACCTTCGCCCCCGAGGCCTTCACGACCTTCTCCCACTTCTTCGTCTCGGCCGCGATGTAGGCCGCGAACTCGGCTGGCTTCATGCCGCTCGGGATGGCGCCCTGCGACAGCAGCCGCTCCTTCAGCTCGGGCGCGCCGAGCGACTTGGCCGTTTCCTGCTGGATGCGGTTGACGATGTCGGCCGGCGTGCCGGCGGGGGCGAGCAGGCCAAACCACGAGCTGGCCTCGAAGCCCTTCACGCCCGCTTCGGCGATGGTGGGCACCTCGGGCAGCGCCGCGCTGCGCTGCGCGGTGGTGACGGCCAGTGCCTTCAACTTGCCGGCCTTGATGTGCGGCATGGCCGAGGGCAGGTTGTCGAACATGATGTCCATCGTGCCGCCGATGAGGTCGAGCAGCGCCGGGCCCGAACCGCGGTACGGGAAATGGACCATGAAGGTGCCGGTCATGCTCTTGAAGAGCTCGCCCGAGAGGTGGATCGAGGTGCCGTTGCCGCTCGACGCCATGTTGAGCTTGCCGGGGTTGGCCTTCGAGTACTTGATGAGGTCGGCGATGGAGTTGATCTTGGCGGCTTCGGCACGCGCCGGGTTCATCACGACCACGTTGGGCACGCCGGCCACCAGGGTGATGGGGGCGAAATCCTTGATCGGGTCGAAGGGCATCTTCGGGTACAGCGACTGGTTGATGCCATGCGTGCCCACCGTGCCCATGAGCAGCGTGTAGCCGTCGGCCGGTGACTTGGCCACGAGATCGCCGCCCACGTTGCCGCCCGCGCCGGGCTTGTTGTCGACGATGAAGGTCTGGCCGAAGGCCTTGCTGAGCTCGGGCGCCATCGCACGCGCCAGGATGTCGGTCGTGCCGCCGGCCGCGAAGGGCACGACGATGCGCACCGGCTTGGCCGTGGGCCACGCAGCTTGCGACCATGCCGTGGGTGTGGCCATGAAGGCGGCACCGGCGGCCAGCGCGCGGCGGCGCGTGATCAAGTTTGGAACAGCTTTGGAACGTGACATGCGGCGAGACTCCAGGAAGCAGTGACCGCACCAGTGTGCAACACCGAAGTGCCGCGACAAAAGTGGGTATTTCGAGCAGGTTCGAAGAGAGGCAGGCCTTCCCAAGCCTGGGGTGCTGTGACACAGTGACCCGAACTCTGCACCGCGGCGTGACGACCTTGAGTGAACCACCCGTGAGCCCGCACGACCTCGCCGCCATCATCGGGCGAGTGCAGTCTCGTTATATCCGCGCGGCGCCTCCTCGCGAGGTGTTCGAGCCCCTGCTGATCGACCTGCTCGACTGCACCGGCAGCGAATACGGCTTCATCGCCGACGTGCTGCACGACGAACACGGTGCGCCCTTCCTGCGCATGGAGGTCCTGACCGACATCTCGTGGAACGACGCGACGCGGGCGATGGTCGAGCGCCACCTGCGCGGTGGCGAGGGTGATGCACTCGAGTTCCACAACCTCGGCACGCTCTTCGGTCACGCGGTGCGCACGGGCGAGGTCGTCGTCAGCAACCAGCCGGGCAGCGACCCCCGTCGCGGCGGCGGCCTGCCGGCGGGCCACCCGCCGATGCGCGCCTTCCTCGGCGTGCCGCTCTTCCACGGCGGCGAGATGGTGGGCCAGCTGGGCCTGGCCAACCGCCACGGCGGCTACGACCAGGCGCTGGTCGACCGGCTGCAGCCGCTCTTCACCAGCGTGGCGGCCATCATGGGCGCGGTGCGCGCCGAGCGCGCCCGCCGCGCCGCCGAGCAGGCCTTGCGCGAGCAGCGCGCGCAGCTGCAGGCCACCGTCGACCTGGCCGGCGTGGGCATCGTCGAGCTCTCGCTCGACGGCACGCCGCGCATGATCAACCAGCGCATGTGCGACATGCTCGGCCGCACGCGCGAAGCGCAGATGAAGCTGCGCACCGACCAGGTCACCCACCCCGACGACCTGCCCGCCGAGCAAACCCTGCGCGCGCGGCTGCTGGCCGGCGAGGTCCCGCGCTACCACTGCACCAAGCGCTACCTTCACGCCGAAGGCCACGCGGTCTGGGTCAACGCCAACACCTCGCTCGTGCGCAAGCCCGACGGCAGCCCCGACTACCTCATCGTGGTGGCCGAAGACATCACCGAGCGCATGCAGGCCGATGCCGCATTGCGCAGCAGCCAGCAGCGCTTTCTCGACCTCGTGAATTCGGTCGACGGCATCTTCTGGGAGGCCGACCTCGAAGAGCGCCGCTTCACCTACGTGAGCGACAAGGCCGAGGCCATCACCGGCTTCGCGCCCGCCCGCTGGATGGAGCGCGCCTTCTGGGCGACCCGCGTGCACCCCGAAGACCGCGACCGCGCGGTGAGCGAGATCATCGCGGTGCAGCTCGCCGGCACGCCGCAGTCCATCGAATACCGCTTCATCGCCGCCGACGGGCGTGTGCTCTGGATGAGCAGCCTTGTCACCGTGCTGCAAAGCGAAGACGGCCGCCGCCTGCTGCGCGGCCTCATCATCGACGCCACCGCGCTCAAGCAGGCCGAAGAGAGCCAGCTGGCCGCGCAGGCGGCGCTGCGCGCCAACGCGGCCAAGACGCAGTTCCTCTCGCGCATGAGCCACGAGCTACGCACGCCGCTCAACGCGGTGCTCGGCTTCGCGCAGCTGCTCGCGCTCGACACCGCGCACCCGCTCACGCCGGCGCAGCGTGCGCGCGTCGACCACATCTCGCAGGCGGGGTCGCACCTGCTCGCGATGATCAACGACGTGCTCGACCTCTCGCGCATCGAGAGCGGCGGCGTGTCGCTGATGCCGGCGGTGGTGCCGGTCTACGTGGTCGTGAGCGAGGCGATCTCGCTGGTGGTCAATGCAGCCGCCCAGGCCGGCGTCACGATCACCGTCGACCGCAGCGCACGCGACCTCGCCGCCCCCACCACCTGCGTGCGTGCCGACCACCTGCGCCTGCGGCAGGTGCTGGTCAACCTGCTCAGCAATGCGATCAAGTACAACCGCTCCGGCGGCACCGTGATCCTGCGCTGGCCGGTGGCGCCCGATGGCCAGGTGCTGTTGCAGGTGCAAGACAGCGGCATCGGCCTCAGCGCCGCGCAGCAGGAGCACCTCTTCGAGCCCTTCAACCGGCTGGGCATCGAGCGCAGCGGCATCGAAGGCACCGGCATCGGGCTCGTCATCACCCAGCGGCTGCTGCAGGTGATGGGCGGGCGCCTCAGCGTGGAAAGCACGCTGGGCGTGGGCAGCTGTTTCACCGCCAGCCTGCCCGAGGCGCAGCCGGCGAGCGCACTGCCGGTGCAGGCGCAGGCTTAAGTAGGTTTCCTGCGGCCGAGCAGCGCCCAGAGCGCGATGGCGCCGAAGGTTGCGGTGCCGATGCCGCCGAGCGACCAGCTGCCGAACTTGAGCGTGAAATCGCCGGTGCCGAGGATCAGCGTGACCGCGGCGACGATGAGGTTGCGGTTATCGCTGAAGTCGACCTGGTTGTCGACCCAGATCTTGGCGCCCGCCACCGCGATGAGGCCGAAGACCACGATGCTCACCCCACCCATCACGGCCAGCGGAATGGTCTGGATCAACGCGCCGAACTTGGGGCTGAAGCCGAGCACGATGGCGATCAGTGCTGCCACCACGAACATCGCGGTCGAGTAGATCTTGGTCGCCGCCATGACGCCGATGTTTTCGGCGTAGGTGGTGACGCCGGTGCCGCCCGAGGCGCCGCTGACCACCGTGGCCACGCCGTCGCCGATGAAGGCGCGGCCGAGCATCGGGTTCAGGTCACGCCCGGTCATCGCGCTCACCGCCTTGATGTGCCCGAGGTTCTCGGCCACGAGGATGAGCGCCACCGGCGCGATGAGCAGCATCGCCTCGCCGCTGAACACCGGCGCCGCGAACTTCGGCAGGCCGATCAGCGGCGCGGCGGCGATGGCCGAAAAATCGATCGGCTTGCCCAGGCCCAGGCCATTGGTGAGCACTGCGTAGACCACGCTGGCCGCGATCAAGCCGACGAGAATCAGGAGCCGCTGCGTCATGCCGCGCGTGTACACCGCGACCAGGCCCACGCTCACGAAGGTGATGGCCTGCATCCATGCGTCGAACGAGGTCGGGGCCATGTTCTTGATCGGCACGCCCGCGAGGTTGAGCCCGATCACGGCCACCACCGAGCCGGTGACGACAGGCGGCATCAGCCGCTCGATCCAGTGCACGGCCTGGCCCTGCTCCACCTCGTCGACCTCCAGGCCGGCGATGGTGCTCGAGCGGAAGTGGCGCACGTTGGTGAAGTGCACCAGCAGGCCGATCAGCGTGTAGATCACGCCGCAGGCGATGATGCCGCCGAGCGCCACGCCGAGGTTGAGGTTGGGCCCCTTGCCGGCGTAGCCGCTGGCGGCGATCACCACGCCGATGAAGGCGAAGCTCGAGCCCAGGTAGCTCGGCACCTGGCCTTGCACGATGAAGAAGAAGATCAGCGTGCCCACGCCGCTCATGAGGATGGCGACGTTGGGGTCGAAGCCCATCAGCAGCGGCGCGAGCACCGTGGCGCCGAACATCGCGATCACGTGCTGGACGCCCATGGCGAAGGTCTGCGGCCAGGGCAGGCGCTCGTCGGGCGCCACCACGATGCCGGGTACGGGGCGCTTCACGCGCCATTCGGGGAAGAGGGCCATCTCCTGTCTCCTTGCTCGCGCAGTTTGTGCGCGGCAGTGTAGGAGTGGCGGGGTCAGTGCGTCATGGGGATGACGCGGGTTCGACAGGACGAAAAAGATAGGGAAGCGGGACAGGTCTCGGGAGCTCGCTCTCATCCACCCCGAATTGCCCGCTTCCCTTGGACGTCACACGTCGAAAAACCCTCTCTCACTTATCTCGAATCAACGGCCGTGGGGCTTGAGCCCCGGCGGCGGGAACAGCGACAGCTGCGCAGGCGTGCGGCTGGGCTGCAAAACCTTGAACGAACGGTCGGCGGGCAGCGTGGCCCAGCTCGAATCGGGCGCGCTGCGGCGCTGCACGGGTGCGCGTGCGGTGCTCGGCAGCGTCACGCGGGACACGGTCGGCTCGCTCATGGAGGGCCTCCCGGTCAGTGGCCGACCAGCCAGCGGCTGGGGGCGAATTCGCTCGGGCGCACCGCCAGCGACTGCGCGGCGGGCGGGGCCAGCACGCTGGCCGCGCGGCTGAGCCAGGTGCTCAGGTTGGCCTGGCGCGGCGCGGCCGGCTGGGCCAGGCGCAGCATCGACGAAGCGCCTCCGCGGCAGCTGGGCGAGGCCGGGCGCACGCGGCGCGTGGCTTGCGATGCAGAGGAGGTGGAGCGATGAAACAACGGCATGGCACGACGTCCTGTGAATGTCTCGCCTGCCTGGTCTCTCTGGGCCTGCGGCGGCGGTATGCGACTCCAGGCGCAGCTTCCGTGCCAGTGCTGACTTGCGGTTTTTCGTGAGACTTTCGACGACGCCGGCCACGTTTTGATGGCCGGCCGCGCCGTTTTTTGTCAAAGCGTAAGGGCGGCGTTACACCTCTGACCCGTTTGGTCGCCCGGGGTCGTGCTGGGAGCCTCGGGCCGCCTGCAGGTGGGCCGTCACGGCCGCGGCCACCGCCGCGTCGCCCAGCACGCGCCGGTGGCCGAGGGTGTGTGTCACCAGCAGCGAGGCGCCCCGCAGCGCCTGCGCGAGGCGCTGGCCCACCGCCAGCGGCGAGACGCGGTCGTGCTCGTCGTGCACGACCAGCGTGGGCTGCGCCACGTGCAGCCCGAGCCAGCCGGGCTCGAAGCGCTGAAGAGGCACGCCTTCCACCCGCTCGATCCAGGTGCCCATGCGCTGCGGCAGGCCGTCGCCCAGGCCGAGGCTGCGTGCAAACCATTGAAGAAAGAGCGCCGGTGGCGGCGAAGGCGCGAGCAGCGCCAGCCGCTGCACCGGCAACCCGTTGGCAGCCGCGTGGGCGGCGGCCAGCGCCCCGAGCGAATGGGCGACCACGCCATGCAGCGGCCCAAGCCGCGCCGAGGCCGCCCACAGCGCCCGCACGAACTGCGGCAGCGTGGCGCGCCAGCCGGCGCTGCGGCCATGGGCCGGGAAGTCGAGCAGCACCGGGTCGAGGCCGGCCGCATGCAGCGTGTCGGCCAGCAGGAGCATCTGCTGGGCGTCGCCGGCCCAGCCGTGAACGAGCAGCACGGTGGGCCGCTCGCCCTTCCCTTCGGGGCGTCGCCGGTAGACGGCCATCGCGCCTTGCTCGAAAGGCCAGTGCTCGACCTGCCAGCCCGCGGGCAGCGGGCGCCGCCGCGCGGCGAGCTTGAGCGGCATCGGGGTGAAGAAGAGTCGCAGCGCGAGCCGGGTGGCTGCCGCTGGCGCGACCGACTGCGACACCCGCAGTGCAGCGCCCAGGCTGCGGGCGATGAGGCCGGCGTAGAACGCGGCGGCCGGGTTGGGGGTGGCCGCGGGGGCCACGGTGGGGGTCGTCATCTGGGGCCTCCTAGAGCTGGAAGTCGGCATTGCGGTGTGGCACGGAAGCCCACACGTCCTGCAACCACGCGCCGGCCCACGCCAGCGCGCCCACGAGTCCGAGCAGCACAACGATCAACATGGTTCAACTCCTTGTGTCGCACGATCGTGCGAAGTTTGGCCAGCAAAAACGTCGGCGGGGTGCATCACGGCGCCCCCGTCAACGACGGGAAGGAACTTGCAGCGAGCTGATGATCCGCTCGTAGGCGGTCCAGGCGCGGTCGGCGGCACGCGGGTCGCGCAGGAAACGCGCCTCGCGCATCAGCGTGACGAAGAGGCCGTCGAGCTCGAACACGAGCTGGTCGGGGTCGAGGTCGGGGTCGAGGTGGCCGGCCTCCACCGCCTGCAGCACGGTGCGGCGCAGCGCGGTGCGCCAGCGCTGCACGTGCGTCAGCAGCAGCTCGCGCAGCGGGCCCTCGCGGTCGTCGAACTCGAAGGCGCCCGCGGTGTAGAGGCAGCCCATCTTGATCTCGACGTCACGGGCCCGCTGCATCCACAGGCGCATGATCGCGTTGAGCCGCGGCAGTCCGCGCGGCTCGCGCATCGCGGGGGTGAACACGTCGGCCAGGAAACGGCGGCCGTACTCGTCGATCACCGCGGCCTGCAAGGCTTCGCGCGAGCCGATGCGTGAAAATACGCCGCTCTTCGACAGGCCCAGGCGCTTGGCGACTTCGCCGATCGTCAGGCTGTCCAGCCCATCGGCGGCGGCCATCGCGAGCGAGGTGTCGAGGATCGCGGCGAGGGTGAGCTCGCTGCGTTCGGTCTTGGTTTCCATGGGGCATATCTTCGCACGATCGTGCGAAGTGTCAAGCCCTCCCCTTTCGAAGGGTCAGGCGGCGGCGGCGCGGGGCAGGCCGCGCGGCACGGCGGCGAGCAGGCGGCGGGTGTAGTCCTGCTGCGGTGCGTCGAGGATCTGCGCGACGCTCGCCTGCTCGACCACTTCGCCGTCCTTCATCACCAGCACCTCGTCGGCCATGAAGCGCACCACCGCGAGGTCGTGGCTGATGAAGACGTAGGCGAGGCCGAGCTCATCCTGCAGGTCCTTGAGCAGGTTGAGCACCTGGGCCTGCACCGAGACGTCGAGCGCGCTCACCGCTTCGTCGAGCACCAGCACCTCGGGGTCGAGCGTGAGGCAGCGGGCGATGGCCACGCGCTGGCGCTGGCCGCCCGAGAACTCGTGCGGGTACTTGTAGAGCGCGGCTTCGTCGAGGCCCACCTTGGCGAGCAACTTGCGCGCGCGCTCCTGCCGATCGGCGTCGTTCGCACCCACGCCGTGGATGCGCATCGGCTCCACCAGCGTCTGCCCGATGGTGAAGCGCGGGTTGAGCGAGGCATACGGGTTCTGGAACACGACCTGGATGCGCCGGCGCATGGGCAGCAACTCGTTGCGCTTGAGGCTCAGCAGGTCGCGCCCGTCGAACATCACCTGTCCGCCGGTCGGGCCGCCGTTGGGGTCGTGCAGGCGCAGGAGCGCAAGGCCCATCGTCGTCTTGCCCGAGCCCGATTCGCCCACTACGCCGAGCGTATGCCCACGCCGCAGCGTGAAGGTCGCGCCCTTCACGGCCTTGAACTCGGCCCGGCCGAACACTCCGCGGCGCAGCCAGTAGCTCTTGCGCAGCGCGGTCGCTTCGATCACGACCGGGGCGTTCGCGTTCTTCGGCTTGGCGGGGGCACTGGTCACGACCCCGGCGATGTGGTCGTCGATGGTGGCGAGCCGCGCGCCGCGGTTGGCGAGCGTCGGCCGGCAGGCGAGCAATGCCTTCGTGTAGGCGTCCTGCGGGGCGGCGAAGACACGCGCCACCGCGCCCTGCTCACGCACGGTGCCCGAGCGCATCACCACCACGTGGTCGGCAATCTCGCCCACCACCCCCAGGTCGTGGCTGATGAAGAGCATGCTCATGCGGTGCTGCTGCTTGAGCTTGCCCAGCACGTCGAGGATCTGGCGCTGGATGGTGACATCGAGCGCGGTGGTGGGCTCGTCGGCGATCAAGAGCTTGGGCTCGCAGGCGATGGCCATCGCGATCATCACGCGCTGCTGCTGGCCGCCCGACAGCTCATGCGGGTAGGCCGACAGCCGGCGCTGCGGGTCGGGCAGGCCGACCTCGTGCAACAGCGCTTCGGCGCGGGTGAGCGCCTGCCGCGGCGTGAGGCCCAGGTGTTTGATGAGCGGCTCGCACAGCTGGTGGCCCACGGTGAAGACCGGGTTGAGCGAACTCATCGGGTCCTGGAACACGCAGGCGATCTCGCGGCCGCGCAGCGCCTGCAGTTCGGGCAGGCTGGCCTTCAGCAGGTCGCGCCCCTGGAAGGTGATGGCGCCGCTGCGCTCGGCGTTGTCGGGCAGCAGGTTGAGCACCGACATCGCGGTCACGCTCTTGCCCGAGCCCGACTCGCCGACGAGCGCCACGGTGGTGTTCTCGGGCACCTCGAAGCTCACGCCCTCGTCGCCGCGGCCGACGGCCTGGAAGCGTTGCACCACGCCATCGGCCTTGCCGGTACGGAACGAAACGCGCAGGTTCTGAAGCGACAACAAAGCGCTCATTCGAGGCCTCGCAGTTTGGGATCGAGCGCATCGCGCAGCGCATCGGTGAAGAGCGAGAACGCCGTGACGAACACCGCCATGAAGGCGGTCGCCGCCACGAGCTGCCACCACTGCCCGAGGATCAGCTCGCTCTGCGCTTCCTGCAGCATCGTGCCCCACGACACCTCGTCGACGCCCACGCCCAGCCCCAGGTACGACAGGATCACCTCGAACTTGATGAAGCCCACCACCAGCAGCGACATGCGCACCAGCACCACATGGCTCACGTTGGGCAGGATGTGGCGGAACATGCGCGAAGTGGTCGACGCGCCGATCGCTTCGGCCGCACGCACATATTCGCGCGCGGAGTGCTTGAGGAACTCGGCGCGCACCTGCCGGTACACGCCCGTCCAGCCGACGAGTGCGAGGATGATCGCCACGCTGCCGATGCCGCGGCCGAACACCACCGCCATCACCAGCAGCAAGAGGATGTCGGGCATGGCCGTGAACACGCTGTAGAGCCATTCGAGGAAGTCGCCCACGCGTCGCCCGAAGAAGCCGGCCAGGGCGCCCAGCACCGTGCCGATGAGGGCGGCGATCACCGCACCGACGAGGCCCACGACCACCGACGTCTGCGTGCCCTTGGCCGCCTTGGCCAGCACGTCGCGCCCCAGGCGGTCGGCGCCGAAGGGCAGCGTCTCGGCCTTGGGCGTCTCGCTCGACTTGAGCTGTGCGGCCCGGGCCGCCCATTCCGCATAGCGCGGCGCGAGCGGGTCCACCGACGAGATGTCGAGCACCGGCCCCTTGGGCGCCGGCAGCGCCGACGATTCCACCTTCGGCGCCGGCCCCATGAAGGTGGGCGGTGCGTTGGCCACGCCCACCTCGCTCTGCCAGCCCTTGGCGACGAGCCCTGTGCCCGTGAGCACGATCAGCACGATGAACGCCAGCACGACGGCCATCGACGCGAGGCCCACGCGGTCGGACCGCAGGCGTTTCCAGGCGGCCCGCCACACGCCATCGGACTTCACCACCGGCACGGCTTGCGGTGTCGACAGCACCGCGCTCATTTCAGCACCACCCGTGGGTCGACCAGCTTGTAGAGGATGTCGGCCAGGAGGTTGATCACCATCGTGAGCATGCCGAGGTAGATGGCCACCGACTGGATCACCGGGTAGTCGCTGCGGTTGACCGCGAGGATGATCTCGCGACCGAGCCCGGGGATGGAGAAGAACACCTCGATCAGGAACGAGCCGACGAAGACCCCGGGCAGCATCAGCGCCACGTTGGTGAGGATGGGGATCATCGCGTTGCGCAGCACGTGGTGGAAGAGCACCGTCTTCTCGGTCATGCCCTTGGCGCGGGCGGTGCGCACGTAGTCGTGGCCGAGCTCGTCGAGGAAGAAGCTGCGGTACAGCCGCATCTGCGGCGCGATGCCCACCATCACGGCCAGCAGCGCCGGCAGCGGCACGTAGGTGGTGAGGTTGGTGAGCACGCTGTCGCTCCAGCCCTGCACCGGGAACCAGCCGAGCTGGAAGCCGAACACGTACTGGCCGAGGATGATGTAGACGAGGAACGAGATCGACAGCGCCACCGTCGTGATCACCATCGCCGTGCGGTCGGCCAGCGAGCCGCGCCGGTAGGCCACCCACATCGCGATGGGGATGGCCAGCAGCACGTCGAGCAGGAGGATGGGCAGCATCACCGTGAGCGTCGCCGGCAGGCGGGTGGCGAAGATGCTGCTCACCGCTTCGTTGGTGGCCCAGCTCTTGCCCCAGTCGAAGGTGACCACGCCCTTGAGGTAGATCCACAGCTGCACGTACCAGGGCTTGTTGAGGCCCAACTGCTCACGGATGGCGTCGATCTGTGCCTGGCTCGCATTCAGCCCACCGAGGATTTCCGCGGGGTCGCCGCCGACCCACTTGAAGAGCAGGAAGACCAGCAGCAAGACCCCGAGCAGCGTGGGGATCATCTGCAGCAATCGGCGGATGACGTAGGCGGCCATGTGGTGTGGTGTGCGGGCGTCCAGGGGGTCGATCAGCGCGCGAGTCTAAGCGGGGCCCCCCGGCGAATCGCCCCGCGTTTGCCCGGGTCATCGCCACGCAACTTGCATGCCGCCACCGAGTCCATGCGCCTTAGACTTTGACGCGAACTTTCCTGGAGACCGATCGATGAAGCGTGGCCTCGGTGCTGCTTTGATGGCGCTGCTCATGGTGATGGCGGCGCCCGCGGTGCAGGCGCAATCTGCCGGCAGCGCGCCCAAGGTGTTGCGCTATGCGTTCCCCGTCGCGGAGACGGGCTTCGACCCGGCGCAGATCAGCGATTTGTACTCGCGCGTCATCACCGCCCACATCTTCGATGCGCCGCTCAGCTATGACCCGCTGGCCCGGCCCTACAAGCTGAAGCCCTCCACAGCGGTGGCCATGCCGGAGATCAGCGACGACTACAAGACCTTCGTCTTCCGCATCAAGCCGGGCATCTACTTCGCCGACGACCCGGCGTTCAAGGGCAAGAAGCGCGAGCTGGTCGCCGAAGACTACGTCTACTCGGTCAAGCGGGTGTACGACCCGAAGGTCAAGTCGCCCGGGCACCCGTCGCTGGAAGACGAAGGCATCATCGGGCTGCAGGCCTTGCGCGACGAGGCTTTGAAGTCGGGCAAGCCCTTCGACTACGACCGCGAGGTCGAAGGCCTGAAGGCGCTCGACCGCTACACCTTCCGCGTGAAGCTGCGCGAGTCGCGGCCGCGGCACCTGTACTCGGTCTGGGTCGGGCGCGACGTGGCCGCAGGTGCGATGGCGCGCGAAGTGGTCGAGTTCTACGGCGACCGCATCATGGAGCACCCGGTGGGCACCGGGCCGTTCCGGCTGGCCGACTGGCGGCGCAGCTCGAAGATGGTGCTCGAGCGCAACCCGAACTACCGCGACGACGTCTACGACGCCCAACCCAATGCCGATGACGTCGAAGGCCAGGCGCTGCTCCAGCGCTTCAAGGGCAAGCGCCTGCCGATGATCGACCGGGTGGAGGTGTCGGTCATCGAACAGGCGCAACCGCGCTGGCTGTCCTTCCTCAACGGCGAGCAGAGCTTCATCGAGCGCCTGCCCAACGAGTTCGCCGATCAGGCGTTGCCGGGCGGCAAGCTCGCGCCGCACTTGGTCAAACGCGGCGTGCACGCGCACCGCGTGCCGGGCTCCGACGTCACGCTGCTCGTCTTCAACATGGAGAGCCCGGTCGTCGGCGGCTACACCCCTGCGCAGGTGGCACTGCGCCGCGCCATCGCGCTCGGCAACGATGTGGACCGCGAGATCCAGCTCGCGCGGCGCGGCCAGGCCATCCGCGCCCAGTCGATGATGACGCCCTTCACCACCGGCTACTCGGCCGACCGGCGCACCGAGATGAGCGAATACAACCCGGCCCGCGCCCGCGCCCTGCTCGATCTCTACGGCTGGGTCGACCGCAATGGCGATGGCTGGCGCGAGCGGCCCGACGGGTCGCCGCTCGTGATCGAGATGCTGACCCAGTCCGACGGCAGCAGCCGCCAGCTTGACGAGCTCTTCAAGAAAGACATGGACGCGCTCGGCCTGCGCCTGTCGCTCAAGGTCGCACAGTGGCCCGAGAACCTGAAGGCCGCACGGTCGGGCCAGTTCACGACCTGGCGGGTGGGCTCGTCGGCCGCCTCGCCCGACGGCCAGGGTTCGCTGGAGCGCGACTACGGCCCGTCCACCGGCAAGGGCAACCTCGCGCGCTTCCAGCTCAAGGCCTTCGATGCGGTCTACGAGCGCATGAAGATGCTGCCGGACGGGCCCGATCGCCTCGCGCTCTTCGACGAGGCGACGAAGATCGTCGTCGCCTACATGCCCTACCGCATCGGCGTGCACCGCATCCTCACCGACCTCACCGATGCCTCGCTGGTGGGCTACCGCCGCCCGGTCTTCTGGCTCGACTGGTGGCAGTACGTGGACATCGACACCACCAAGTTGAAGAAGCCCTGACCCATGAGCACCCTTCCCGAGCCGCAGATCACGCGCTATACCCGTTGGCTGGCGAAAGAGCGCGGCCTGAATTTCGATGCGACGACGACCGAGCGCTACGACGCGCTGTGGCGCTGGTCGGTCGACGACCTCGATGCGTTCTGGTCCTCCGTGTGGGACTACTTCGACATCCAATCGCCCAGCCCGCGCAGCACGGTGCTGGTGGAAGAAAAGATGCCCGGTGCGCAATGGTTCCCCGGGTCGCAGCTCAACTACGTGCAGCAGGTGTTCCGCCACGCCGACGCGGCGCACGCGGCCGGCCACCCGGCGATCGTGTTCCAGAACGAGCGCATGCGTGAGCGGGGCGAGTTGCAGGAGCTGAGCTGGCCCGAGCTGCGGCGGCAGGTGGCCTCGCTGGCGGCGCACCTGCGGACGCTCGGTGTGGGCGCGGGCGACCGTGTCGTCGCCTTCCTGCCCAACACGCCGCAGACGGCCGTCGCCTTCCTGGCGGTGGCGAGCCTCGGCGCCGTGTGGTCGGTGTGTTCACCCGACATGGGCCCGGTGGCGGTGCTCGACCGCTTCCGCCAGATCGAGCCCAAGGTGCTGATCGCCTGCGATGGTTATGTGTACGGCGGCAGCGCACACGACCGCATGCCGGTGCTGGAAGGCCTGCTCGCCGAGCTGCCCAGCGTGCAGCACGTGGTGGTGTGGCGCTACCTCGACGAGGCCACCGCACCCGCTCGCCTGGCGGGCACCACGCGGCAGGTGCACGACTTCGACACCCTCACCGCCGACGACGCCACACTCGCGCCGACGTGGGTCGCCTTCGACCACCCGCTGTGGGTCGTCTACAGCAGCGGCACCACCGGCCTGCCCAAGCCCATCGTGCACGGCCACGGCGGCGTGGTGCTCGAGGCGCTCAAGATGCTCGGGTTGCACAACAACCTCGGGGCCACGGTCGACACCGGCGACCGCTACCACTGGTACAGCGCGACCGGCTGGATCATGTGGAACTCGCAGGTGGCGGGCCTCCTGCTCGGCACGACGATCTGCCTCTACGACGGCAGCCCGGCGGGCAAGAGCGGCCATGCCGACTGGTCGACCCTCTGGCGCTTCGTCGACGACGCGAAGGCGACCTTCTTCGGTGCCGGCAGCGCCTTCTTCGCCAGCTGCCTGAAGGCCGGGGTGAAGCCGAAGGAGATCTTGAAGCTCTCGCATCTGCGCGCGCTGGGCGCCACCGGCTCGCCACTGGCGACCGAGTGCTACCGCTGGGCCTACGACCACGTGCCCAAGGTCGGCGGCAAGGACATCTGGCTCTCGGTGATCTCGGGCGGCACCGATTTCGCGGGCGCCTTCATCGCCGGCCTGCCCACGCTGCCGGTGGTGGAAGGCGAGATGCAATGCCGCTGCCTGGGCGCCGCGGTGGAAGCGTGGAACGAACAGGGCCAGCCGCTCGTGGACGAGGTGGGTGAACTCGTGTGCGTCAAGCCGATGCCGTCGATGCCGCTGTACTTCTGGAACGACGCCCAGAACCAGCGCTACCACGACAGCTACTTCGACATGTACCCCGGCATCTGGCGCCACGGCGACTGGATCCGCATCACACCACGCGGTGGCGCCATCATCTACGGCCGCAGCGACGCCACCATCAACCGCCACGGCATCCGCATGGGCACCGCCGAGCTGTACCGCGCCGTGGAAGCGCAACCCGAAGTGCTCGACAGCCTGGTGGTCGACCTTGAATACCTCGGGCGCGAAAGCTACATGCCGCTCTTCGTGGTGCTGCGTGAGGGCCTGACGCTCGATGCGGCGCTCGACAAGCGTCTGCGCGAGGCGATCAAGACGGCTTTGTCTGCGCGTCACGTGCCGAACGAGATCTTCCAGGTGAGCGCGATTCCGCGCACGCTCTCTGGCAAGAAGATGGAATTGCCGGTGAAGAAGCTCCTGATGGGCACGCCGCCTGAACTCGTGTTCAAGCTCGATGCGATGGCGAATGCGGATTGCGTGCCGTGGTTTGTGGCGTTTGCTCGAAAGCGCTTCTGAGTTCTGAGCGGCGAGGAGGGCTTGGGATGCGGATTCCTCCGTGTCCCTCCTTGATGAACGCTCCCGCGTTCATCAATTCCTTCCTTTACCTACGGAATCCGCATCCCAAGCCCTCCTCGCGAAGCGCACTGCTCTGCCGCGTTTTTGAGTGGGCAGGGTGTGTCGCGCCAAGGGGCTGGGGTGAGCAAATCCCGGAGGTAAAGGAGGAGACGAAGACCGCGGGAGCGGCCTTCGTCGGGGGACACGGAGGGATTTGTTCACCCCAGCCCCTTGGCGCCGCTCAGGCCCCCAATGTGGAGCCGCTTACAGCGGCAATTCGGTGAAGTACCGCCCGCCGTGATAGATCAGCGGCAACGCACCCTCGCGCCGCTCGCACCGCTCGACCTCGCCGACGAAGATGACGTGGTCGCCTTCCTCGTACTGGCTGCGGTTGAAGCACTCGAACACCGCGGCGCTGCCTTCGAGCACCGGCGCACCGCCCGCGCCCTGGCGAAAGGCCACGCCGGCAAAACGGTCGACGTCTTTCGAGGCGAAGCGCTCGGCCAGCGCGCGCTGGTGGGCGGCGAGGATGTTGATCGCGTAGTGCGAGCCGCCGCTGAAGGCGGGCAGTGAACCCGCGCGGCGCGACAGGCTCCACAACACGAGCGGCGGCGACAAGGAGACCGAGTTGAAGGAATTGGCTGTCAGGCCGACGGGCCGGCCGGTGGCATCGAGTGCGGTGACAACCGTCACGCCGGTGGCGAAAGCGCCCAGTGCCGACCGAAATTCCTGCGAGGAAAAGGCGGGGGTGAGCGGGCGCAGCAAGGCGGTCATTCGGACATTGTGGCGGAGCCCTTCCGACAAGGCCAACTCCCATCTCGGGGGGCAAGTGAACCCATACACTCCCCCAGCCATGAAAACTTCACGCCCAGCGCGGGTTTGGCTCGCTGCCCCGCTTCTGGCCGCCAGCAGCCTGGCGGCGGCCGTGCCGCAGTGCACCGAATGGTCGCGCCGCCTGCCCGGCGTGAGCCGCGGCCTGTGCGAAGAGGCGCGGCTCATGCCCTCGGGGGCGCAGTCGGTGCGCGGCGTGCCGCTGTACCGGCGCGACGTGCACGCGCGTGGCGACGACGCCACGCCCTGGGTCGGCCCGGCACCCACGGTGCCACGCCGGGTGCTGGTGGTGGGCGGCATCCACGGCGACGAGCTGTCGTCGTCGTCCCTCGTCTTCCACTGGATCGCCCACGCCGGCCTCTCGCCGCACGGGCTCGACTGGCGCTTCGTGCCGGCGCTCAACCCCGACGGGCTGATGCTGCCCAAGCCGACGCGCGTCAACGCCAACCGGGTCGACCTGAACCGCAACTTCCCCACCCCGCGCTGGGCGCAGGAAGCGCCGGTGTACTGGGAGAAGCGCACCCGCCGCGACCCGCGCCGCTACCCGGGCCGCGCGGCGCTGTCGGAGCCGGAGAGCCGCTTCCTCGTCGACACCATCAGCGCGTGGAAGCCCGACCTCATCGTGAGCGTGCACGCGCCCTACGGCGTGCTCGACTACGACGGCCCTCGCGAGCCGCCGCAGCGCCTGGGCCGGCTCGAGCTGGAACGTGTGGGCATCTTCCCCGGCTCGCTCGGCCACTACGGCGGCGTGCACAAGGGCGTGCCGGTGGTGACCATCGAGCTGCCCAACGCGCTGCGCGCACCCACCGACGCCGAGATGCGGCAGATGTGGCAGGACCTCCTGCGCTGGGTGGACCAGCGCTTCCATCCCGGTGAGCGCTGAGGCGTGTTCCAGGAGCCGCTTCCTAGAATCGCCGCCACATGCCTGTCACCGCTGCCCCTTCCCAGCCCTTGCACGCCCGCCTCGATGCCTGGCGCCGCCTGATCGTCGTGGCCCTGTTGGGCTTCGCTTCGGGGCTGCCGCTCGCGCTCACCGGCCAGGCCATGCAGGCGTGGCTGAGCCTGGACAAGGTCGACATCGCCACCATCGGTTTCCTGAGCGTGGTCGGCCTGCCCTACACCTTCAAGTTCCTCTGGGCGCCGCTGATGGACCGATTCGAGCTGCCCTGGCTCGGCCGGCGCCGCGGCTGGCTGGTGGTGACGCAGCTCGCACTGGCGCTGGCGCTGTGGTGGATGTCGAGCACCTCGCCCACGGCGTCGATCCGCCTCTTTGCCTTGCTCGCGGTGCTGGTGGCCTTCATCTCGGCCTCGCAAGACATCGTCATCGACGCCTACCGCACCGACCTCCTGCCCGCGCGCGAACGCGGCCTGGGCGCGTCGACCAGCGTGCTGGGCTACCGGCTGGCGATGATCTTCTCGGGCGGCATCGCCTTCATCTGGGCCGACCCCACGCAAGGCGGCCACTGGACATGGCCCGAGGTCTACCGCGTGATGGCCTGGCTGATGGTGGGGGCGGCGGTGGTGTCGCTGCTCTTCCTGCCACGCGTCGACGCCACGCTCAAGCCCACGAGCGCGGCGCGGCGCGACCTGCTCGGCTTCTTCGGCGTGCTGCTGGCCGTGGCGGCCGGTGTGGTGCTGACCGATCGCCTCGGGCCCACCGTCGCCAAAGCGCTGCTGGCGCCGCTGTGGGCCTCGACCACGCTGTCACCGGCCCTGCAGGCCAAGTGGACGCAGCTGCTCGTACTCGTGCTCGGTGTCGGCCTGACCCTGCCGCTCGCCGCCTGGGTGGCCCGCGCGCTGCGCTTCGAGACCCTGCTCGGCGGCCTGCGCAGCTACTTCAGCCAGGAGGGCGCGGGGGCGTTTCTCGGCTTCATCGTGCTCTACAAGCTCGGCGATGCGTTTGCCGGCTCGCTGATGACGCCCTTCCTGCTGCAGTCGATGGCCTTCACGCAGGCCGAGTTTGGCGTCGCCAACAAGCTGATCGGCCTGTGGCTCACCATCGGCGGCGCACTGGTGGGTGGCCTGCTGATGCTCAAGCTGGGCCTCTGGCGCGCGCTGATGCTCTTCGGCGTGCTGCAGATGGTGAGCAACCTCGGCTTCTGGTGGCTCGCCGTCACCGGCAAGGGCGTGCTGCCGGGCTTCGTGGTGCCGGCCTTCGACTGGTACCTCGTCTGGCTCGACAAGGCGACCCCGGTCGATGGCGGGCTCATCATGGTGATCGCCGCCGAGAACATCGCCAGCGGCATGGGCACCGCCGCCTTCGTCGCCTTCCTGATGGGCCTGTGCAACCAGCGCTTCACCGCCACCCAGTACGCCTTGCTGTCGGCTTTCGCGTCGGTCGGTCGGGTCTGGGTGGGGCCGCTGGCCGGTGTGATGGCGGAGACCATCGGCTGGCCGACGTTCTTCATCCTCTCCACCGTGCTGGCCGCGCCGGCGCTCGTGATGCTGTGGTGGCTGCGCCGCCCGGTGCAGGCGCTCGAAGTCGACCCGCGCGCCGCCCTGGCCGACGACTGAGCTTGAAGTCGCGCCGGCGGGAACAACATTTGCCCTTCGTGATCCGAGACGCCATGACTGTCCCCATGACCTCCCATTTCCGACACGACGCCGAACTGCCCGAGCCGCCCCTGTCGCCCGAAGGGCACCAGCAGGGCTGCGGTTGTTTCCTGCACCGCCGTCGCCTCTTCACCGGCGCGCTCGCCGCGGGCGCCGGCCTCGCCGCCATGCCGGCCTGGGCCCGCGAAGGCGTCGAGGTGGGCAAGGAATCGCAGTTCTCGAAGTTCGTGTCAGCCGACCAGATCGAAGGCGCCGCGCAGTCGCAATACGCGGCCATGAAGCAGCAGGCGGCCGAGAAGAAGGCGCTCGCACCCGACAACCACCCGCAGGTCATCCGCCTGCGCGCCATTGCGTCGCGCATCATCCCGTTCACCGACGAATGGAACCCGCGCGCCAAGTCGTGGAAGTGGGAGATCAACCTGCTCGGCTCGCAGCAGATCAACGCCTTCTGCATGCCAGGCGGCAAGATCGCCTTCTACTACGGCATCCTGCAGCAGCTGCAGCTCACCGACGACGAGGTCGCGATGGTGATGGGCCACGAGGTTGCCCACGCGCTGCGCGAGCATGCGCGTGAGCGCATGGGCAAGACACTGGCCACGCGCGGCGCCATCGAACTCGGCGCCGCCATCTTCGGCCTGGGCAACGCCGGCCGCATGGCCGCCGACATGGGCGGCCAGCTCCTCACGCTCAAGTTCGGCCGCGAAGACGAGTCCGAAGCCGACCTGGTCGGCATGGAACTCGCCGCCCGCGCCGGCTACAACCCACGCGCCGGCGTGAGCCTGTGGAACAAGATGGGCCAGGCGAGCAAGGGTGCACCGCCGCAGTTCCTGTCGACCCACCCCTCGGGGCCGACGCGCATCCGCGACATCGAGATGGCCCTGCCGAAGGTGGAAGGGCTCTACGCCCGGGCGCCCAAGCCCGAGCAGCGTTTCGAGCCGCCGAAGGCGGCGTCGGCGGCGGCCAAGGGCTAACCAGCAAACGCCAGGGCTCCGCGCCCACGCAAACCCCGTTGGCACTCGATGCCGCCGGATGGCATCCTCCACGAGGAGGATGCGCGGCCCGGCATGTCGCGCCCACACTGCAAAGCTCCGCAGGCACGGAGTTCGACCGCAGGGAGCGTCATGGAACGGTCACACCACGAGAGCGTCGAGGCAGCCCCTCCGCTGCCCGCCTTCACGGACATGGCGCCGCCAGACCGCTACTGCGATCTGATCCTCACCGGCGGCATCACCAGCGCCATCGCCTACCCGCCTGCCATCTGCACGCTGGCGAGCGTCTACCGCCTGCGCAGCTTGGGCGGAGCCTCGTCGGGTGCTGGCTCCGCGGCGCTAGCGGCAGCGGCTGAGTACCGGCGCCGGCACGGCTCGGCGCAAGGCTTCCAGACTTTGCTCGAGCGCACCGCTGAAGTTGCCGATTGCACCGACGGCCGGACGAACCTGGAGTGGCTGTTCCAGCCCGCCGAAGGCAAGCAGCGCCTCTTCAACACGCTGGTGCGCGGGCTCGCCAAGCCCGGCAACAGGCTCGTCGGGGAATTCTTTGCCAGCTACTTCCTCTGGCCGCTGGTGCTGGCGGTGCTGCTGCTGGTGGGCATCGCGCTCATCGTGGCCGTGCAGCAGACGACCTATCGCTTCGCGATCGGCGTGGGAAGCACGCTCTTCGTGATCGTGCTGGGCGTGTGGTGGGGCATCGATGCGCTGTGGGGCGACGTGCGGCGAGTGCTCGACGACGGCTATGGCCTGTGCACCGGGAAAGACCCGTCACCCGGTGCACCGCGCCCGCCGCTCACGGTCTGGCTGCACAACCTCATCCAGGAGGTGGCCGGACGCCCGTTCGACAAGGCCCCGCTGACCTTCGCCGACCTCGAGGCCGCCCCGGGTGCGCCGTCCGACACGCTCGGCACGCGGGCCGCCGGCGACGAGCTTGCGATCCGGCTGCAGATGTTCACTGCCAACCTCACGCTTGGGCGGCCCTGTCTCTTCCCGCGCTCCGACGACCCCGATGAGGTGGAAAGCTCGGTGCTGTACTTCCTGCCGGGCGAAATGCGTCGTCTCTTCCCCGATGCGGTCGTCGACCACATGGTCGAGGCCTCGCAGCCCTACACCGGCGATGCGCAGCCCTACCCCAGGAGCCGGTTGGCCGCCTATGACGCGGGTGGCGAGCCCTTCCGGCGCCTGCCCGGCCGGCAGCTTCCGATCGTGGTGGCCGCGCGCATGAGCGTGAGTTTTCCGGTGCTCTTCAACGCGGTGCCGCTGTGGGTCGTCGAACATAAGCATCGGCCCGACGGGAGCGTCGACGCACGCATTCGCCGCTGCCTCTTCGCCGATGGCGGCTTCTGCTCCAACTTCCCCATCCACCTCTTCGACAGCGCGGTGCCCGATTGGCCCACCTTCGGCATCTCGCTGCGCGACCTGATCGAAGACACCGAAAAAGGCAAGACCGAGCGCGACCAGATGTTCGACTCGATCCAGCTGCCCAAGCGCCACAACCAACCGATCGAAGAGGTCTGGCAGGACTTCGACGACCGGCCGGGCGGCCGCCTGGGCGGCTTCGTCGGTGCCATGCTGGCCACGGTCAAGGACTGGAACGACGCCACGCTCGCCCGTCTGCCCGGCGTGCGCGACCGGGTGGTGCGTGTCGGGCTCTCGCCGGGCATCGGTGGCCTGAACATCCTCATGGACGGCCGGCAGATCCGGCTGCTGGCCGACGTGGGCCGCGAGGCCGCGATCCGGTTGCTCAAGCGCTTCGTGCTCGAAGCCGGGCCCGACGGCCTTGCGCCTGCGTGGCACGAGCACCGCTGGGTGCGTTTCAACATCCTTCGCGACTGTCTCGTCGAGAACCTGGCGGGCTTCGGTGCATCGGCCCGGGCCTCCAAGTTCGCCAAGCCCCTAAGCGAACACATCGAGGCGGCCACCCAGGCGGCACCGCTGCACGGGGATGAATCGTCGCAGCTGCTCGCCTCGCAGGCCGCGGCGCTGCAGGGCGTGCTGGCCGCGCTGCAGGACGCCGAACGGGCGCTGTCGGCCAGCGTCGCCCAGCAGCCCTACACACCTCGCCCGCGACCCAACCTGCGCATCCGCCCGCCGCTCTGACGGAGTGCGCCCCATGTCTACGCTCACGAGGCCCGCCACCATGTACCAAGTCCCTCCGACCAAGACCAAGAGCCTGCTGGGCACGAGCGACCTCACGCTGGTGGCGACCATCAAGACGGGTTTCGCGCCTGCCTACGATGCGCGCAGCTACCAGAGCCGTCTGCGCATCCTGCTCACCACGCTGAGCGCGGGGCGCACCTCGTCGCAGGAGGCGCAGCCCACGCCGCTGATCGAGGATGCGATCGACCGCATCCGCGCGATCCATTCCTTCCGCCTCGCCTTCATCGGCGACCCCTTCAAGCCGCAGCTGCTGTTGGCCGTCACCTTCGACGGCGGCTGGGAGCCCTACATGCGCCACATCTGGCGCGACCTTGGGCCGCTGCTCGACGTGATCTTCTGCAACTGCGACGGCTACCTCACCTCGTGCAACCACAGCTACGGCGAATACATCGCGTGGGTGCGCTCGGCGCAGGTGGGCACGGAGTTCGTCTACACGGCGAGCCCGCTGACGGTGGATGACCTGCACTACTTCCGCGACCGCGAGCAAGGCCGTCTGCTGCCTCTGGCCAGCAAACCCGCACCGGCGCCACCGGCGGGGCCCGCCTTGCTCGAACAGGCCTGGCCGGCGCTCACCACGGTGTACCGCCTGGCCGACATGTACCTTCCGCAAGGGGCCCCCAAGCCGCACGACGATGCCGATGTGCTGCTGCTGGCGGCGCGCCTGTTTCTCGCCAGCGCGCTCCCGGCCTTGAAGCAGGCCTCACCGAAAGGCCGCCTACCCTCCGAGCAGGCTGCGCTGAAATGGGTGCTGGGGCTGACCGAGGCGGAGAAGCAGGCCCAGGCCCAGAAGCCGGTGGCCGCACCGACGCCGTCCGTCTTCCAGCCCGACAAGGCCCAGGGGGGCATCGTCGTCGACCAGTACCTCGAGATGACCCACGGCTGCGTCGTGCTCATCGAGCTGAAGAACGCCGCCGCCGCGCAGGCCCTGCTGGAATACCTGGAGCCGCGGGTGACGCGTGGCAGCACGCCGATCCCGGCCGGTAACTTGGTGACCCCCTGCCTCAACGTCGCCTTCACCCTCGAAGGCCTGCGCGTGGCCGGCGTGCCGGCCGGCACGCTGGAGTGCATGCCGATCGAGTTTCGCGAGGGTATGGCGGCGCGCGCGAGCATCCTCGGCGACGTCGACTACAACCACCCCACACGCTGGACGCTTCCTGAAGTCAACTGGCCCATCCCCACACCGCCGGGGCAGCGGGTGGAGATGAGCTCGGTGCATGTGATCGTGCAGCTCGCCACCCGCCGCGTGCCGTCGAGCACGTTCGACGATTTCTTCGCCCATCCGCAGCCAGCAACGCCGCATCCGCTGCTCGCGGACGTCGTGCGCTTGGGACAGTGCGGCGCAGGTGTGCGCATCCTCTCGGTGCAGCCGACGCAGCGCTACATCGCCGCCTTCAACGCAAAAACCTATGGCCACTTCCGCTACGTCGACGGGCTGAGTCAGCCGACGGTCGGGGGCGCCGAGCCGGCCGGCCCCGGCTACCCGAACCACGTCCCGCTGGGCGACGTGCTGCTCGGCTACGAAAACTCGCGCAAGGACCCGCCGCTTCGCGGCCCCCTGTGGGACGACAGCACCTTCGTCGTCATCCGCAAACTCCGGCAGTACGTCGACAGGTTCGACAACCTGCTGAACCGCAGCACGCTGCCGAAGGGCAAGGCCGAGGAGTTGCTCATGGGCCGCAAGCCCAACGGGGACAACCTGGTGATGCCGGCCACCGCCAATGGCTTCAACTACGGCATCGACCCCGACGCGAAGAAGTGCCCCTTCCAGTCGCACGTGCGCCGCTCCAACCCTCGCACGTCGGGCGTGCCGCGCATCATCCGGCGCGGCATGTCCTACGGGCCGCAGTACAGCGTGCAGCCGGGCACCGAGCGCGGCTTGATGTTCACCGCCTACAACGCCTCCATCACCGAGCAGTTCGAGGTGATCCAGGGCTGGTTGAGCGGCGGCAACGCCAATGGCTCGCAGGCCTACTCGGGCTTGCGCGACCCGTTCCTCGGGGTGTGCGCGGCGGGTGACCCGCAGCGATTCGCTTTCGACGGTGGCGCCTTGGCGCTCGACCCGGCCGAGCCGCTAGTCACGCTGGAGTGGGGGCTGTATGCCTTCGTGCCGTCCATCGACGCCCTGAAGGAACTCTGGCAACGGGCGCGTGACGCCGCCACGCAGAAGACGGTGTCCACCTGTCCCTACCACCTGGCGCAGACCGACGAGGACCGCAAGCGCGAGCGCACGGCCCTGGCCCTGAAGGGTGCGGCGGTGATCAATGGCCTGCAGCTGATCGAACGGATGCAGGGCATCGAGGCCGCCAAGACGCAGTGGAAAATCATGCTCGAAGACTTCGCGACGCGGATGTCCGGCGTCAGCCGGGCGGTATGGGCCGGGGTGCGCGAGCTGCACGGCGGTGTCTTGAAGACGCCCTACGGCGTGCTGGTGTGCGACCGCCTGCGGGTGCGCGAGGTGTACGAGAACAGCCAGGGCCGCTACACCGTGGCGGGCTACAACGAGCGGCTGCGCTCGTCGATCGGCGAGATCTACTTGGGGCTGGACGACAAGGCGCAACACGATCTGGCCGACAGCGGTGTGAACGCAGCCATCTACGCGGTGACGGAGCAGCAGGCGTTCGACGTCGCGTACCAGAGCATGACGTCCACCGTGGCGAAGTTCCTGCCCGCAGCGGGCCAGGCGGTCACGATCGAGGTCAAGGACCTGGTGGACGAAGCGCTGGCCGAGGTCTGCAAGCCGTGGTTCGGCATTCCCGATGGCACCTACGTGGCGCCTGGGGGCTGGTCGGTCGGCGCGACGGCGGTCACCTGCCCCGGCAATTTCCACCCGCCGTCGCGCTACACCTTCCAGCCCAATCCCGGGCCGGAGATCGCGGCCGCCGGCAAGGACGAGGGCAAGGCCTTGCGCAACAAGGTCGCGCAGCTCGTGCGGGCGAACCTCGCTGCCATCCAGCAATCACGCCTTGGCAAGGCGATCGACGCAGCGGCGGTGGTGGCGACGGCCGCTGCGCCCAACACGAAGGACGACCTGCTCGTGCGCAACCTGGTCGGCGCCATGATGGGCATGCTGCCCACGGTCGATGGCAACTTGCGCGGTGTGCTCTTCGAGTGGGTGAAGGACTTGTCGCTGTGGGATCACCAGCTGCACTACCGGCAGTATCCCGCCCTGGCGCCGTACGACCGCGCGGTGGCGGCCTTGCTGCCGCCGCTCACCAGCACCATGCAGCTGCGCCCGGCGCCCGAGCTGGTGTGGCGCTCCGCCCGCCAGGCCCACGACCTGGGTGGGGTGCCGGTGGCAGCGGGTGAGACGGTGGTGGTGAGCATCGTGTCGGCCATGCAGCAGAACCAGCTGCGTGTGCAGGTCGACGATGGCTACACCCCGGTGGATGACAAAGACCCGCTGTGGCCGGTCTTCGGTGGCCTGCGCGGCGAACCGAAGTGGACGACGCCGGAACCCTTGCACGCCTGCCCCGGCTACAAGATGGCGATGGGCACACTGCTCGGCCTGCTCGCCGGCCTGCTGGAGAACCACACCTGGCGCCCGACGCTCTCGCCGACGACGCTCAAGCTGTATCGCTGAGGGTCGATCAGCGCAGGCCCGCGTGCAGGCGGATGGCCTCGGCCAGGTGCCACTGCATGCGCAGCGCGCCAAAGGTCTCGATCGCGCGCTCGATGTGGGCCAAGGCCAGCGGCCGGTCGCCGCGTGCCTGCGCCAGCCGCGCTGTGCACCAGTCGTTGCACGCTGCTTCGTGCGGCGAGTGGCGGCCACGGGCCACCTTGGTGGCCTTCTCCAAGTAGCGCTGGGCCGTGGCTTCGTCATCTTGTGCAGCTGCCATGCCTGCAAGCGCACGGAAGGCCATCGCCGCGCCGAGCCAGTCGCGCTTGCGCGCGCGCTGCAGCGCGCGGGTGGCGTGCACCCGTGCGTCGTTGGGCCGGCCCTCGGCAGCCGCCGCTTCGGCCAGCCAGCCGTGCGCGAGCGAGATGAAGAGGCTCTTGTCGCGAGCCTCCAGCCACGACACCGCTTCGGCCAGGGAACGCAGAGCGCCCGGGGCGCGCGCGAGCTGCCATTCCGAATAAGCGCCCAGCGCGCGGCCCATCGCGAAGAGGTAGAGGCTCTTCACGCGCTCGCCCACCTGCTGCGCGCGCAGGGCGTCCTGGCGGGCGTCTTCCCAACGACCCTGCCAGAGCTTCACGCCGCTGCGCCAGCACATCACCGAGCCTTCGACTTCGTGGCCCGGCCAGGGCAGGAAGCGCAGGGCCTCGTCGAAGCAGGCGTGCGCGTCGTCGAAGCGGCCCAGGTCGCCGAGGATGCTCGCCTTGCAGGTGAGCGAGAACGCGACGCTCGCGCCGGGGCGTCCGCTGCCACGGCGTGTGGCCTCGGGCACGGTGGCCTCTTCGAGCAGCTGGAGACCCACGCGGTAGTCGGCTGCCGCGGCGAGCGCCTGCCCAAGCGTGACGTGGATTTGCTCCACCAGCCGTGCATCGCTGAGGTCCTTGGCGATCGACATCGCGAGCTCGCAGTGCTTCACCGCGGCGCGTGCTTCGCCAAGCGCATAGTTGACGTAGGCGAGCCAGTATTCGGCATAGGCGCCGCCGGGTGCGTCATGGTGGTGGTGCGCGAGCGCCACCGCGCGGTGGAAGATCTCGAGATCCTCGCGCGATGGGTCGAACACGCTGGCCAGCCCGAGGCGGCGCACGATGGAGCGCCACGCCTGGTAGCGCTGCGGTGTGTCGGGCTGCCGCTCCAGCATGGCCAGCGCGTTGCGGTAGTGGGCTTTCGCGCGGTCGATCGACGAGGCAGCCATCGCTTTGTCACCGGCCATCTCGGCATACCGTGCGGCTTCGGCCAGGTCGGCCGCACCGGCGTGGTGGTAGGCCAGCGCTTCCACGGCCTCGATGTCGGCGCCGGACTGGGTGCGGTCGTGCATCAGCAAGGCGATGCGCCGGTGCATGGTGTGCCGGCGGTGCAGGCCGAGCGTGGCGTAGACCACCTCGCGCGTGATGCCGTGCTTGAAGCGCAGCGTGCCGGTGCGATCGCCGGGGAAGATGAAGTCCTGCGCGGCCAGGGCGTGCACCGTGGCATGGTCTTCGCCACAGCCGGTGAGGCGCTCGAGCAGCCACGTCGGCACCACGTTGCCGATCACCGCCGCGGCGCAGAGCACCTCGTTGTGCTCGGGTGGAAGGCGCGTCACGCGCGAGGCGATCAGCGTTTCGAGCCAGACCGATCCAGCGGGAGCGACGTCGAGGCGGCCCTGCGCTTCCAGCGTGCTGGCCGCGGAGTGGCACAACTCCTCGAGGAACAAGGCGTTGCCACCGGAGTGCCGGCGAATGGCTTCGGCTACGAAAGGGTTGGCGCGCGGCAGCAGACGGCCGATGGTGGTGTCGGCTTCGGCGTCGGAGAAGACCGACAGCTCCAGCATGTCGGCCGACGTCAGCTGCGCATCGCCCACCTCCATCGGGCGCGTGGCGGCCAGCACCAGGATTGGCAGCTCTCGCAGCTCGCAGATGGCGTAGACCACTTGGCGTGTCGCCTGGTCGGCCCACTGCCAGTCGTCGATGAAGATGATTTGCGTGCGCACCTGGGCTGCGGCCACCACCAGGTCGCGGACGGCCTTGATGGTCTGCTCAGGGGTCTGGCAAGGAGTGGCGGCGCCGTCCTGGGCCTGAGGCGGCAGCGACAGTGCCTGCAGCAGCGCCAGGCGGTGCTTGCTGAGGGCCGGCGCGATGCGCGACAGCCGTTCCTCGAAGGCAGCGGACGCTGCTGCGGGCGAGGTCAGGGCCGACAGACCGAACTGCGAGCGCAGCATCTGCAGGAATGGCTGCAGGGGTTCGGCGCTCAGGTCGCGCTCGCAGTAGCCACGCGACACCGTGCAATCGAGGGTCGCGGCGGCGCGATGCAGGAACTCTTCCGCCAGCCGGGTCTTGCCGACGCCGGCCGGCGCCTGCACGGCCACGAATCGCGGGCGACCGCTGCGCACGCTGTCGAGGGCGTCCATGAGCCACTTCAGCTCCGCATGCCGCCCGATGAAGGGCACCAGGCCACGTTGCACGTGGGCCTCGAAGCGCGTCTTCAGTGAGTTGCGCGCGAGGACGCGGTAAACGGCAAACGGCTGCACCCTCCCCTTGACCGAAAGGGGCAGTTCTTCGGTGTGAAACAAGGCGCTGCGCGGCCCAAGCGTCTCGGCGCTCACGAGGATTTCATCGGCCGCGGCCTCGTCGCTCAGGTGCTTGGCGATGCCGGGGGCGGGCCCGTAGAGCCGGTAGCGGCCCGCCGCGTCGTCGCCGGGCTGGGTCAGCACGAGGCCGGCGTGCACGCCGGAATGCACGCTCAGGTCACCGGCGCCGTGCACTGCGTATTTCGCTCGCAGGGCCTGCACGCGGTCGCGCACCTCGAGCGCCACTTCGACCGCACGCTGGCCGTCGTCCTCGGTCGCGTGAGGCTCGCCGAAGAAGGCCTGGAAACCGTCGCCCTGCAGCTGGTTGTAGGTGCCTTGGCGCGCGGCCACCGCACTTTCGAAAATGCGCTCCACGTCGGCATTCAGCTCGGCGTTGATCTCGGCCTCCATCGTGCTCGAGAGCGCGGTGGAGTTCGACAGGTCGGTGTACAGCACGGTCAGGTGGCGCTTGGGCGGTGACGCCAGCTCCTCGACGTGTGAACCGGGTTCTTCGACTCGCGACACGCGGCCTCCTGTGGTGAGACGATTGTGTCCTGCCGGAGAAAGCGCAAGCAATAGCCGCGCCCGGCGGCGGCCTACCAGCGCGCAGGAAGCGGTCGGGGCAACACCAACCCGCGGCCCTGGCGCAACAAGTAGCCGCCGCGTTCTAGGTCTTTCATCAACCGGCTGACCATTTCACGCGAACAGCCGACACGGCTGGCCAGGGCCGCGTGCGTCAGGCGCTCGGCGATGGTGCGGCTGCCGTCGGGCTGCGGCTCGGAGAGTTCGGCCAACAGGGCCGCGAGGCGCCCGTAGACGTCGAGTAGCGCCATGTTGCGCGCGGTCTGCGTTGCCAGGCGTGCCCGCCGGATCACCCGGGCCAGCAGCTCGAACGCGAACTCCGGGCTCGCCGCGATGTGGTCGCGCAGCGTCTTGCGCGTGACCACCACACAGACCGTGGGCTCCAGGGTGATGACGGAGGCCGAGCGAGGCCCCCCGTCGAGGCTCATCTCGCCCAGGTACTCCCCGGGCCCATAGATGCCATAGACGATCTCGCGGTCGCGTGCATCGGTGGAGAAGGACTTCACCTTGCCCGACAACACGATGAAGAGGGTGTCGCCGAGGTCGCCCTCTTCGATCAGCAGCGTGCCCTTGCGGTAGCGGCGGGTCTGGCCACGCTCGAGCAGCGGTCTCAGCGTGTCGGGCCAGTCGGTGTCGGGCGGGAGCGCGCCTGCGGCGGAGTCCATGTGGGCGGGTGGGGGTGAGGCGCAACGATCATCGCCCCAAACCCGATCCGCCCGCAACGCGCCTTACCCGGCGCTCGGGATCAATGTGCGAACAGGGATCGCATCGCCATCCTAATCGGCGGCAAGGCGGCCACGCGGCTCATCAGGTCGCGGATGCTCGCCGTCTGCGTCTTGTGGCGGATGCTGCTGATCTGCGTGCGCACGGTGGAGACGGCCACGTCGAACTGGTGTGCCACCTGCTTGGGCCCGAGGCCGCTGCACAGCGCCCGCAGCACCCGCGCCTCGGCATCGGTCAGCCCCTGGGCGCGGGCGTAGAAGTCGATGGTCAGCGCCTCGCCCGGCTGCCGGCGCCCGAGCACCAGCAGCACCAGCGCATCGCCCTCGGGTGCTTCTTCGGGCAAGGGCACCACCGCCACCGACAGCCCGGGCTGATGGGCGCCGAGCCACAGCAGGCAGCGGCGCCCGCGGCGTGCATCGAGCAGCGCCTGCGCGAGGAGCTGGCTCTCCTGGCGGTGCACCGCCCGCAGCTGCTGGTCGTGTACCGCCAGGCGATGGGCGAGGCTCAGCTCGCGGCGCGCGGGTTCGTTGGCATGTCGCAGGCGGCCGGAATGGGTCACCAGCAGCATGCCGTGGTCCATCTCGTCGAGCATGAGGGTGAGCCAGCGCGTGAGCGGCGGCGGGTTGACCGAGCGGCGCTCGGGCCCGGTGTAGCGGGTGTGCCCGGATGCGCTGTGGGGGGTGCGAATGCATTCGTCCAGCATGGTGGTTCCCTTCCTCATCGTTGGCAGGCTCGAGGCGCCCGTGGCCGTGCGTTGAATCTAGGGATGCGCGGGCCCGCCCAGCGGTGAATTCCACCGCCCCGCTTGTGAACTATTCACCTCCACGATCCGTCAGCGGGCCACATCCCGTACATAGGGGTTGCTGCGCCGCTCCTGCCCGAAGCTGCTCTCCGGCCCGTGGCCGGGGATGAACACCACCGCGTCGCCCATCGGCCACAGGCGGCTGCGGATCGACTCGACCAGCGTGTCGAAGTCGCCCTGCGGGAAGTCGGTGCGGCCGATGCTGCCGGCGAAGAGCACGTCGCCCACGAAGGCGCGTTGCGAGTCGGGTTCGAAGAAGACCACGTGGCCCGGCGTGTGCCCCGGGCAGTGGCGCACCTGCAGCGTGCAATGGCCCACCTGCACGGTGTCGCCGTCGTGCAGCCAGCGGGTGGGCGTGAAGGTCTCGGCAGGCGGGAAGCCGAACATCGCGCTCTGCTGCGGCAGGCCGTCGATCCAGAACTGGTCGGCCTCGTGCGGGCCGACGATGGGGAGGCCCAGCTCGCGCGCCAGCGTGCCGGTGCCGCCGGCATGGTCGATGTGGGCGTGGGTGAGCAGGATCTGCTTGAGCGTGACGCCCAGCTTCTGCGCGGTCGCCACGAGGCGCGGCAGCTCGCCGCCCGGGTCGACGACGGCGCCTTCCATCGTCTCGTCGCACCACACGATGGAGCAGTTCTGTTGGAAGGGGGTGACGGGGACGGTCTGGTAACGAAAGCTCATGGGCGCCCAATGACAACGATGTGTTGAACCGAATGTCAATGTATCGGTGTCGGGGCGCGCCGCGGCGAACTCAGCGCGGCAGGTAGAGGCGGTCGGTGTACGTCGCAAGCCACTCCGGGTGGAAGGCCACGAGGATGGCGACCACCATTCCCGTGAGAAAGGCTTCGCCGAACGCGCCGAGCCAGCGGGCAATGTAGAACTCCGGCGGCACCGGCTGACCCAGCAGCGACAGCGCGATCCACGCGGCCGTCGCGCAGGCGAGCAAGGTGCCCAGGAAACCCCGCCCGAGGATGTAGATGAAAAGGTGGTGCGGCATCCAGCGCCGCAGCGCCGCGCCGATCGCGAGCGCGAGCGATCCGGGCACCGCACCCAGCCATACCAGCCGGTGCAGCGCCTCGGCCAGTGGCAGGTCACCCGCCACCATGGTCACGACGGCCGCCGGCACCAGCGCCAGCATCGCCAGCGGCCAGCCCGCCATCAAGGTGAGCAACACCACGCCCGAGAGGGGCTGGGCGAAGGGGGAGGCCGTATAGCGGTCGAGGCCCCAGAAGAGTGGCAGCAGCGCCCAGAACGCCCACCACGGCCAGGGAGGGCCCGACGGCAAGGCACGCCATGGCCGCACCCACAAGGCGGCGGCGAGCGCGAGCAGCGCAAGGCACGAGTCGATGAACAGCACCACGGCGCGAGGCTAGGTCGCAGCCGCGCCGGATGCCTTGACGTGACGCAATCGCCCTGACGCCGTCGCGGTCGGCCCTGCGGCACCGCATGTCAGTCGCGACGCAAAAGGATGGCGGGGTGCGGATCGAAACCCGCACCCCGCCCCGCGGCCTCAGCGTTGCGCCATCTCGGCGACCACGCTTGCCGGCGCCACGGCGTAGTGGTCGAACTGCATCGTGTACTGCGCGCGCCCCGACGAGAGCGCGCGCAGGTGGCCGATGTAGCCGAACATCTCGGCCAGCGGCACCTGCGCGTCGACCACCGCGGCGTTGCCACGCTGGCCTTGCCCGCGCACGTGCCCACGCCGGCGATGCAGGTCGCCGATCACGTCGCCCAGGTGCTCGACCGGTGTGACGACTTCCACCGCCATCACCGGCTCCAGCACCACCGGCTCCGCCTTCGCGAAGGCCTCGCGCGCCGCGGCGAACGCGGCCAGTTCGAAGGCAAGCGTCGACGAGTCGCGCTCGTGGAACGCGCCGTCGAGGAGCGTGGCCTCGAAGTCCACCACCGGGGCGCCAGCGATCGCGCCGGTCTGCGCCGCACGCTGGATGCCCTGCTCCACCGCGGGAATGAACTCGCGCGGCACCGCACCGCCGACGACCTCGCTCGCGAAACGCACACCCTCGCCGCGCGCCAGGGGCGCGAAGCGCAGCGTGACCTGGGCGAACTGGCCGGGGCCGCCGGACTGCTTCTTGTGCACGTGGTACACCTCCACCGCCCGCGTGATCGTCTCGCGGTAGGCCACCTGCGGACGGCCGACCAGCACCTCCACACCGAAGCGCGCGCGCAGCTTCTCCACCGAGACCTCGAGCTGCAGCTCGCCCATGCCCGAGAGGATCGTCTGCCCCGATTCGGCGTCTTGCCGCATCCTGAGGCTCGGGTCTTCTCGCAGCAAGGCGTGCAAGGCCTTCGACAACCCAGTCAGGTCGTCGCGCGTCTTCGGCTCAATCGCCACGTCGATCACCGGCTCGGGCACGCTGATCTCTTCGAGATGCAGCGGGTGCGCCGGGTCGCACAGGGTGTGACCCGTCAGCGTGTCCTTCAGGCCCACGATGGCGGCGATGTCACCGGCGACGAGCTCCTCGCGTTCGACGTGCGCGTCGGCATGCACCTCGTACAGCCGCGCCACCCGCTCGTGGCGGCCGGTGCTCGCATTGAGCACGCTGTCGCCCCGCTTGAGCCGGCCGCGGTAGACGCGCACGAACACCTTGGCGCCGTGGTCATCGGCCACGAGCTTGAAGGCGAGCGCGGCGAACGGCCCTTGCGGGTCGGACGCAGGCGTGCCTTCCGCGCGCAACACGTCGCTCGGCGACGGCAGGTAGTCGACGACCGCATCGAGCAGCGGCTCGACGCCGCGGTTCCTGAACGCGGAGCCGGCGAGCGCGGGCACGAAGGCACCCGTGAGCGTGGCACGGCGGATGCAGGCGCGGAGCGTGGCCTCGTCCACCGCGTCACCGTTGAGGTACGCGTTCAGAGCGGCGTCGTCCTGTTCGACCGCGGCCTCCACGAGGCGAGCACGGTGCGCTTGCGCGAGGGCCATCAACGGTGCCGGGATCTCCGTCACCGCATAGGGCTCGCGCGCGTCGTCGCGCGCCCACACGAGCGCCCGCAGGCCGACGAGGTCGACCACGCCGCGGAAGTCGCCTTCCGTGCCGATCGGCAGCTGCAACGGCAGCACTTTCGTGCCGAGCCGCTCTTCCATCATCGCCACCACGCGCAGGAAGTCCGCACCCACGCGGTCGAGCTTGTTGATGAAGGCGATGCGCGGCACGCGGTACTGGTCGGCCAGGCGCCAGTTGGTCTCGGTCTGCGGCTCCACGCCGGCCACGCCGTCGAACACGACCACGGCACCGTCGAGCACACGCAGCGAGCGGTTCACCTCGATGTTGAAGTCAATGTGGCCGGGCGTGTCGATCAGGTTGATCTGCACGCCGTTCCAGTGGACCGTGGTCGCGGCGCTGTTGATCGTGATGCCGCGCTTGCGCTCTTGCGGGTCGAAGTCGAGCTGCGTCGTGCCGGCGTTCACGTCGCCGATGCGATGGCTCTCGCCCGTGTAGAAGAGGATGCGCTCGCTGGTCGTGGTCTTGCCGGCGTCGACGTGGGCGATGACGCCGATGTTGCGAAGCTGGCGGGGTTTGTTGTTGTTCATGGCGAATCTTTCTTTCGAAGAAGTCTGGGGCAGGCAAGCCCCAGGCGGATTCGCCGATGAGGCTAGCGTCGAATGAGAGGGGTGCGGCCGGAGCGCGCACGCAGAACCACCACGCTCCGGCGGGCGCGAATCGTGGCGATCAGCTTGTCGTAGGTGCGAGTGCGCATGGCGAAGTCCCAGAAACAGAAAACCCCGGAGGGCGGGCGCCTGCCGGGGTTCTGAAGGGATTCAGGGCCGGAAGGCGCAGCACGCCTTCCGATGCGGAATCGGAAGGCTCAGGTGGCGAACAAATCGTGAGTGATCTTCATGAGGCCGCCATTCTGCTCGCGAGACGACGCTTGCGCAACGCGTGAGCATGCATGGGCGCGATACGCGTTTTCAATCGGCCAGCACGCGCAAAAGCCAGCGGTTGAGGTCGTCGATCTCCTCGGCGCTCACCGAGTGCGGCATCGGGTACTCGTGCCACTCGATCGTGTAGCCGAGCGCGGCCAGCGCATCGCGCGAGGCGACGCCGCGGCTGTGCATCACCACCGGGTCTTCGGTGCCGTGGGCAAGGAAGAGCGGGGTGTCGCGGTTGGCCGCGCTGCGCTCGGCGGCGGTGGTGGCGGCCAGAGGCAGGTAGCCCGAGAGGCCGGCGATGCCCGCGAGCCCCTCGCCGTGGCGCAGCCCCGTGAGCAGCGCCATCGCGCAGCCTTGCGAGAAGCCGACGAGTGCGATGCGCGAGGCCAGGATGCCACGCTCCTTCTCGCGCGCGATCAGCGCTTCGAGCTTCTGGAGCGAGTCGCGCAGGCCGCGCTCGTCTTCGCGGCGCGCGAGGTCGGTGCCGAGGATGTCGTACCAGGCACGCATCACGTAGCCGTTGTTGATGGTCACCGGCTGCAGCGGTGCATGCGGCAGCACGAAGCGCACCGCACCGAGCGGGCTCAGGTCGAGCTCCTGCGTGATGGGGGCCCAGCCGTGGCCGTCGTCGCCCAGGCCGTGCAGCACGATGACGCTGCGCGTGGGCTTGGGGGCGGTTTCGAATTCGAGGGTCTCAAGCGACATGCGGGCTCCAACTGCGTTTCTCAGTGGAGGCCATCCTACGAGCCCTCAGCGGGGTGGTGCGCCGGCGCTGCGGAAAGCCCCCGGCGTGTCTCCGGTCCAGCCGCGAAAGGCACGGTGGAAGGAGGCGGTGCTGTCGAAGCCCAGCTGTTCGCTGATCAGGTTGATGGGGGCCTGGCTCTTGGTCAGCAGCTGCAGCGCGCGGTCGCGGCGGAACTCGTCTTTCACCCGCTGGAAACTCGTGCCTTCGTCGGCGAGGCGCCGGTGCAGCGTGCGGATGGACAGGTGCAAGGTCTCGGCGGCGTTTTCCGCGGTGGCCGGGCGCGGCAGGCGCTCGGCCAGGTAGTCGCGCAGGCGCAGCGCGAGGCTGGGCTCGCGCGGGGTGGCGAAGAACCAGTCGGCCGGCGCGCGGTGCAGGAAGTCGTCGAGCTCGGGCTTGGAGCGGCGGATGGGCAGCGCGAGCAGCGTGGCGTCCATCGTGAGCGCCGCCTGCGGCTGGCCGTAGAAGACCGAGCCGGGGTAGAGCAGCGCATGGTCGGCGGCGAAACCGGGTCGCGCGAAGGGGAAATCGGTGCGCACCAGGGCGAGCCGCTGGCCGACGAGCCAGGAGGCCACACCGTGGATCACCTTCAACATCAGGTCGCAGGCGAAGGGCCGCCGTGGCGGCGCGCCCGGCACCTGCTCGATGGCGATGCGGGCGGTGTCGTCATGCTGGGTCAGCTCGAGGTAGAAGTCGTCCTGCATCAGCCGCGACAGGTACGACCAGCGGTGGAGCGCCACCATCAGGTTCTTGGCGTCGAGCAGGGCCAGGCAGGTGAACTTGAGCGTGCCCGGGCGCAGCGGGCGCGAGAAGCAGCGCAGCATCTCGTCGTCGAGCGCGATGGCGAGCGAGCGGTAGAGGGTGGCGAACTGGTGTTCGCTCAGGCGCGCGCCGGGGTCGTCGGGATCCAGCCCCTGCTGGCGAAGCAGCTGCGAGGCGTGGGTGGGCGGCACGTCGGCCGCCTCCAGCAACGCGGCGACATACGCCAGCGAAACGGAGAGTGGCGCCTGTTCCATCCAACAGACCGTAGCACGCAGGGCGCGTGCGCGGGAGTGGTGGATGCCTGGGGCGGGCGCACCCTGCCCCGGCCGGGGTCAGAACCGGTAGTTGAAGCCGATGGCGATCAGGGGGATCGCCTTGACCTTGCCGGCGCCTTCGCGGACCTCGGCCAGTTCGCGGTCGATGTCGGCCTGCGAGGCGAGGCTCAGGTTGGGGCCGGAGTGCGTTTCGGTGACCTTGGCCTTGCCGATCGAAGCGCCCAGGTCGAAGACGAAGCCCCAGCCGGTGCTGAGTTGATGGCCGTAGCCGATGCCCACGTAGGGCGTGGTCTTGGGGAACTCGATCTTCACGTTGAAGCGGTCGTTGGCCGTCATCGTGTAGTTGGTGCCGCCGATGTTGATCGTGCCGCCATTGCCGCGGCCCTCCATGTCGACCTTCATGTTGTTGAAGGTCACGCCGCCGGTGAAGCGGAAGCCGCCCGGCGCGAAGGGGAAGGCGTCGGCAAAGAGGCCGATGCGGTTGTAGGTGAGCTTGGCGTCGTAGTCGATGCCTTCTTCGCGCTCCTGGCGGGTGCGTTTGCCGGCGCTGGCGTAGTCGGCGCGCAGGGTGACGTGCGGCGCCACCGGCTGGGCATAGCCGAGCATCAGGCCATGCGTGCCCACGCCGGTGTAGACCTCGCCGGCATGGGCCGTCCAGCTCAGGCACAGGGCCGCGGTGGCGGCGAGGAAATGGGGGGTGCGCATCTCGTTCTTCCTTTGCAAAGGCCTGCTCGCGCAGGCGAATTTCATTCTAGGAACGAGGTCCGCCTGCAAGATCGTCCAAACAACGGACGCCGGCACGCCCTATTCGCCCGACCGGCCCGCGCTCAGAGCGTGAAGTCGTAGTCGATGATGAGCGGCGCGTGGTCGGAGAAGCGCTGGTCGAGGAAGATGTGTTCCTTGCGGGCGAGCGCCGCGATGCCGGGCGTGGCGAGGTGGTAGTCGAGCCGCCAGCCCACGTTCTTCGCATAGGCCTGGCCGCGGTTGCTCCACCAGGTGTATTGCTCGGCCTTGTCGTTCAGCCTGCGGAAGACGTCGACCAGGCCGATCTCGTCGAGGCAGTGCGTCATCCAGGCGCGCTCTTCGGGCAGGAAGCCGCTGTTCTTCTGATTGCCCTTCCAGTTCTTGAGGTCGATCTCCTTGTGGGCGATGTTGATGTCGCCGACCAGGATGAACTCGCGCTCGGCCTTGAGGCGCTGCAACCACGGCGTCATCAGCGCGAGGAAGCGGAACTTGGCGAGGTGCCGCTCCTCGCCCGACGAGCCGCTCGGGAAGTAGCAGCTGATGATCGAGAGCTTGCGCGAAGGTGTGTCGAAACGGCATTCGATGTAACGACCTTCGGCGTCGAATTCCGGCGCGCCGATGCCCACCACCACGTCGCTCGGCTCCTTGCGGGTGTACAGACCCACGCCGGAGTAGCCTTTCTTCTCGGCGAAGTGGAAATAACCCGTCATGTCGTGCACGGTGTCGAAGCGCTCGGCGATGTCGGCGGCCTGCGCCTTGATCTCCTGCACCCCCATACAATCGGCGCCCAGGGCTTCGGCCCAGGGCAGAAGCCCCTTGGTGGCGGCAGAACGGATGCCGTTCAGATTCAAAGACACCAGACGAAACACGACGAGACTCCCCCACGATGACCCCCCGCGAGCAACCCGGCACAGTGGCCGACACCCTGGCCCAGGACTTCGTGAAGTTCGCAGTCGAGGCGGGCGTGTTGCGGTTCGGGGAGTTCAAGACCAAGGCCGGGCGGCTGTCGCCCTACTTCTTCAATGCCGGCCTGTTCGACGACGGCGCCAAGCTCGCGCGCCTCGCGGAATTCTATGCAGCGAGGCTCGTTGCCTCCGGCATCCAGTTCGACATGATCTTCGGCCCGGCCTACAAGGGCATCACGCTGGCCGCGGCCGTGGCGATGGAACTCGCCCGCCGCGGGCGCAACGTGCCTTACGCCTACAACCGCAAAGAGGCCAAAGATCACGGTGAAGGCGGCACGCTTGTCGGCGCGCCGGTGCGCGGCCGCGTTCTCATCATCGACGACGTGATTTCTGCGGGAACCTCCGTGCGTGAATCCATCTCCATGATCCAGTCGGCCGGCGCCACACCGTGTGCGGTGGCCATCGCCCTCGATCGCCAGGAGAAGGCCACCGACAACGGCGCCGATGCGCCCTGGTCGGCGGTGCAATTCGTAGAGCGGCAGCTCCAACTGCCGGTTTCCGCCGTGGCGACCTTGGGCGACTTGCTGCAGTATCTGAAGACGAACCAGGACCCGGCCCTGGGCGAGCATTTCGCCCGCGTGGCCGCTTACCGAGAACGCTATGGGGTGTGATGTGTTCCCTGCCGTGACCCGACCGATCCTCGCCGGTGTGCTGGTCGGCCTGTTTGCGGTGAGCGCCCAGGCCGCGCAGATCTACAGCTGTGTCGATGGCAACGGCCGCCGGCTCACCTCCGACCGGCCGATCCGGGAATGCCTGGCGCGCGAGCAGCGCCTGCTCAACGCCGACGGGTCGGTGAAGCAGGTGGTGCCGCCCACGATGACCGTCGACGAGCTGGCCGAGGCCGAGGCCAAGAAGCGCCAGGCCGAACTCGAGCGCGCCGCCAAGCAAGACGCGGTGCGGCGCGACCGCAACCTGCTGGCGCGCTTCCCCGACGAAGCGGCGCACAGCAAGGCCCGCGAGGCTGCGCTCGACGACGTGCGCAAGGGCGTGAAGTTCTCCGAAGACCGGCTGGTCGAGCTGCAGAAGGAGCGCAAGCCCCTGCTCGACGAGCTGGAGTTCTACAAGGGCAAGAAGCTGCCGCTCAAGCTGCGCCAGCAGCTCGATGCGAACGATGCCGCGACCACCGCGCAGCGTTCTCTGGTGCAAAACCAGAAGGAAGAGATCAAGCGCATCGATTCGCTGTACGACAGCGAACTCGCGCGCCTGCGCAAGCTGTGGGCCGGCGCGCCGGCCGGCAGCCTGCCATTGGCCGCCTCGCCGACGCCAGCCTCCGGCACCAAGTCCGCCGGCAACTGAGGCCGGTGACCCGGCCGCCTCAGCCGGCGAGCTTCTTCTTCAGCAGTTCGTTCACCACCGACGGGTTGGCCTTGCCCTTGGTGGCCTTCATGGCCTGGCCGACCAGGGCGTTGAAGGCCTTCTCCTTGCCGGCGCGGAATTCCTCCACCGACTTGGTGTTGGCGGCCAGCACCTCGTCGAGGATGCGTTCGATCTCGCCGGTGTCGTTGGACTGCTTCAGGTCCAGCCGCTCGATGATCGCGTCCACATCGCCACCTTCGGCCCACAGCACGTCGAACACCTTCTTCGCGCTGTTGTTGGCGATGGTGCCGTCGGCGATGCGGCCGACGAGGCGGGCCAGCGTGGCGGCGTCGACCTTGCTGGCGTCGAGCCCCAGGTCCTCGGCGTTCAGGCGCCGCGAGACTTCACCCATCATCCAGTTGGCCACCAGCTTGGGCTGGCCGCTCGCCTTGGCCGCCGCCTCGAAGTACGCGCCGAAGGCCTTGGTCTGCGTGACCATCGAGGCGTCATACGCCGGCAGTCCGTAGGCCGACTGGAAACGCTCGGCCATCACGCGCGGCAGCTCGGGCATCTCGGCCTTCACCCGCTCCACCCACTCGAGCGCGATCACGAGCGGCGGCAGGTCGGGGTCGGGGAAGTAGCGGTAGTCGTGCGCGTCTTCCTTGGTGCGCATCGCCCGCGTTTCGCCGGTGTCGGGGTTGAAGAGCACGGTGGCCTGCTGCACCTCGCCGCCGTCTTCGATCAGGTCGATCTGCCACTGGATCTCGAAGTCGATCGCCTGCTGCATGAACTTGAACGAGTTCAGGTTCTTGATCTCGCGGCGGGTGCCGAAGTCGGCGCCGGGCTTGCGCACCGAGACGTTGGCGTCGCAGCGGAAGCTGCCCTCCTGCATGTTGCCGTCGCAGATGTCGAGCCAGACCACGAGCGCGTGCAGGGCCTTCGCGTATTCGACGGCCTCGACGCTCGAGCGGATGTCGGGCTCGGTCACGATCTCGAGCAGCGGCGTGCCGGCGCGGTTGAGGTCGATGCCGGTCTGGCCGGCGTAGTCTTCGTGCAGCGACTTGCCGGCGTCTTCTTCCAGGTGGGCGCGGGTCAGGTTGACCTTGTGCTTCGTGTCGCCGACGTAGAACTCGACGCCGCCGCCCTGCACCACCGGGATCTCGTACTGGCTGATCTGGTAGCCCTTGGGCAGGTCGGGGTAGAAGTAGTTCTTGCGGGCGAAGATCGACTGCGGTGCGACCTTGGCGCCGACCGCCAGGCCAAAGCGGATGGCGCGTTCGACCGCACCCTTGTTCATGACCGGCAGCGTGCCGGGCAGGGCCAGGTCCACCGGCGAGGCCTGCGTGTTGGGCTCGGCGCCGAACTGCGTCGACGAGCCGCTGAAGGCCTTGCTCTTGGTCGAGAGCTGCACATGCGTCTCGATGCCGATCACGACCTCGTAGCCGCGGATGAGTTTGCTTGTGGTCGCCATGTCAGAACCCGGAAGGCACGCGGGTGTGCCAGTCGGTCGCTTGCTGGAAGGCGTGCGCGGCCTGCAGCAGCGGCGCTTCCTGGAAATAGTTGCCGATGAGCTGCAGGCCGACCGGCATGCCGCCTTCGCCGAAGCCCGCGGGCAGGCTCATGCCGGGCAGGCCGGCGAGGCTCGCGGGCAGGGTGAAGATGTCGGCGAGGTAGGCGGCGACGGGGTCGTCACCCTGTGCGCCGATATGCCACGCCACCGTCGGCGCCACCGGGCCGGCGATCACGTCGCATTGGCCGAAGCACTGCTGGAAGTCGTCGGCGATCATGCGGCGCAGCTTCTGCGCCTGCAGGTAGTAGGCGTCGTAGTAGCCATGGCTCAGCACGTAGGTGCCGATCATGATGCGGCGCTTCACCTCGGGGCCGAAGCCCTGGGCGCGGCTCTTCTTGTACATGTCGAGCAGGTCGGTGTACTTCTCGGCGCGGTGGCCGTACCTCACGCCGTCGAAGCGCGACAGGTTCGACGAGGCCTCGGCCGGCGCGATGATGTAGTACACGGGGATCGAGAGCTCGGTGCGCGGCAGGCTCACGTCGACCAGCGTCGCGCCGAGTTGCTCGAAGACGCCGAGCGCCGTGCGCAGCGCACCGTTCACGTCGGCGGCCAGGGCGGCCGGGAAGAACTCAGCCGGCAGGCCGATGCGCAGCCCCTTCAGCGGCTGGGCCGTGGTCGCACCCTCGCGGGGCTTGCTCAGCGAGGCGGCGAAGCCCGGCAGCGGCTCGTTGGCGCTCGTCGCATCGCGCTCGTCGAAGCCGGCCATCGCGTCCAGCAGCAATGCGCAGTCATCGGCGCTCTGTGCCATCGGCCCGGCCTGGTCGAGGCTGGAGGCGAAGGCGATCATCCCGTAGCGGGAGCAGCGGCCGTAGGTCGGCTTGATGCCGGTCACGCCGCAGAAGCCCGAGGGCTGGCGGATGGAGCCGCCGGTGTCGGTGCCGGTCGCGGCCGGCACGAGGCGGGCCGCCACCGCGGCGGCCGAGCCGCCTGAGGAGCCGCCCGGCACGCGGGTGGTGTCCCAGGGGTTGTGCACGGCGCCGTAAGCGGAGTTCTCGTTGGCCGAGCCCATCGCAAACTCGTCGCAGTTGAGCTTGCCGAGCGCCACCGCGCCGGCGTGCGCCAGCTTGGCGACGACCGTGGCGTCAAAGGGGCTCAGATAGCCCTTGAGCATCTTCGAGCCGGCGGTGGTGGGCAGGTCCTGGGTGACGAAGATGTCCTTGTGCGCCATCGGCACACCCAGCAACGCTCCGCGTTCACCCGCAGCACGGCGCTCGTCGGCCGCTTTGGCCTGCTGCAGCGCATGGTCTTCATCGACCACGAGAAAGGCGCCCAGTTGTTCATGCGCCGCAACGCGTGCGAGCAGATGTTTCGTGAGTTCGGTGCTCGAGACCTCGCGTGCGTCGAGCGCGCGGCCCATCTCGGCCACGCCCAGGCGGTGCAGGTCCTTCATTCGATGACCTTGGGGACGAGGAAGAGGCCGTCTTCGCTGGCCGGGGCGTTGCGCAGGTTGCGCTCGCGGTCGTTGGTCTCGGTGACCACGTCGTCACGCAGGCGCAGGCCCACGTCGCGCACCGCGGAGAGCGGCGTGTACAGCGGCTCCACGCCGCTCGTGTCGACGGCGCTCATGCGCTCGACGATGGAGAAGAACTCGTTGAGTTGAAGCCTCATCGCCTCTTGCTCGTCGGCCTGCAATTCGAGGCGGGCCAGGTGGGCGATGCGGCCGACATCCTGGGGGGTCAGGGCCATTGGAAATCCACTTTTGGATGGGTCTTCGCGGGATCGAAAACCAGGGGTGTTGAAGTATTATCCCCGGTTATCCACACGCCCCTCGACGCCTCGAAAACCCAGAGTTTGCAAGGGTTTGCGAGCTTGTTTCAAAAGGCCCCGGAACCCAATTGCGCTCACGCCGTCGTATTGGTCGAATGCGTGAGCACCCCACCCGCCACCAACACGGAACCACATCGCCCAGCATGACCCGCGCGCCATCGACCGCGGCCGCATGCTCGCCGATCTGACTCACAAGAACATGTTCGCTTCTCTGCGCCGCTATTTCTCCACCGACCTGGCCATCGACCTCGGCACCGCCAACACGCTGATCTACGTGCGTGGCAAGGGCATCGTGCTCGACGAACCCTCGGTCGTCGCCATCCGCCACGAAGGCGGCCCCAACGGCAAGAAGACCATCCAGGCCGTCGGCGCCGAGGCCAAGGCCATGCTGGGCAAGGTGCCGGGCAACATCGAAGCCATCCGCCCGATGAAAGACGGCGTGATCGCGGACTTCACGGTGACCGAGCAGATGCTCAAGCAGTTCATCAAGATGGTCCACGATTCGAAGATGCTCAAGCCGAGCCCGCGCATCATCATCTGCGTGCCCTGCGGCTCGACCCAGGTGGAACGCCGGGCCATCCGCGAATCGGCGCTGGGCGCCGGCGCGAGCGAGGTCTACCTGATCGAAGAACCGATGGCCGCGGCGATCGGCGCCGGCCTGCCGGTCTCGGAGGCATCGGGCTCGATGGTGGTCGACATCGGCGGCGGCACCACCGAGGTCGGCGTGATCTCGCTGGGCGGCATGGTCTACAAGGGCTCGGTCCGCGTGGGCGGCGACAAGTTCGACGAGGCCATCATCAACTACATCCGCCGCAACTACGGCATGCTGATCGGCGAGCCCACCGCCGAAGCCATCAAGAAGCAGATTGGCTCGGCCTTCCCCGGCTCCGAGGTGAAGGAGATGGAAGTCAAGGGCCGCAACCTCAGCGAGGGCGTGCCGCGCAGCTTCACCATCAGCAGCAACGAGATCCTGGAAGCGCTGACCGACCCGCTGAACCAGATCGTCTCCAGCGTGAAGAACGCGCTCGAACAGACCCCGCCCGAGCTGGGCGCCGACATCGCCGAGCGCGGCATGATGCTCACCGGCGGCGGCGCCCTGCTGCGCGACCTCGACCGCCTGCTGGCCGAAGAGACGGGCCTGCCGGTGCTGGTGGCCGAAGACCCGCTGACCTGCGTGGTGCGCGGTTGCGGCATGGCACTCGAGCGCATGGAGCGGCTGGGCAGCATCTTCACCTCCGAGTGAACGTGAACAGCACCACGAAGCCGGCACGTGCATCGCGTGGCCGGCTTTTTCAATTCAAACGTTTGAGCTTTTCCTGAGTCACAGCGGTCACCATGCCTCTCGGCACCCTCGATCGAACCCCGCCGCCCTTCTTTCGCCAAGGGCCGTCGGCGTTCACGCGCATGGTGTTCTTCTCGGCGCTGGCGCTCTTCCTGATGGTGGCCGACACCCGCTTCAAGGTGACGCAGCCCCTGCGCGCGATCGTGGCCACCGTGCTCAACCCGGTGGAGCGCGTGCTGCGCACGCCGGTCGACCTGTGGCAGGGCGCGGCCGACTACCTCGGCGGCCTGCAGCAGGCCCGCAGCGAGGAGACCCGCGCCAAGGTGCTGCTGGTGCAGCAGGCCGAGCGGGCCGCCAAGGTGGAGCAACTGCAACAGGAAAACGCCCGCCTGCGCGCCCTGCTGGAGCTGCGCGGTGCGCTCAAGGTGCGCTCGCAGACCGCCGAGGTGCTCTACGACGCGCCCGACCCCTACTCCCGCAAGGTCATCATCGACCGCGGCAACCGTGACGGCCTGGTGATCTCGTCGCCGGTCATCAACGAGGCGGGCGTGCTGGGCCAGGTCACGCGTGTCTTCCCGTACAGCGCCGAGGTCACGCTGCTCACCGACAAGGAAGCCGCGATCCCGGTGCTCAACAGCCGCACCCAGGCGCGCAGCGCCGCGTTCGGCAACTCGGCCGGCGCGGGCCTCGAGCTGCGCTTCATGGCCGGCAACGCCGACGTGCAGGTGGGCGATTTGCTGTCGACCTCCGGTGTCGACGGCGTCTACCCCTCGGGCCTGCCGGTGGCCAAGGTGGTGAGCGTGGACCGCAAGGTCGAGACGGGTTTTGCGCGCATTGCGCTGGCCCCCATCGCCGAGCCCGACAGCGTGCGCCACGTGCTGGTGCTGGAGCCGGTGGGCATCCAGATGCCGCCGCGGCCCGACACCCCGCTGGCCGACGAGCCGGCCAAGGCGAAGAGGGAAAAGGGGCCAAAACGATGATGCCCCGTGGCGCCGACCAGCTGCTGCTGCCGGTCAACCCGTTCTTCATGTGGACCACGATGTTGCTGGCCTTCGCCTTCAACCTCGTGCCCTTCGGCCGCGTGGCCTACCTGCCCGACATGCTGGCGCTGGTGCTCGTCTTCTGGAACGTGCACCAGCCGCGCCGGGTGGGCCTGGGCGCGGCCTTCGTGTTCGGCGTCTTGATGGATGTGCACGACAGCGCCGTGCTCGGCCAGCACGCCCTCGCCTACACGCTCTTGAGCTTCTTCGCCATCACCATCCACCGGCGGCTGCTGTGGTTCGGCGTGCTCTCGCAGGCGCTGCAGATCCTGCCGCTCTTCGTGGCGGCGCATGCGGTGTCGATGGTGGTGCGCATGATGGTGGGCGGCATGCTGCCCGGCTGGGAAGTGATGCTCGCGCCGGTGTTCGAGAGCCTCCTGTGGCCGGTGGTGTCGTTGGTGTTGCTCGCACCGCAGCGTCGCCCGCCGGACACTGACAAGAATCGCCCTCTGTAATCGGCAGCTGTCATGACCGAACTCAGAAACGTCGAGCAGGAAGTCGGGCGATTCCGCACGCGCCTGCTCGCGGCGGCGGCTTTCGTGCTGCTCGCCTTCGGCCTGCTCGCCGCGCGCCTGGTGGTGCTCCAGGTCACGCGCCACGACGAACTCTCGACCCAGGCCGAGAACAACCGCATCGCGGTCGTGCCCATCGTGCCCAACCGCGGCCTCATCGTCGACCGCAACGGCGTGGTGCTGGCCAACAACTACTCGGCCTACACGCTGGAGATCAGCCCCACGAAGGTGGCCGACCTCGAGGCCACGATCACCGGGCTCGAATCCATCATCGAGATCCAGCCGCGCGACCGCAAGCGTTTCAAGCGGCTGCTGGAAGAAAGCAAGAGCTTCGAGTCGCTGCCGATCCGCACCAAGCTCACCGATGAAGAAGTGGCCCGCTTCACCGCGCAGCGCTTCCGTTTCCCCGGCGTCGACATCAAGGCCCGGCTCTTCCGCAACTACCCGCTCGGCGACGTGGGCAGCCACGTGATCGGCTACATCGGCCGCATCAACCAGGCCGAGAAGGCCGCGATGGAGGACTGGGAAGAAGAGAAGCTCGACAACTACCGCGGCACCGAGTACATCGGCAAGCTCGGCGTGGAGCAGAGCTACGAATCCGATCTGCATGGCCTCACGGGTGTCGAAGAGGTCGAGACGAGCGCCGGTGGCCGCGCGGTGCGACGCCTGAAGAGCAGCCCGCCGACCCCCGGCAACAAGCTGATCCTGTCGATCGACATCCGCCTGCAGGCCCTCGTCGAGCAGCTCTACGGCGACCGCCGCGGCGCGCTCGTCGCGCTCGACCCGCGCAATGGCGAGGTGCTCGCCTTCGTCAGCAAGCCGACCTTCGACCCCAACCTCTTCGTCGACGGCATCGACTTCGATTCGTGGAAGGAACTCAACGAGTCGATCGACAAGCCCCTCTTGAACCGCGCCCTGCGAGGCACCTACCCGCCGGGCTCCACCTTCAAGCCCTTCATGGCGATGGCCGCGCTCAACACCGGCAAGCGCAGCGCCACGCAGATCATCCACGACGGCGGCAGCTTCGTCTTCGGCAACCACACCTTCCGCAGCCACGGCGACCACGGCCTCGGGCCGGTCGACATGGTGCGCGCCATCGCGCTCTCCAGCAACGTCTACTTCTATTCGCTCGCCAACGAGATGGGCGTGGACCTGATGCACGATGAACTCGAGCCCTTCGGCTTCGGCCGCAAGACCGGCATCGACATCGAAGGCGAAGTGACCGGCCTCCTGCCGTCGACCGAATGGAAGCGACGTGCCTACAAGAAGCCCGAGCAGCAGAAGTGGTATGCCGGCGAGACCATCTCGCTGGGCATCGGCCAGGGCTACAACAACTTCACCATGCTGCAGCTGGCGAGCGCGGTCTCGACGCTCGTGTCCAAGGGCGAGCGCTACAAGCCGCGCATCGTGCGCGAGGTGGAAGACGTGGTCACGCGCGAGCGGCGGCAGGTGGCCCATGCCGCGCTCGACTCCTTGCCGCTCAGGCCCGAGCAGGTGGCCGTCGTCGTGCAGGGCATGCAGCAGGTGGTGACCGCCGGCACCGGTGCGCGGGTGTTTGCCGGCGCGGGTTACCAGAGCGGCGGCAAGACCGGCACTGCGCAGGCCGTCGGGGTGCGCGCCAACGAGAAGTACAACGCCAGCAAGCTCGAAGAGCACAAGCGCGACCACGCGCTCTACATCGCCTTCGCGCCGCTGGAGAACCCCACCATCGCGCTGGCGGTGATCGTCGAGAACGCCGGCTTCGGCGCGGCAAGCGCCGCCCCCATCGCGCGCCGCGTGATGGACTACGTGCTGCTCGGCCAGTACCCGAGCGAGGAAGACATCGCACTCACGCGTGAAGGCAAGACCGCGGCGCCGGTCGGTACGCCACGTGCCGCCTCGGCCGTGCCCCTGTCGGGCGCAGCCGGCTTCGCGGCGGCGCCGATGGGCGGTGCCGGCGTGGTGGCGGCGGGGGTCGTCACGGTCGCCGCCACCGCGGCCTCGGCCCCCGAGAAGGCACGGCCATGAGCGTCGTCTTCGAGAAGCCCTCGCTCTGGAACCGCATCAAGCCGATCTTCACCGGCTTCGACGGGCCCTTGCTCTTCGCCATCCTCTGGCTGGCGGCGCTGGGCCTCGTGACCATGTATTCGGCGGGCTTCGACCACGGCACCCGCTTCGTCGACCACGGCCGCAACATGCTGCTGGCCTTCGGCATCCTCTTCGTGGTGGCGCAGGTGCCGCCGCAGAAGCTGATGCGCCTGGCGGTGCCGCTCTACGCGGTGGGGGTGCTGCTGCTGGTGGCGGTGGCCCTCTTCGGCATCACGAAGAAAGGCGCGACCCGCTGGCTCAACGTGGGCGTGGTGATCCAGCCGAGCGAGATGCTCAAGATCGCCGTGCCGCTGATGCTGGCCTGGTGGTTCCAGCGGCGCGAAGGCGCGCTGCGGGTGAGCGACTTCCTGGTGGCGCTGCTCATCCTCGCGGTGCCGGTGGGCCTGATCGTCAAGCAGCCCGACCTCGGCACGGCCATCCTCGTGCTCTCGGCCGGGCTCTACGTCATCTTCTTCGCCGGGCTGTCGTGGAAGCTCATCATTCCCGTCATGGTGATCGGTGCCATCGGCATCACCGCGCTCGTGCTGTCGGAAGACGCGATCTGCCAGCCGGGCGTGGAGTGGCACGTCTTGCGCGAGTACCAGAAGAACCGCGTCTGCACCCTGCTCGACCCGACCACCGACCCGCTCGGCAAAGGCTTCCACATCATCCAGGGCATGATCGCCATCGGCTCGGGCGGCCTGTCGGGCAAGGGCTTCATGAAGGGCACGCAGACCCACCTCGAGTTCATCCCCGAGCGCACCACCGACTTCATCTTCGCGGCCTTCTCCGAAGAGTTCGGCCTGATGGGCTTCGCGCTGCTGCTGCTCGGCTTCATCTTCCTCATCTTCCGCGGGCTGATGATCGCGGCCGACGCGCCGAGCGTCTTCTCGCGCCTGCTGGCCGGGGCGATCACGCTCAGCTTCTTCACCTACGCCTTCGTCAACATGGGTATGGTGAGCGGCATCCTGCCGGTGGTGGGCGTGCCGCTGCCCTTCATCAGCTACGGCGGCACCGCGATGGTGACGCTCGGCCTCGGGCTCGGCATCCTGATGTCGATCTCGAAGAGCCGGCGCTTCATGCGCCATTGAGTCGATTGATGACGAGCACGCCACGAGCCCGAGCGCCGGGCCGCCCCAAGCCGGGCTCGATCCCCCCGGGGGATCGGGCGCCGTACCCGGTGCCCGAGGGGCAGACATGATGCCCGTCGCCTGGCCCGTCCCCAGGGTGGGGGTCATCGGCGTGGGCAACATGGGTGGTGCGATGGCGGCGCGGCTGCTGTCGCAGGACTATCTCGTGGCGGTGCACGACATCGATGCCCAGCGCGAGGCCCAGGCGGTGGCGCTCGGCGCGATGGCCTGCCCCACGCCGAGCGGGCTCGCGGCGTCGAGCGACGTGGTGATCGTCGCGGTGGTCGACGCGGCGCAGACCGAGGCGGTGCTCTTCGGCCCGCACGGTGCGGCGCACGCCCTGCCGCCGGGCTCGGCCGTGATGCTGTGCCCGACCATCGCGCCGGCCGACACCGAGCGGCTGGTGCAGGCGCTGGTGGCGCGCGGCCTCGGCTGGTTCGACGCGCCGATGTCGGGCGGCCCCGAGCGGGCGCGTGACGGCAGCATGAGTCTGATGCTCGCCTGCGAGCCGGCGATGATGGAGCGGCACCGCACGCTCATCGAGGCGCTCTCGTCCAAGGTCTTCCACCTCGGTGCCCGCCCTGGCGACGGCGCACGCACCAAGCTCGTCAACAACCTGCTCGCCGGCATCAACCTCGCCGGTGCGGCCGAGGCCATGGCCCTCGCGTCCCACCTGGGCCTCAACCTGCCCCGCACGCTGGCGGTCATCGAACAGAGCAGCGGCCAGAGCTGGATCGGCAGCGACCGGCTGCGCCGCGCGCTGCAGGGCGACTACCTGCCACGCGCCCACGCGAGCCTCTTGAACAAGGACACCCACCTCGCGCTCGGCATGGCGCGCGAGGCGGGGGCTGCCACACCCATCGGCGAGCAGGCGGCAGCGGTCTTCGCGCAGGCCTGCGAACGCGGCCTCGCCGGCATGGACGACGCGATCGTCTTCGAACTCCTGCGCCGCCGCGAGCGCGGCTGAGTTCAGTGCCCGGCCGTGAGCGCCGAGCGCTGCCGCGTGAGCCGGCGGTGCGTGGCGCGCGCCGACGGCACCCAGCCGCGCCGCCACCAGCGGGCGCACATGGTGAGGCCGCGCACCCACTCGTCGGCCGCGTAGGCGATCCACACGCCCACGAGTCCGAGCCCCATCACATCGCCCAGCAGCCAGGCCCCGCCCGCCATCACGAACACCATCGAGGCGATGCCGGCGAACACCGGGAAGCGTGCATCGCCGGTCGCGCGCAGGGCATTGATCACGACGAGGTTGAAGGTGCGCCCCGGTTCCAGCAGCACCGTGATCCAGAGCAGCGTGCTGGCGAGTTCGATGATGCGTTCGTCGTGCGTGAAGCGCCGCATCAGCCACGGGCCGGCGAGCGCTGCCAGCAAGGCCACGCCGGTCGAGACGACGAGCCCGTAGCGCAGGCTCTTGCGCACCAGCGCGTGCGCCGCGTGCAGCTGGCGGGCGCCGACCAGGTAGCCGACGAGGATCTCGCTCGCAAAGCCGATCGCCAGCCCGAACACGAGGATGAAATACATCAGCTGCATGGTGTAGCTGTGCGTGGCCAGGGCATGGGTGCCCATGCCGGCCGCGAGCGCGATGGTGACCATGAGCGCGAGCCGGTAGGCGATGGTCTCGGCGGCTCCCGGCAGGCCGATGTGCAGCACGGGGGCGAGCAGCCTCGGCTGCAGCCGCCACCAGTCGGCCCCGTGCGGCACGAGTTGCAGGCGCCAGCGCCACAGGAAGAGATGGAAGCCGACGCCGAAGGCCCGGCTCACCGCGGCTGCCACCGCATACCCGGCGAGGCCCATCGACGGCATCAGCAGCATCGACAGCGTGAGGTGCACGCCATGCATCGCGAGCATGTTGTAAAGCGTGTCACGCGCATGCATGTGGGCGCGCATGACGGCGGCCATGCTGGCGTTGAAGGCGTCGAGCGCGAGCGAGATCGCGAGGATGCGCAGGTAGGGCGCGGCGAGCGGCAGCACGTCGGCCGGTGCGTTCACCAGGTGCAGAAGCGGTGTCGCGAAGAGCGCGAGTGCCGCGCCCGCGACGAGGCCCAGCCAGGTGCTCGCCGCCAGCGCGGAGCGTGCGGTGAGGTCGGCGGTCACGCGGTCGCCGGCCCCGAGGCTCTGGCTGATGGTCACGCTCACGCCCATGCTGATGATGCGAAACAGCAGGAAGAACGAGACCTGCACGTGGTTGGAAAGGGCAAACGCGCCCGACGCGGTGTCGGACACGCGCGAGGCGAGCCACAGGCCTGCCACGCCCACGGCCATGCCGAGCACCAGCTCGGCCAGCAAGGGCAGGGTCAGCGCGACAAGGCTGGGGCGGGGAGCGGCGGGAATGGAAGCGGGCATCCCGCCATCATCGGCGCTGCGCGGTTACGGCGCGGTTTCAGGTGCCTTCACGGCGTGGCGCGAGGCTTTCGCGGCGTGAGGAACTCACGCTCCACGTCGAGCGTGCCGCGCACGCCGATGTCGGCCTTGTGGTTCTGGAGCCAGGCCTGCGCGGCGTCGCGGCCCATGTCGCGCAGGCGCTCGAGGAAGGCGCGGTCGGTGTTGAACTTGGTGTTGGGGCCGAGCGGGCCGAGCTGGTCGTCGTCGGCCACCATGTGCAGGCGCAGGTCCTTGTACCTGCCGGCGTCGAGCTTGCCCTCGCGCATCAGGCGCGAGACGAAGGCGATGGCGCGCATCTCGCCCATCAGGCTTGCGTTGAAGGTGATCTCGCTCAGGCGGTCGAGGATCTCTTCGCTGCGCGTGGGCGTGCCGCTGCGCACCAGCGGGTTGATGCGCACGAGCAGGATGTCGAGCGCTTCGGTGTTGTAGATCAGCGGGTAGATGGCCGGGTTGCCGGTGTAGCCGCCGTCCCAGTAGGGCTCGCCGTCGATCTCGACCGCCTGGAAGAGAAACGGCAGGCAGGCCGAGGCCATCAGCGCCTCCAGGCTCAGCTCGGGCCGCGTGAAGACGCGCGCCTGGCCGGTGGTGACGCTGGTGGCCGTGACGAAGAGCTTGAAGCGGCAATGGTGCAGGGCTTCTTCGTCGACGTGCCGGCGCACCACGTCGCGCAAGGGGTTGAGGTTGAGCGGGTTGAACTCGTAGGGGCTGAACGAGCGGAAGAAGGCGCTGACCCACTGGTAGCCCGGCAGCCGGTCGAGTTGCAGGCTGTCGTGCAGGCCGTTGGTCTTGCCTGCGGAGAAGGGCGAGAAGATCGAGCCGGAGCGGCTCACGTCGTGCCAGAACTCGGCGAGCGCCTCGCGTGCACCGGGTCGCTTGCCCCTGTGGAAGCCGGTCGCCATCACCGCGGCATTGAGCGCACCGGCGCTGGTGCCCGAGATGCCGCTGAAGAGAATGTCTTCCTCTTCCAGCAACCGGTCGAGCACGCCCCAGGTGAAAGCGCCGTGCGAGCCGCCGCCTTGCAGGGCGAGGTCGAGATGGCGAGGGCTGTTGGAGGCGGAAGACGAGGCCATGCGGAGCGGAGAAGGTGTGGGGCCAGTCTAGCGAGGCTCTTCCGGCGGGGTGGATGTGGGGCTGTCGGGCGCTGCCGCCGCAAAGCGCACCGTGAAGCGCGCGCCCGGCCCGAAAGCGGCGCCCGCATGCTCGGTCAGCATGCCGCTGCGGTGGCGCAGGTTGGCGTCTTCGAGTGCGATCTCGGCGTGGTGCTGCTGGGCGATCTCCTTGACGATGGCGAGGCCCAGGCCCGAGCCGTCGACGTTGGTGCCGAGCGCCCGGTAGAAGGGCTGGAAGACCTTGTCGCGCTCGGCCGGCGCGATGCCGGGGCCCGAATCTTCGACCTGCAGCACGACGACCTGGCCGAAGGGGTCGTCGACCACCCGCACGGTGACGGTGCCGCCCTCGGGCGTGTATTGCAACGCGTTGTCGACGAGGTTGCGCAGCAGCTCGCGCAGCAGCACCGGCTGGCCGAGCACCATGGGCTTGGACGCATCGCCCGTGCTCGGGCCTTCGTAGCCGAGGTCGATGCGCTTCTCGAGTGCCCGCGGCACGAAGTCGTGCACCACCTCGGTCGCCACCCGCGCGAGGTTGACGGGCTGGTGCGTCTGCGCCTGCGAGGCGTCTTCGGCGCGGGCCATCGCCAGCAGCTGGTTGACCATGCGCGCGGCGCGCTGGCTGCTGCGGGCGATCAGTTGCAGCGACTTCTTCAACGACTGTGGGTCGGTCTGGCCGGCGTCGATCTCGCGTTGCGCGAGTTCGGCCTGGGTGCGCAGGCCGGCGAGCGGTGTCTTGAGCTGGTGGGCCGCGTCGGCGAGGAAGTGCTTCTGCGTGCTGATGCTGCGGTCGAGCCGCATCAGCAGGTCGTTGATGGCACGCACCAGCGGCGACACCTCCTCGGGCACCTCACGCTCGTCGATCGGGCTCAGGTCGTGGCTTTCGCGGTGGCGGATGCGCTGCTGCAATTCATTGAGCGGCGCGATGCCGCGCACGAGCGCGAGCCACACCAGCAGCACCGCCAGCGGCAGGATCACGAACTGCGGCAGCATCACGCCCTTGATGATCTCGGTGGCCAGGCGCGAGCGTTTGCCGAGCGTCTCGGCCGCCTGCACCAAGGCGGCCCCGCCACCGGCACCGGGCACGGCGACCCACTGGTAGGCAACGCGCACCGGCTCGCCGCCGATGGTGTCGTCGCGAAAGCGCAGCAAGCCCAAGCTGCCGCGGTCGTCGTCGGGCGGCACCGGCAGGGTGCGGTCGCCGCTCAGGAATTCGCCGCGCAGGCCCAGCACCTGGTAGTAGAGCGTGTCGGTCTCGTCGGTCTGCAGCAGGTCGGCCGTGCCGCGGGTGAGCGAGAAGCTGGCGTGTTGCGCGCCGTCGTCCTGCACCTGCAGCGTGATTTGCTGCGACAGCAGGCGTGTGAGCTCGCCGAGCTGGCGGTCGAAGGGCTTGTTGGCGATGCCCTGCGCCACCAGCCAGGTGAGCACGACGCTCATCGGCCACAGCAGCAGCAGCGGGGCGAGCATCCAGTCGAGGATCTCGCCGAAGAGGGAGCGCTGCTCTCTGCGCAGGGCCATTCAGTTCAGTTGGGGATTTTTTCGAGGCAATAGCCGAGGCCGCGCACCGTGGCGATGCGGATCGGGCCTTGTTCGATCTTCTTGCGCAGGCGGTGGATGTAGACCTCGATCGCGTTGTTGCTCACCTCTTCGCCCCATTCGCACAGGCGCTCGACGAGGTGGTCCTTGCTGACGAGGCGGCCGGCGCGCTGCAGCAGCGCTTCGAGCAGGCTCAGTTCGCGCGCCGAGAGTTCGATCATCTGGTCGTTGATGTAGGCCACGCGGCCCGTCGCGTCGAAGGTGAGCGGGCCGTGCTTGATGATGCTCGACGCGGTGCCCAGGCCACGCCGGGTCAGTGCACGCACGCGGGCTTCGAGCTCCTGCAGCGAGAAGGGCTTGGCCATGTAGTCGTCGGCGCCGAGGTCCAGGCCCTTCACGCGCTGCTCGACGCTGTCGGCGGCGGTGAGGATCAGCACCGGCACCGCCGAGCCGCGTGCGCGCAGCTTGCGCAGCACCTCCAGGCCGTGCAGCTTGGGCAGGCCGAGGTCGAGGATCAGCAGGTCGAACTCGTGCGAGCCGAGCGCCGCATCGGCCTCGGAGCCGCTGGCCACCGCGTCGACCGCGTAGCCCGAGTTGCGCAGCGTGCGCAAGAGGCCGTCGGCCAGGACCTGATCGTCTTCGGCAATCAGTATCCGCATCGCTGTTCTCCTGGTGTTGTCTCGTTGCCAGTGTGAATGAAATTGCTGACGCCAACCATGCGGGCTATCAACCCGGCGACCAGGCGCCGGCATACGCCTCCAGCCCCAACGAGACGACGGTGGCCACATCGGGCCCGACTTCGGCGCGGAACTCGCGGTCGGCCTGCGCCACGGCCTGCTCGAAAGCCTTGAGCCAGGCGAGGCCCGTCTCGGTGAAGCGCACGATGCGGGCGCGCTTGTCGCGGTCGTCGGCTTCGCGTTTCACGAGGCCCCAGGCTTCGCACTGGTCGACCAGGTCGCCCATTGCCTGCTTGCTCATGCCGGCGCGCGCGGCGAGCTCGGTGAGGCGCGAGCCGTCGAGTGCCAGGTGCCGCGTGATGTGGATGTGGGCCGCGCTCACCTGCGCTCGGGCAGCGAGGTTAGACAGGGCGAGCGGCACCTCGACGTTGCGCGCCATCAGCGCCAGCACCCGCTCGTCGAAGCGGCGCAACGCGTGGCCCAGCAGGTGGCCGAGGTGGGTCTGGCGCCAGGCATCTTGAGGGGCCGGAACAGTCATCGTCAGATCGTAAGGCAAACTGACCAAAAAGCGGGTTTACTTCGATCTACTCCGCTTGCAGAATGCTGTTCATTCATCCAGCCTGTTGTTGATTACAGCTGGTTAACTTGTTGAATCTCAAGGAGAAATTCATGGACGCACCCGTCAAGGCCCTGAACACCGAAAAGGCCAAGGCCTTGCAAGCCGCTCTCGCCCAGATCGAAAAGCAGTTCGGCAAGGGGTCGATCATGAAGCTCGGCGAGGGCGAGAAGATCGAGGACATCGAAGTCGTTTCGACCGGCTCGCTGGGGCTGGACATCGCGCTGGGCGTCGGCGGCCTGCCGCGTGGCCGGGTGGTCGAGATCTACGGCCCGGAATCGTCGGGCAAGACCACGCTCACGCTGCAAGTGATCGCCCAGATGCAGAAGCAGGGCGGCACCTGCGCCTTCATCGACGCCGAGCATGCGCTCGACACGTCCTACGCCCAGAAGCTCGGCGTGAACCTGCAGGAAATGCTCATCAGCCAGCCCGACACCGGCGAGCAGGCGCTGGAGATCGTCGACGCGCTGGTGCGCTCGGGCTCGGTCGACCTCGTGGTCGTCGACTCGGTGGCCGCGCTCACGCCCAAGGCCGAAATCGAAGGCGAGATGGGCGACTCGCTGCCCGGCCTGCAGGCGCGCCTGATGAGCCAGGCGCTGCGCAAGCTCACCGCCACCATCAAGAAGACCAACACCATGGTCATCTTCATCAACCAGATCCGCATGAAGATCGGCGTGATGTTCGGTTCGCCCGAGACCACGACCGGCGGCAATGCGCTCAAGTTCTACGCCTCGGTGCGGCTGGACATCCGCCGCATCGGCTCCATCAAGAAGGGCGAAGAGGTCATCGGCAACGAGACCAAGGTGAAGGTCGTGAAGAACAAGGTCTCGCCCCCGTTCAAGACCGCCGAATTCGACATCCTCTACGGCCAGGGCATCAGCCGCGAAGGCGAGGTGATCGACATGGGCGTCGAGGCCAAGATCCTCGAGAAGAGCGGCTCCTGGTTCGCCTACAACGGCGAGAAGATCGGCCAGGGCAAGGACAACGCGCGTGAGTTCCTGCGCGAGAACCCGGTGCTCGCGGTCGAGATCGAGAACAAGGTGCGCGAGGCGATGGGCATCCCGCTGCTGCCGGGTGCCGCAGGTGAAGCAGACGCTGCGGCACCGGCCCCCAAGCGCGGCCGCGCGGCCAAGGAAGCGGCGGCTGCCGAGGAATAAACGCCTCGCATGAAGCCTCGCTTGTCGCTCAAGGGGCGAGGGTTGCAGATCCTCGCCCAGCGGGAGCACAGCCGCAGTGAGCTCAGGCGCAAGCTGATGACCCATGCCCGCAAGCCGGCGGGTGAGGGCGAGGCGCCGGTCGACGAGGACACGGCGGCCGAGCAGGTGGAGGGGGTGCTCGAGTGGCTGCAGGCGAACCGCTACCTGAGCGAGGAGCGTTTCGTCGAAAGCCGCATCCATGTACGCGCGGCCCGCTACGGCAACCTGCGCATCAAGCAGGAGTTGGCGCAGCACGGCGTGGCGCTGAGCGCCGAGGCCGCGCAGCAGCTCAAGGGCAGCGAAGCTACCCGTGCGCGCGAGGTGTGGGCGCGCAAGTTCGGACAGCCACCGCAAGACGCCGCCGAGCGTGCGCGCCAGATGCGGTTTCTCGCGGCGCGGGGCTTTTCCGGCGAGGCGATCCGGCGCGCGTTGCAAGGCGGTGTCGACGACGAATCGGCCTGAGCGGATCGACCCGACCGGCCGCGCGGGTTCCGCACGGGCGCGCTAATTTGGTGCAGTGCGCAATGCTAAAGTGCCGAGCTTCGCGGCTCCCTCACCTTGCATGGAGCCAGCCCCTCCGCCAGACCCACCCGCCCTGATGGCCTTGCCTGCCGCCGCGCCCGAGCGCCAGCTCAAGCACACACGCTGCATCGATGTGCAGGTGTTTGCGCGTGGCAATGGGTTATGGGAAGTCGACGCGGTGATCACCGACGTCAAGACCCGCGACACCGAGTTCCGCCGTGCCGGCGAACCCATTCACGACATGCTGCTGCGGCTCGTCATCGACGAGCAGTTCAACGTGCTCGAAGCGGGTTCCGAGACCCGCGGCATGCCTTACCCCGGCGCGTGCGATGCGCACGGTGACGCCTACACCAAGCTTGCCGGCCTGAACCTGATGCGTGGCTTCCGCTATGCCGTCCACGAACGCCTCGGCGGCATCGCCGGTTGTACGCATCTCACCGAGCTGACGCAGGTGCTGCCGACCGCGGTCGTGCAGGCGTTTGCCGGCGACGTCATCAACACCCGCGGTGGCGATGGTGCCGACGCCAAACCCCCGTTTCAGCTCGACCGCTGCCATGCGCTGCGCACCGACGGCCCCACCGTCAAGCTGCACTACCCGCGCTGGTATCGGCCAGAGAAGCCCGAAGTTCTTCCCCCTGCTGTCAAACGTTCCCCTGCAAACCGAGTGAAGAGAGCCCGCGATGAAAATCCATGAGTACCAAGGCAAGGAAATCCTGCGCCAGGCCGGCGTGCCGGTCCCCCGCGGCTATCCCGCATTCAGCGTGCAGGAGGCCTTCGAAGCCGCCCAGAAGCTGGGTGGCCCCGTGTGGGTGGTGAAGGCCCAGATCCACGCGGGTGGCCGCGGCAAGGGCGGTGGCGTGAAGCTCGCCAAGTCGCTCGATGACGTGAAGACGATCTCGGGCCAGATCCTCGGCATGCAGCTCAAGACCCACCAGACCGGCCCCGAAGGCCAGAAGGTGCGGCGCCTGTACATCGAAGAAGGCGCGGACATCAAGAAGGAGTACTACGTGTCGCTGGTCACCGACCGCGCCACGCAGAAGGTCGCGCTGATCGCCTCCAGCGAAGGCGGCATGGACATCGAAGAGGTGGCCCATTCCTCGCCCGAGAAGATCATCACCGAGTACATCGACCCGCTGACCGGCCTCGGCGCCGAGCAGGCAACGAAGGTGGCGAAGGCGATCGGCCTGCCCGAAGGCTCGCACGCGCAGGCCGTCGACGTGTTCCAGAAGCTCTACAACTGCTACATGAGCACCGACGCGTCGCTCGTGGAGATCAACCCGCTGAACTGCGACAGCAAGGGCAACCTGATCGCGCTGGATGCGAAGTTCAACTTCGACAGCAACGCCCTCTTCCGTCACCCCGAGATCGTGGCCTACCGCGACCTCGACGAAGAAGACCCGGCCGAAATCGAAGCCTCGAAGTTCGACCTCGCCTACATCCAGCTCGACGGCAACATCGGCTGCCTCGTGAACGGCGCTGGCCTTGCGATGGCCACGATGGACACCATCAAGCTCTTCGGCGGCGAGCCCGCCAACTTCCTCGACGTCGGCGGCGGCGCCACCGCCGAGAAGGTGACCGAAGCCTTCAAGATCATGCTGAAGAGCCCCAAGGTGAAGGCGATCCTCGTCAACATCTTCGGCGGCATCATGCGCTGCGACACCATTGCCGAAGGCGTGATCGCCGCGTGCAAGGCGGTCAACCTCAAGGTGCCGCTGGTCGTGCGCATGAAGGGCACGAACGAAGAGCTGGGCAAGAAGATGCTCGCCGAGTCCGGCCTGCCCATCATCAGCGCCGACTCGATGGCCGAGGCCGCGCAAAAAGTGATGGCCGCCCTGAAGTAATCACGCTAGGACACGAACATGAGCATCCTCATCAACAAAGACACCAAGGTCATTACCCAGGGCATCACGGGCAAGACGGGCCAATTCCACACGCTCGGCTGCCAGGCCTATGCCAACGGCAAGAACGCGTTCGTCGCCGGCGTGAACCCGAAGAAGGCGGGCGAGAAGTTCTCCGACATCCCCATCTACGCCTCGGTCAAGGAAGCCAAGGCGCAGACCGGCGCCACTGTCTCGGTGATCTACGTGCCGCCCGCGGGCGCGGCCGCCGCGATCTGGGAAGCTGTCGAGGCCGACCTGGATCTGGCCATCTGCATCACCGAAGGCATCCCCATCAAGGACATGCTGGAAGTGCGCAACAAGATGAAGGTCAAGGAGGCCAAGGGCGGCAAGAAGACGCTGCTGCTGGGCCCGAACTGCCCCGGCCTCATCACCCCGGAAGAAATCAAGATCGGCATCATGCCGGGCCACATCCACAAGAAGGGCCGCATCGGCGTGGTCAGCCGCTCCGGCACGCTGACCTATGAAGCCGTGGCGCAGCTGTCCGACCTGGGCATCGGCCAGTCGAGCGCGGTGGGCATCGGCGGCGACCCGATCAACGGGCTCAAGCACATCGACGTGATGAAGCTCTTCAACGACGATCCCGACACCGACGCCGTGATCATGATCGGCGAGATCGGCGGCCCCGACGAGGCCGACGCAGCCCGCTGGTGCAAGGCCAACATGAAGAAGCCGATCGTCGGCTTCATCGCCGGTGTGACCGCCCCTCCGGGCAAGCGCATGGGCCATGCAGGCGCGCTGATCTCGGGTGGTGCCGACACGGCCGACGCCAAGCTCGCCATCATGGAAGAGTGCGGTTTCACCGTGACGCGCAATCCTTCGGAGATGGGTCGCCTGCTCAAGGGCCTGATCTGAGCTGAAGCCCCTCGCCGGTCCGTACTACTACGAACGTAGCATGACGGCCGGCTTTCTAGAATCCTGGCAGCTCGAAAAGGGGGCCCCCATGCGGGCCTCTGACTCCCACCTACAAACGGGCCCAGCCAATGGACTTCACCTCTGCCGCCTTCTGGGCAGCTCTCGGCTCGATCATCCTCGCGAACATCATCCTCTCGGGTGACAACGCCGTCGTGATCGCGCTGGCCGCGCGTTCCCTTCCACCGCACCAGCAGAAAAAAGCCATCTTCTGGGGCAGCGCTGCCGCCATCGTGATGCGCATCGTGCTCACGCTGATCGCGGTGGAGATGCTCAAGTGGCCCTACCTCAAGATCGTCGGCGCGCTGCTGCTGGTCTACATCGGCATCTCGTTGCTGAACGAGGAAGACGACGAGGATGGCGAGGGCCATCAGGCGGGCGGCATGATGTCGGCCATCCGCACCATCCTGGTCGCCGATCTGGTGATGAGCCTCGACAACGTGCTCGCCGTGGCCGCGGCGGCCAAGGGCGACACGCCTTTGCTGGTGATCGGCCTCGCGGTCAGCATCCCGCTGATCATCTTCGGCAGCACGCTGCTGCTCAAGGTGATGGAGCGCTTCCCGATCATCATCACCCTGGGGGCTGCGCTGCTCGGGTTCCTGGCGGGCGAAATGCTGCTGACCGACCCGGCCGTGAGCGAGCGCTTCCCCGACCTGACGCACACCCAGATCAACATCGCCGGGGCCATCGGCGCCGCATTGGTCGTGGTGGTCGGCCTCTGGCTGCAGCGCCGTGGACAGCAGGCGCGCCAGCGGGCCTGAGGGCGTACTTCCCACATCCCCAAGCACACCCCCGGTGGCTATACTGGCCACTTGAAGGGGAGTAGCTCGACCCGGTCCGTGGCACCAGTGCCGTCCGCCGGGTATCGGCAAGCCGTCAATACGAAGCGTTGTTGCTTCCGGTTTGCCAGGCCATAACGATTCACTCCAAGCCGAGCAAGACCTTCGATGCAAGCCGATGACGGCAGGCTCGAAGGCGACCACCCCTCGCCTCCACCACCCGTCCTCATGGGCTTGCACCGTCTGTCGTGCAACCGCTCCTGGAGACCTCATGGAACTCTTCTCTTCCGCATGGCTGTCAGCCTTGCTGGCCATCGTGCTCATCGACCTGGTCTTGGCCGGTGACAACGCCATCGTGATCGCGCTCGCCGCGCGCAACCTTCCCACCCACCTGCAGAAGCGCGCCATCCTGTGGGGCACTTTCGGCGCCATCGCAATGCGCACGGCCATGACCGTCGGGGTGGTGTGGCTGCTCAAGATCCCCGGCCTGATGGCGCTCGGTGGCCTTGGTCTGGTGTGGATCGCCTACAAGCTGCTGGCCCCTGGGTCGGGTGAAGAAGGCGAACATGGCGGTCCGGCCGTCACCACCTTCTGGGGCGCGATGCGGACCATCGTGATCGCCGACGCGCTGATGGGCGTGGACAACGTGCTCGGCGTGGCCGGCGCGGCGCACGGCAACTTCACGCTGGTGGTGATCGGCCTCTTGATCAGCGTGCCCATCGTCGTGTGGGGCAGCACCCTGGTGCTGAAGCTCGTGGAACGCTTCCCCATCATCACCTACGTCGGTGCCGGCGTGCTGGCCTACACCGCCGCGCACATGATCATCGGCGAGCCGCTGCTCGACGAGGTGTTTGATCCAAGTGCCCTCAACCGCATTGTCACGTATGCGGTGCTCATCGTGGGTGTGCTCGCGGCCGGCTGGTGGTCGGCCCGTCGTGCACCTGCCAACCGGCCTTCCGCCACCTGACAGAACCACGCAAGGAGAACGCCGATGGACAAGATCGCTGTGTTCCTGAACGACGCGCCGCATGCGGCGCAGATGCTGGCCCCGCTGGTGCAAAAAGGCGAGGCCAGCCACTGGGTCCTGGTGGCTTGCCCGCCCACCCTCACGCGCCACATCGGCCGCTGGGTGTCGGCGGCGGGCCGGCAGCAGTGGCGTGAGCGCTGGGCGGCCGATCTGCTGGCCAAGGTGGAGGTGCTGTTCGAAGCACACCCGGGCGTCAAGATCGAGAAGATGGTGGCCAAGCGGCCGCTGCTCGATGTGGCCGTCCGGCTGGACCAGCGGCTCGGCGGCATCAAGGTCTTCGACGCGCGCCGTCCGCGGCTGGGCAAACCCGACGAGCCGCTGGCGGCCGGGGCCGAGTCTCAGGAATTGAGCCGTTGGACCTACCCCGTGGCCATCAGCACCGGCCTGAGCGCGATGCTGGCGCTGGCCGATTGACGCCATCCGTTCGTGCATCGGCGAGGGCCTGTAACCCTGTGATACCGTGCCGGTTCCATGACGGAACTGTGAGGTACGGGTCTTGGGTGTGGCGCAGCATCTCTTCCAGACGTCTGCTGCAGGCTGGGGCTTGAGCGCGCTGGCGCTGGGGCTGGTGTGGGCACAGTTGGTGTGGGTGCTGCCGCGCTTGCGACGCGAGGCCGGAGTGGCCGCCTCCGTCATGCTCGTGTTCAGCATCGCCGCCGTGGCCGCCTTGTTGTGGTGGCAGCTTTCTGTGCCGGTGGGGTGGACGCTCCCGGTGGTGGTGGCACTGGCATTCGGCCACGTCGGATGGTCGCTGGGCCGCAAACAGCCGCGCCGTCCGGATGCGACCGTGACGAGGGCACCTTCCTCGACGCTCTCCGCGCCCCGGTCGACCTTGCCTGCCCAGGCCGACCGCGGCAGCCTGGGTCGCTACCGCATCGAGCGTGAGCTCGGCCGTGGCGCGATGGGCGCCGTCTACCTCGGCCGCGATCCCAAGATCGGCCGCCAGGTGGCGATCAAGACCATGGCCCTCAGCCGCGAGTTCGCGGGCGACGAGCTGGTCGAGGCGCGCGAACGATTCTTCCGCGAGGCCGAAACCGCCGGCCGCCTGCAGCACCCCGACATCGTCACCATCTTCGATGCGGGCGAAGAGCGCGAGCTCGCCTATATCGCGATGGAGTACCTGAAGGGCGACAACCTCCAGGCCTACACGACCCCGGCCAAGCTGCTGCCGGTGGCCAATGTGTTGCTCATCGTGGCACGGGTTGCCGACGCGCTGCACTACGCGCACAGCCAGGGGGTGGTGCATCGCGACATCAAACCCGCCAATGTGGTGGTCGACCCTGCGACCGATCAGGTCAAGGTCACCGATTTCGGCATTGCCCGCGTCGCCGACTCCGCCCGCACGCGCACCGGCCTCGTCTTGGGCACGCCCTCGTTCATGTCTCCCGAGCAACTCGCCGGGCGGCGTGTCGACGGCCGCAGCGATCTCTACTCGCTCGGCGTGATGCTCTTCCAGCTGCTCACCGGCCGCCTGCCGCACCGCTCGGAATCGATGGCCACGCTGATGCAGCAGATCGCCAACGAACCCGCACCCGACGTGCGCAGCATCCGCCCCGACCTGCCCGAAGCGCTGGCCCGTGTGGTGGCACTGACGCTTGAAAAGCGCCCCGAAGCGCGCTACAGCGGTGGTCAGCAGCTCGCCGCAGACCTGCGCGCCGTGGTGGCCAGCATGAAGTCGCATGGGCAACAGCCCGGCCCCGTCAATGCCGCCGCACTCCCCCCCGATTCCAGCGGATTCGCCGCTACCGTGAAAATGGAGCGGGTCGATACGGGGCACAATCCCAGCCTCTGATCCGCTTGGTCAACGAACCTGCACGCGCCCAACCACCCGCCATGACGCTCGAGTTCTTCAGTGCCACGGACACCGGACGCGCCCGCAACAACAACGAAGACTCCATCGCCGTCCAGGAAGCCGCCGGGCTTGTGGTTCTGGCAGACGGCATGGGCGGCTACAACGCCGGTGAAGTGGCCAGCGGCATGGCCACCTCCTTCATCAAGGCTGAACTCGGCCGCTGGCTGCAGGAAGCCTCGAGCAGCGCCACCGACACCGATGTGCGACGCGCGATGGACATCTGCGTCGACAACGCCAACCGGGCGATCTTCAACGCCGCCAATTCCAACCCGCAGTACGCCGGCATGGGCACGACGCTCGTCGTCGGTGCGTTCCGCGAAGGCCGCCTGCTGATGGGCCATGTGGGCGACTCGCGCGGCTACCGTTTCCGCGGCGGCCGGCTGGTTCAGATCACCCACGACCACTCGCTGCTGCAGGAGCAGATCGACTCCGGGCTCATCACGCCCGAGCAGGCCGCGTTCTCGACCAACAAGAACCTCGTCACCCGCGCCGTGGGCGTGGAAGACACCGTGCTGCTCGAAACCCACCTGCACGACATCATGCCGGGGGACATCTACCTGTTGTGCTCCGACGGCTTGTCGGACATGCTGGACGACGATGGCATCGCCCAGGTGTTGCAGTCGCACGATGCGCTTCCCGAGATGGGGGCCGGGCTCATCGATGCGGCGAACGACGCAGGGGGAAAGGATAATATTGCCGTGGTGTTGGTGCGCGTGAAGGGCCAGAGCAATGCGCCCCGGTCGTGGTGGCCCTTCAGGCGCTGAGATGGTCCACATCATCAACCTGGCCCGCTGGGCCTGAGACATACAAAACACAGAGGTCAAGCATGGGCAAGCTGGTCGTTTCGCTCGACGGGGTGGTGATCAAGGAAGTGCAGATCACCAAGGACAAGACGACCCTCGGCCGCCGTCCGTACAACGACATCGTGATCGACAACCTGGCGGTGAGCGGCGAGCATGCCGTGCTGCAGATGGTCGGCACCGACGTCTTCATCGAAGACCTCAACAGCACCAACGGCACCTACATCAACGGCAAGGCCGTCAAGAAGCAGCTCTTGACGCACAACGACACCGTCGAGATCGGCAAGTACAAGATTAAGTACCTTGTCGATGACGGCACCGACTACGAGAAGACGATGATCATGAAGCAGGGTGCCCCGGCCCCTGCGGCGTACAGCCATGGCTTCGCCCACACCTCGGCGCAAGGGGCAAACTCTGGCTTCGGTGGCCTGGGCCAGAGCGTGGTGCCCGGCACGATCAAGGTTCTGAACGGCGCTGCCGCGGGGCGTGAAGTCGCGCTGACCAAGGTGGTCACGACCGTCGGCAAGCCCGGCGTGCAGGTGGCTTCCATCACGAAGCGCCCGGGCGGTTATGTGTTCGCCCATGTGGAAGGCGCGACCCGCCCCACCATCAACGGCAACCCGCTGGTGGGCGACACCCTGCACCTGAAGAACGGCGACGTGATCGAACTCGCCGGCACCCAGATGCAGTTCATCCAGGCCTGACACCCGCCATACGCGGCGTGACGCTTTTCACACGGCCCGCGAGGGCGTGGTGTGAGTGCATGCCGTTGGTTGCGAATTGCCGCATTGCGACCTTGCGGCAGGGGTCTGCTACCGGCAGCATCCGGGTACCGCGCATGTTGCGCGCGGATCCGCGCTCTCGCCTGTTGCCTCACCCATGAAAATCCGCGTCCTCGGTTGCTCCGGCGCCATCGCCGAAGGCAGCCGAACCACCTCCTTCCTGGTCGACCACGACGTGCTGGTCGATGCCGGCACGGGGGTGGGCGATCTGCCGCTGGAGGCGCTGGCCCAGATCGATCACATCCTGGTCAGCCATTCCCATCTTGACCACGTCCTCTCGATCGGCCTGCTGGCGGACGCCGTGATGCGCCTGCGCGCGGCTCAAGGGCGCGGGCCCATCCAGGTGTACGGCCTGCCCGAGACGTTGCAGGCCTTGCGCACGCACATCTTCAATGGCGTCATCTGGCCCGATTTCACCCGGCTGCCAGTCGCCGACCGCCCCGTGCTGGCGATGGTCCCGTTCCAGATGGGTGACCAGCTGACTCTGGGTGGCAAGACCTTCGAGGTGCTGAGTGCCGCCCATACCGTGCCGGCGGTGGGATTTGCGCTGCAAGGCCGCGAGGCTTGGTGGGTGTTTACCGGGGACACCGGCCCGAACCCGGCGCTGTGGCGCCGTCTGTCTTCCATGAAGGTCGCTCACCTCGTCATCGAGACGGCGTTCAGCGACGACGAGCGTGACGTGGCATGCCTGAGCCAGCACCTGCACCCCCAGAAGCTCGGCCTCGAGTTGGCGCAACTGGAGGGCTGCGTGGACGTGCACATCACCCACATCAAGCCGGGCGAGGTCGATGCGGTGATGGCGGAAGTTGGTCGGCTGACCACTCCCCACCGTCTGGGGGCGCTGCGCGCCGGCCAAGTGCTGGATCTGGCCTGAGGCCCCAGTGACGATTTCCGTCAATGTGTGTCCGCCTGCAACGTGAACCACATCACCCACTGACCCTTTGTGTCAGAACTGAGGTCGGATTCCACGCTTTTTCCCCCGATTCAGGGTGGCATGCAGGGTGCAACAGAAGAACCGTGTCTCACCCCTCTCATTCCTTTCAGGAGCTTTCCATGAAGCGTTCTATTCAAAAGGGTTTCACCCTCATCGAACTGATGATCGTTGTGGCGATCATCGGCATCTTGGCCGCTGTGGCGCTGCCGGCGTACCAAGACTACGTGATTCGTTCGAAGGTTTCGGAAGGCCTTTCGCTGGCGACCGCGGCTAAGACTGCAGTCACCGACGGGTTTGCCAATACGAACTCTGGGGCTCTCAACGCCTACGCTGGTGTTGGTCCTCAAGGCGCCCCGGCTGCAGGCACGTCTAACTACGGCTATGAATACACGGCCGGTACGAATGTCGCGACGATTGCTATCGGCGGCATTGCCAACGTGACTGCCCCGGCAGCACAAGAGGGTCGCGTGGTCATCACCTACGCCGGTCAGATCGCTACGGCTCTTACCGCGCCCATCACGCTGACGCCAGGCAGCGGCACCGTGACGAACACGGCAAACCCGTCTGGCCCGCTCCTCCCGGGTGCTCCGGTTGTCTGGGGATGCGGGATCGCCGCCACGGCCGCGTTCAAGTATGTTCCGGCGAACTGCCGCTTCGTGCCGTAATATTTCGGTAGCTTTCAAAATGGCGGCCACGAAGTGGCCGCTTTTTTTTGCCAGATCAACTCTTGCCCAATCTGTTGGGGCCTTGCGAGATGAGGTTGGATATGACTCCCATCAGTCGAGGATTTACTCTGATAGAGCTGATGATTGTTGTTGCAATCATTGGGATATTGGCCGCCGTCGCGCTGCCCGCATACCAAGACTACACGGTGCGCGCGCGAGTGAGCGAGGGCCTCGTTCTAGCCGACTCTGCCAAGGTTGCAGTCGCGGACCAATATGCAAACCAGTCGAGCGGTGCGGTGTTGGCGTATCCAGGTACTGGTGCTCCACCCTTGGGCTCGTACTACTTCCAGCATGTGCCGTCCTCCACCGTGGCCTTAATAGCAATCGAAGGCATCGGTGACGTGGCGGCACCTGCAGCAGGTGACGGAAGGATCTCGATCACCTTCGCTGGTCAAATTGGCACATTGCTCACGCAACCCATCGTCATGACTCCTGGCTCGGGGGGCGTGGTCGGAGCCACGCCGACAGGCGCGTTGGTGCTTGGAGCGCCGGTAGTGTGGGGTTGTGGCATCAATGCTGTTTCGGCTTTCAGATTCGTACCCTCAAACTGTCGCTTTGTCCCCTGATCGATGCGAGACCGTTTTCGAGCTCTTCTTCTACACCTGCTGCTTTCGGCGAGTTTGATCACTGCTGTTTTGACGGCGATCTACTGTGTCTGGTACCCATCACCCATAGCGAGCGCTGCTGGGCTTTCGGACTTGGTCGTTGTAGTTGTTGTCGTCGACATTGTTCTTGGCCCGCTCCTTACGTTCGTGGTTTTCAATCGAGCCAAGAAGTCACTGCGACTCGACCTCGCCTGCATAGCGACGCTTCAACTTGCGGTCTTGGCCTATGGTGTTTACACGATTGGCGTGGCGCGACCCGCGTGGATCGTGTTCAACGCAGACCGCTTCGATCTTGTGCTCGCCCATGAACTCGAGGCGAGATTCACCGGGAAGGCGGCGGCGGAGTACAGGGCCGCGTCTTGGACAGGCCCTCGCTGGGTCGCATCGGTGAATCCGATTGATGCCGAAGAACGAAACTCGTTGATCTTCGAATCGGCCACTGGTGGCGCAGATCTACCGCAACGACCCGATCTGTATGTGCCGATCGAAAGCCAGCGAGAGAGCCTCAAGCGCCACGCAAAGCAACTTGACGAACTTAAACAGTTCAATCCCGCGGGCGCTGTAGCCCGACTTCGGCAGGATTGGCCAAGCGCGGATGGTTGGCTCCCCCTAATGGCCCGGGCTCGGCCCATGATCGTGTTGATCCGCCGGAGTGACGCAAAGGTGCTTGGGATAGTTGCGTTAATGCCTTGGAGTCCATGAGAGCGCAAAGCGTCCCGTCGTGCCATGGATTGCCATCGGCGCGTGAACAGGCGATTTGCCGCCTAGATTCGCTCGTTGTCGTGCAAGACCGAGGTGAAGGAGACTGGTTGTCGATTCCAGCGGATAAGCCGCTCGACTGCCCCCGGATGGGCCTGCCAGCAAGCCGCGCCGCTTCACGCCATGTGACTACACTCCCGCCCCATGCTCCACGCTCTTCCCTTGGCGCTGGCGGGTATAGCCATCTGTGGCCCCGCGTGGCTCGCGCATAACGTTTCACCGTCGGCAACCTTTTTCAACCAGGCCACGGCCTTGACCGGTTGGGCTGCGCTGACCATCTGGGCGTTTGGGCACTGTATGCCAGCGGTAAGCACGCACATAAGCGGCCGCAGCATCGTCATGGCTTTGCTGGTGCCGGCGCTGCTGGCCCTCGGCGCCATCGGATCCGTTCTACTGGAGGGATTGCCCGCGTCGCTGATGCTGTCGGCTTGCGGGCTGCTGGCGGTGGCCGCGCTGGTGTTGCTTGCCGCGATGTTGGGAAGCCAAAGCGAAGTGCGCGAGGAATTGTTTGCGGCGGTGAGTATCGGCACGGTGGTCGCGGGCGGTGTAAGCGTGCTGATCGCTTTAATCCAAGTTCTTGCACCTAGCGTGGCCGATGGCGAGTGGATATCGCGGGCCTCCACCGCCGGCCGAGCAGGGGGCAATCTGCGTCAGCCCAACCACCTGAGCAGTCTCTTGCTCGGAGCGATGGCGGCTTCGGTGTGGCTGCATGAAGCGCGGGTCAAGAGGACGTCTGGCGAGGCCACAATCGCTCAATGCGCCATCGCCGCCGGGCTGATGGCCGCCCTCACGCTTGGTGTGGTACTCACCGTCTCGCGCACCGGCACGGTCTGCATTGCGCTGCTGGCACTTTGGGGAGTGGTCGATAAGCGCTTAGCGCCCTTTTCGCGCGCGCTCCTGTCGCTCACTCCGCTCGTGTATGCATTGTGCTGGCTGGGCATGTCGGAGTGGGCCAAGGCGAGCGAGTTTGCCGGTGCGGTGCAGCTCCACAAGTCCGACCCGTCTAGCTCACGCTTCGGCATCTGGGCCAACACGCTGTCGCTGATTGCGCAGAATCCATGGTTTGGCGTCGGCTGGGGTGAGTTCAATTTCGCCTGGTCGCTAACACCCTTCCCGAATCGCCCCGTCGCGTTTTTCGACCACACGCATAACCTGCCGCTCAACCTGCTGGTGGAACTGGGCGTTCCGTTGGGCACGTTGGTGCTGGTGTTGCTCGCGTGGTTGCTTTGGAAAGCCTTCATCGCCTGCCGCACCGCCCCTCCCCCTGAGAGCGCGATGGTCCGAACCGCTTTCGTGATGGTGCTCATGATGGCCGTGCACAGCATGTTGGAGTACCCGCTGTGGTATGCCTACTTCCTGCTGCCTACGGCTTTCGCGCTTGGCATCTGCCTTGGCCATTCGACGCCGCCGCCGGAGTCGAAGCCGGTGGACTCCCCCTGGCCGCGCCGCTTGCTCATGAGTGCCTCGCTGGTGCTGGTACTCGGCACCGTCTTTTCGGTCTTCGACTACCTCCGCGTCACGAAGATCTTCAGCGTTGACGAAGACGACACCACTCCGCTGTCCTACCGCATCGCCGAAGGCCAAAAGAGCATCTTCTTCGCCCACCACGCCGACTACGCCGCCGCGACCGTTGCCACGCATCCCTCGACGGCCTGGAAGGCCTTCCGCCGCGCCCCGCACCTACTACTCGACACCCGACTGATGATGGCCTGGGCCAAAGCCTATGCCGAGAAGGGCGACGTGGAGCGCGCCCGCTACATCGCGGATCGCCTGCGCGAATTCCGGAATCCGGACTCGGCCGAGTTCTTCGCCGAATGCGACAAGCCACGGCCCCCCGGCATCCCCGAGCCCTTCCAGTGCAAATCGGCCACGCGCCACTTCACCTACGAAGACTTCAAGCTGCGCTGAAGCTCAGGCGGTCGGCGCGCTCCAGTCGCCCGACTTGCCGCCATGCTTCTCCAGCACGCGGATCTCGCCCATCACCATCCCACGATCGGCCGCCTTGCACATGTCGTAGATGGTGAGCAGCCCGACCTGCACCGCGGTCAGCGCCTCCATCTCGACCCCCGTGCGCCCAAGCGTCTCGACCTGCGCCGTACAACGCACGAGAGACTCGGTCGCATCCACCTCGAACTCCACCCCCACCCGCGTGATCGGCAGCGGGTGGCACAACGGAATCAGCTCGGCCGTGCGCTTGCTCGCCTGGATCGCCGCGATGCGCGCCACGCCCAGCACGTCGCCCTTCTTCGCGCTGCCCGATTGGATGAGTGCCAGCGTCGCCGGCAGCATACGGATCACGCCGCTCGCCCGCGCGATGCGGTGCGTCTCCGCCTTGCCCGACACGTCGACCATGTGCGCCTGGCCCTGCGCGTCGAAATGCGTGAGCGGCGAGTTCGGGTCGGATGGCACGGGTGTGGACATGGTCGGGAAACAGAGGAGCAACGTGGCGCTGGCATGATAGTCGGGAGCCCGCCGAACCTTCCCGTGTCGACCGGCTCCAACCCGCTCTCCGCCAGCCCTGCCCGACTTGCTGAACACTGCCTTTTCTCGACGTCCCGTGGCGCGCCTGCTGGCGGCCCTGTGTGCCGCGAGCCTGCTCGTGCCCGCCGCGCCCGCCGTGGTGGCGCAAAGCCGCCTGCCGGCCCTCGGTGAAACGGCGTCCGACGACCTGAGCGTCGGCAGTGAGCGCCGCCTGGGCGACCAGATCATGCGCGACATCCGTCGCGACCCCGACTACCTCGACGACCCGGTGCTGCTCGAATACCTGCAGTCGCTGTGGGACCCGCTCGTGGCCGCGGCTCGCCAGCGTGGCGACATCGGCCCTGACCTGGAGCAGCGCTTCGCGTGGGAAGCCTTCCTCGTGCGTGACCGCACCGTCAACGCCTTCGCGTTGCCGGGTGGCTACGTCGGCGTACACCTGGGTCTGATCGCGATGACGTCCACCCGCGACGAACTCGCCTCGGTGCTGGCGCATGAACTCACCCACGTCACGCAGCGCCACATCGCGCGGTCGATGGCGAACAGCCAACGCCAGTCGATGATCGGGCTGGCCACCATCATCCTCGGCATGATCGCCGCCAGCCGCAGCACACGTATGGATGGCGCCAACGCGCTCATCACCGGCGGCCAGGCGGTGGCGGTGCAAGGGCAACTGAACTTCTCGCGCGATGCCGAGCGCGAGGCCGACCGCATCGGCTTCAGCGTGATGACGCAGGCGGGTTACGCGCCGGGCGGCATGGCCGCGATGTTCGAGAAGCTCGAACATTCCTCGCGCCTCAACGACAGCGGTGGCTTCCCCTACCTGCGCACCCACCCGTTGAACGCCGAGCGCATCGGCGAGGCACGTGCGCGCCTGGGGGCCGCGCCTCCTGCTGCCCCAGCCGGCGTGCTGGCCCACACCGCCGCGCAGGCGCGCGCGCGGGTGCTGATGGATGCCCGCGTCGATGCCCTGCGCCGCTGGCAGGCGCTCGACGCACCCGCCAGTGCACCACCCGCCGAGCGCCTGATGGCCGGTTACGCCAGTGCCCTCGCGTCGACCTTGCTGCGCGACTGGCCGCGTGCCGACAGCGCCCTGCAACTGGCCCTCGGCGCCGCACGCGGCGACACCCGCGCACTGCGCGACGTGGCGCTGCTGCAGGCCCAGTCGCTGCTGGCCCGAGGCGACGCCGAACGTGCCGGCGAGGCGCTGAAGCCGTTTGCCAAGGCCGAGGGCCAGGCCTCCTCGCGCGCGGTGATGCTGCTCACGGCGCAGGTCGCGATGTCGCGCGACAAGACCGCCGTGCAACGCGCCGCCGAAGAGCTGCAGACCTGGACCTCGCTGCACCCGCAAGACGCCACCGTCTGGTCGCATCTCGGCCGCCTGTGGGAGAGGCTCGACCAGCCGCTGCGCGCACTGCGCGCCGAGGCCGAATCGCGCATCGCACTTGGTGACCTGATCGGCGGCGTCGACCGCCTGCGCGCCGGCCAGCGTCTCGCGCGCACCAGCCGCACGGTCGACTTCATCGAAGCCTCGGTGATCGACGCGCGCCTGAAGGAGATCGAGGCGCAGGCCCGTCGGCGCGACGCCGAAGATCGTCAGCGCGAAGGCTGAGCGCGGTCGCCCGCCGTTATCCTTGCCGCCTTCCCAAGGAGGCTGGAGAAAACGGCATGCATCGCTTGAAGACTGCCACCCATCGCGCCTGTGTCGCGCTCTATATCGCCGCGCTCGGCGCCACGGCCCACGCGGCCACCGTCACGAGCGTCAGCCCGCAAGGCGAGGTGGCGCAGGTGCGCCAGGTCGTCGTCAAGTTCTCCGAGCCCGTCGTGCCCTTCGGCGACCTGCGGCAGCCCGACCCCTTCAACCTGTCGTGCGAAGGCCCGGTGCCCAAGGGCGCGGGCCGCTGGTCCGATGACCGGGTGTGGCTCTACGATTTCCAGGAGCAAGTGCCGCCCGGCACCCGCTGCACGCTGAAAGCGCGCAGCGAGTGGAAGCCGCTCAAGGGCAGCTTCGCCTCGGCGAACCACAGCTTCAGCACCGGCGGCCCGGCGGTGAGCGCCACGCAGCCGTATGCCGGCGCGCAGATCGAGGAAGACCAGCACTTCCTGCTGCGCCTCACCGGCCCGGCCGTCGAGTCGACCGTGCTCGCCAACGCCCGCTGCGAGATCGAAGGCATCGGCGAACGGGTGCCGGTGCGCATCATCACCGGCGCTGTGCGCGACGAGGTGCTGAAGGCGCGCCGCCTCACCAAGGACGCCGCCCGTTGGTTGCTCGTCGCCTGCCAGCGCCCGTTGCCCGCCGACACGCCGGTGCGCCTCGTCTGGGGCGCCGGCATCGCGGCGCAGGCCAACCCGCAGGTGCTGACGCGCACCGAGCAGCGCTACAGCTTCCGTGTGCGCAAGCCCTTCACCGCCGAGTTCAGCTGCGAGCGTGAGCGCGCCGAGGCGCCGTGCCTGCCGATCCGGCCGATGTCGCTGCGCTTCTCGGCGCCGGTGCCGCGCGCCACCGCCGAAGCGGTGCGCCTGAAGCCCGCGTCGGGCTCGGCGATCAAGCCGCAGTTCGACAAGGACGACACCGCGGCCGAGGTGAGCGAGGTGCGTTTCCCCACGCCGCTGCCCGAGTCGATGGCGATGACGGTGGAACTGCCGCGCGAAGTGAAAGACGCCGCCGGCCGGACGCTGGCCAATGCCGGGTCGTTCCCGCTCAAGGTGGCCACCGGCGATGCGCCACCCATCGCCAAGTTCGCCGCCGCACCGTTCGGCGTCATCGAATGGGGCGAGCGAGAGGCCGACGCGATGCTGCCGGTCACCCTGCGCCATGTGCAGGGCGACCTGCGCTCGGGCGCTGCGTCAGGCGCGGTGCGCATCAAGACGCTGCGCAGCGATGCCGACATCCTCGCCTGGTACGGCAAGCTGGCGCGCGCGCATGAGCGCGATCACGAAAGCCGCGAAGTCTCGCTGCTGGCCCAGGCCCCCAACACGCAGCGGCTCGACCTGCCCAAGCTGCAAGGCGGCGACCCGCGGCCCTTCGAGGTGGTGGGCATTCCGCTGCCCGAGCCGGGCTATCACGTGGTCGAGATCGAGTCGCGTCGCCTCGGCGAATCGCTGCTCGACAAGAAAGCGCCCATGTACGTGCGCACTGGCGTGCTGGTGACCAACCTCGGCGTGCACTTCAAGCTCGGCCGCGAGAACAGCCTCGTCTTCGTGACCACGCTCGACCGCGGCAAGCCGGTGGGCGACGCCGACGTCGCGGTCTACGACTGCGCGGGCCGGCGGCAGTGGGCCGGTCGCACCGATGCCCGTGGCCTGGCCCGGGTCGACAAGGCGCTGCTCCAGCGTGAGGTCGACTGCGAGGGCGAAGGTGGTTATTTCGTGACGGCCCGCAAGGCGATGGACAAGGGGGCGACCGACCTCGCCTTCGTCTTCAGCCATTGGCAGAAGGGCGTGGAGCCGTGGCGCTTCAGCCACCCGACGAGCCTGGATCCGGAGCCCGACCTGCGCGCGCACACCGTGTTCGACCGCACGCTGCTGCGCGCCGGGGAGACGGTGTCGATGAAGCACTTCATCCGCCGCGAGATCTCGGCAGGCCTGGCGATGCTGCCGGCCGCCGAGCTGCCCACACGCATGAAGATCATCCACCAGGGCAGCGGCCAGGAATACGTGCAGCCCCTCAGCTGGAACGGTGCGCGCAGTGCCAGTTCCACCTGGAACATCCCCGGCGCTGCCAAGCTGGGGGTCTACGACGTGGTGCTCGAGCGCCCGAGCGCCAAAGACGATGGTCTGCAGCGCCGCTGGGCGAGCGGCAGCTTCCGCGTCGAGGAATTCCGCCTGCCGCTGGTCGACGCGCGCGTGAGCGGCCCCAAGACGGTGGCCGTGGCGCCGAAGGAGTTGCCGGTCAACGTGCAGCTCAACTACTTCTCCGGTGGCGGCATGGGCCAGGCGCCCGCGCGGCTCACCGCTTTGCTGCGCGAGCGCAGCGCCGGCATGCCGGGCTACGACGAGTTCAACTTCGGGCCGCCGCGCGAGACGAACCGAGACGACGACGAGCCCCGCAGCGAACAAGGCAAGCTCGTCGCCGACAAGCTGCCGCTCACGACCGACCGCAATGGCGCGGCCACCGTCACGCTGAAAGAGCTGCCACCCATCACCCGGCCGAGCGAGCTCATCACCGAACTCACCTTCAACGACCCCAACGGCGAGGTGCAGACGGCGTCGACCCGCATCGAACTCTGGCCGAGCGCGGTGGTGCTGGGCCTGAAGACCGGCTCGTGGGCCAGCAACCGCGGGCGGGTGTTGTTCCAGGCGCTGGCGCTCGACACGGCCGGCAAGCCGATCAAGGGCCAGAAGGTGGAAGTGCGTGGCCGGCTGGCGCAGGTCATCAGCACGCGCAAGCGCATGGTGGGTGGCTTCTATGCCTACGACAACCGCACCGAGACGAAGGACCTCGGCGTGCTGTGCAGCGGCAGCAGCGACGACCGCGGCCTCGTGCTCTGCGACGCCGCGCTCGACACCGCCGGCCAGGTCGAACTGATCGCGCAGGCGAAAGACGGCAACGGCAACCTCGTGCAAGCGGCGAGCAGCGTGTGGATCACCAAACAGGGTGAACTCTGGTTTGCACAAGACAACGACGACCGCATCGACGTGCTGCCCGAGAAGAAGAGCTACCAGCCCGGCGAGACCGCGAAGCTCCAGGTGCGCATGCCTTTCCGCGAAGCGACGGCGCTCGTGAGCGTGGAGCGTGAAGGCATCCTCTCGACGCAGGTCGTCACGCTGCGCGGCGACGACCCGACGGTGGAGCTCAAGATCGACAAGGCCTGGGGCCCCAACGTCTACGTGAGCGTGCTCGCACTGCGCGGTCGCATCCGCGAGGTGCCGTGGTATTCGTTCTTCACGTGGGGCTGGAAGGAGCCGATGAACTGGGTGCGCTCGTTCTGGTACGAGGGGCGCGAGTACCAGGCGCCGACCGCGATGGTCGATCTGTCGAAGCCGGCATTCAAGCTCGGCGTGGCGGCGCTCGAAGTGGGCATCGCCGAGCACAAGCTGCAGGTCACGGTCACGCCCGACAAGCCGCAGTACGCCATCCGCCAGAAGGCAAGCGTGCGCGTGAAGGTGGTGAAGGACGGCAAGCCGCTGGCCGGCACCGAGGTCGCGTTCGCCGCGGTCGACGAAGGTTTGCTGGCGTTGAAGCCGAATGACTCGTGGGACCTGCTGCATGCGCTGATCCAGCAGCGGGCCTGGGGCGTGCAGACGGCCACCGGCCAGAGCGAGATCATCGGCCGCCGCCACTACGGCCGCAAAGCCGTGGCCGCGGGCGGGGGTGGCGGCAAGAACCCGACGCGCGAGCTTTTCGACACCTTGCTCCTGTGGAAGGACCGGGTGGTGCTCGACGGCAACGGCGAGGCGGTGATCGAAGTACCCATCAACGATTCGCTCACCAGCTTCTCGCTGGTGGCGATTGCCGACGCGGGGGTGCAGCAGTTCGGCACCGGCAGCGCGAGCATCCGTGTCACGCAGGACCTGCAGGTGCTGCCTGGCCTGCCGCCGCTGGTGCGTGAGGGTGACCAGTTCAGCGCGATGCTGACGCTGCGCAACACCACGACCCGCGAGATGAAGGTGCGCGTCGCGCTGCAAGGCATGGCGCGTGTCGGCGACGACATCGCCCGCACGCCGATTGCGCTCACGCCGCAGGAAGTGGCCATTCCCGCGGGCAGCGCGAAGGAGCTGACCTGGGGTGTGGCGGTGCCACCCGAGGCGCTGAGCATCGCGTGGGAGGCGACGGCCGATGAAGTCGGAGGTGAGAAAGCGAAAGACCGCGTGAAGGTCACGCAGCTCGTGAGCCCAGCCGTGCCCGTGCGGGTGCTGCAGGCCACGCTGCAGCAGCTCGACGGGCCCGTCGCGATGCCGGTCGCGGCGCCGGCCGATGCGCTGCCTGAAAGCGGTGTCAAGCGCGGTGGCTTGACTGTCGCCGTGCAACCGCGCCTCACCGGCGCCTTGCCCGGCATCCGCCGCTACTTCGAGACCTACCCCTTCATCTGTCTGGAACAGAAGACCTCGAAGGCGGTGGGCCTGAAAGACGCGAAGCTGTGGGCGGCCGTCGCCAACGCGCTGCCGACCTACCTCGACAGCGATGGCCTGGCGAGCTACTTCCCGCCGCGTGCCGACGACGGTGCACGCGGCAGCGACCGCCTCACCGCCTACGTGATCGCGGCCACGCACGAGGCGGGCTTCGAGCTGCCCTCGTCGGCGCAGGCGCTGATGCTGGACGGGCTCACCGCGTTCGTGGAAGGCCGCATCGAGCGCAAATTCTGGTCGCCGCGCGCCGACCTCGACGTGCGCAAGCTCGCCGCCATCGAAGCGCTGTCGCGCCACGGCCGCGCGCAGCCCAAGATGCTGGGCTCGATCAACCTCACGCCCAACCAGTGGCCCACCGCGGCGGTGATCGACTGGCTGCAGATCCTCAAGCGCGTGAAAGGCATCCCCGATCAGGCCAAGCGTCTGGAAGAGGCGCAGCAGATCCTGCGTGGCCGCCTCACCTACGCCGGCACCACGCTGCGCTTCAGCAACGAAGAGGGTGACTTCTGGTGGTGGCTGATGGACAGCGCCGATGCCAACGCGGCGCGCCTCATCCTCGCGGTGCTCGACGAGCCGGGCTGGAAGGACGACCTGCCGCGCATGGTGGTCGGCAGCCTCGGCCGCCAGCGCCACGGCGCGTGGCTCACCACCACCGCCAACCTCTGGGGCTCGCTCGCGCTCGACAAGTTCGCCGCCAAGTTCGAGTCGGTGAAGATCGCCGGCAGCACGGTGGCAAGTGTGGAGGGAAGCAAGCCTGCGAGCATCGACTGGGCGCGCCAGCCCGAAGGCGGCGCCGCGCTGCTGGCCTGGCCCGAGAAGGGCGGCACGCTCAACGTCGCGCAACAAGGCAGTGGCAAGCCGTGGTTGACGGTGCAAAGCCTGGCGGCCATCCCGCTCAAGGCCCCGCTGCGCGCCGGCTACAGCATCACGCGCAGCGTGAGCGCGGTGGAGCAGAAGGACAAGGCCAGGTGGTCGCGCGGCGACGTGATGCGCGTGCGCCTGGAAGTCGAGGCGCAGAGCGACATGACCTGGGTGGTCGTGAGCGACCCGGTGCCCGGGGGCGCCACGCTGCTGGGCTCGGGCCTGGGGCGTGACTCGTCCATCGCCACGTCCGGCGAGAAGCAAAGCGGCGCCGCCTGGCCGGCGTTCGAGGAGCGCAGCTTCGAGGCCTTCCGCAGCTACTTTGACTACCTGCCCAAGGGCAAGCACGTGATCGAGTACACCGTGCGGCTCAACAACGGCGGCAGGTTTTCGCTGCCTCCTTCGCGGGTGGAGGCGATGTATGCGCCCGAGAGCTTCGGCGAGCTGCCGAATGCGGCGCTGGAGGTGGCACCGTGAAAGCCGCGGCACTGCTGCTCGCGATCGGCCTGAGCGCCGGGGCAGCGCATGCGGTGCCGAGCTTTGCGGAGGTGAAGGCCGGGCACAAGCCGTCTGACGTGACGCTGCTCGACCGCACCGGCATGCCCATCCAGACCGTGCGCGTCGACAAGACCGTGCGCCGCCTGCCCTGGGTGCCGCTCACCGACATCTCGCCCGCGCTGCTGCACGCCATCGTGCTCAGCGAAGACCAGCGCTTCTACCAGCACAGCGGTGTGGACTGGAGCGCGGTGGCGCAAAGTGCCTGGGCCAACGTGTGGAACACGCGCACCCGTGGCGCTTCGACGCTCACCATGCAGCTGGCCGGACTGCTCGACGAGGACCTCGCCCGCCCGACCGGCGGCCGCAGCGTCACGCAGAAGCTCGGCCAGGCCGTCACCGCCTCGCGGCTCGAATCGCGCTGGAAGAAGAGCGAGATCCTCGAGGCCTATCTCAACCGTGTGGCGTTCCGCGGCGAGCTGGTCGGGGTGGCCGCCCTGTCGCAAACGCTCTTCGGCAAACACCCGAGCGGCCTCGATGCGCAGGAGGCGGCCCTCGCCGCCGCCCTGCTGCGCAGCCCCAACGCCGACGCCGACACCGCCGCGCGCCGCGCCTGCGGCGTGCTGCAACAGCAGAAGCTCGACTGCGCCGGCGTGGTGGCGCTCGCGCACGGCGCCTTCCGCAAGCGCGGCGGCATGGTGCTCGGCGAGCAGCTCGCGCCGCACTTCGCGCGCCAGCTCACGCTCGGCCAGCCCGTCGTGCGCACCACGCTCGACGCGCGCCTGCAGCGCTTCGCGATTGCCACGCTGCGCCGCCACCTGGCCGAGCTCAACGGCCGCAACGTCGAAGACGGCGCCGTGCTGGTGCTCGACAACAAGACCGGCGACGTGTTGGCCTGGGTGGGCAGCAGTGGCGCGCTGTCGGACGCGGCCCAGGTGGACGGGGTGGTGTCGCGCCGCCAGGCGGGCTCCACGCTCAAGCCCTTCCTCTACGGCCTCGCGTTCGAGCGCCGCCTCATCACGCCGGCCAGCCTGCTCGACGATTCGCCGGCACAGATCGCCACGACGAGTGGCCTCTACCTACCGCAGAACTACGACAAGACCTTCAAGGGCTGGGTCAGCGCACGCACCGCGCTCGGCGCCAGCCTCAACGTGCCAGCGGTGCGCGTGGGGGCAATGCTCGGGCCCGAGGCGGTGCTGTCGCGGCTGAACGCGCTCGGTTTCGCGCTGCCGGAATCGGCCGGCTTCTACGGGCACGCGCTGGCGCTGGGTGGGGCCGATGTGAGCCTGCTCGCGTTGACGAATGCGTACCGCAGCCTCGCCAACGGGGGCGTGTACGCGCCGGTCGCCATCGCGTCGCCTGCGACACCGCGGCCGATCGCGGATCCGGCTGCCACCTACCTCGTCACCGACATCCTCTCCGACAACGCTGCGCGCGCGCAGACCTTCGGCCTCGACAGCGCCCTCGTCACCCCCGGCTTCGCGGCGGTGAAGACCGGCACCAGCAAGGACATGCGCGACAACTGGTGCATCGGCTACACCGATCGCTACACCGTGGGCGTGTGGGTGGGCAATGCGAGTGGCGAGGCCATGCACCAGGTGAGCGGCGTGAGCGGTGCGGCGCCGATCTGGCAGGCGGTGGTGCGGCATCTGCATGACGGGCGGGTGTCGAAGCGGCCGGCGGTGCCCAAGGGCGTCGTCGGCGAGCGGGTGCAACTGGCCGGCGGTGCCGAGCCGCCGCGCGACGAGGTCTTCCTCGTCGGCACCACACAGACGCGCTGGCAGCCGAGCGGCCAGATGCAGGCGCGCCAGCGCTACGGCATCACGAGCCCGCGCGACGGCAGCCTCTTCGCCATCGACCCGGACATGCCGCCGCGCGCGCAGCGCATCCACTTCGAGGGCGAACACGGCACCTGGGTGCTCGATGGCAAACGTGTCGGCGAAGGCCCGCGCCTCAGCTGGTCGCCGTGGCCGGGCCGCCACGAGCTGGCGCTCGTCGGCCGCGACAGCCGTGAAATCCAGCGCGTGCGCTTCGAAGTGCGTGGCGCGGGTGTGAAGACGGCGCACCTTTCGCGCTGAGCTCACGCTAATATCCGCGAGCCCTGCGGCTTGCAGGGCACGTCGCTCGGACGGTTCCGGGCGCCTACGTGAAAGTTCAATCCAATGTCTGCTTCAGGCAAGCGCCGCTTTGCGCGCATCGATCGCCTTCCCCCCTACGTCTTCAACATCACGGCCGAGCTGAAGCTCGCCGCGCGCCGCCGAGGCGAAGACATCATCGACATGAGCATGGGCAACCCCGACGGGGCCACGCCGCAGCACATCGTCAGCAAGCTCGCCGAGGTCGCGCAGCGGCCCGACACCCACGGCTACTCGGCCAGCAAGGGCATCCCGCGCCTGCGCCGTGCGATCTCGCACTGGTACCGCGACCGCTATGGCGTGGAGATCGATGCCGACCACGAGGCCATCGTCACCATCGGCTCGAAGGAAGGCCTCGCGCACCTGATGCTCGCCACGCTCGACCGCGGCGACACCGTGCTCGTGCCCGACCCGAGCTACCCCATCCACATCTACGGCGCGGTGATCGCCGGGGCCGACATCCGCTCGGTGCCGCTGGTGCCGGGCGTCGACTTCTTTGCCGAGCTGGAGCGTGCCATCCGCGGCAGCTACCCCAAGCCCAAGATGATGGTGCTGGGTTTTCCGTCGAACCCGACGGCGCAGTGCGTGGAGCTGGACTTCTTCGAGCGCGTGATCGCGCTCGCGAAGAAGCACGACATCTTCGTCGTGCACGACCTCGCGTATGCCGACATCGTGTTCGACGGCTGGAAGGCACCCTCGATCATGCAGGTGCCGGGCGCGAAAGACATCGCGGTCGAGTTCTTCACGCTCAGCAAGAGCTACAACATGGCCGGCTGGCGCGTGGGCTTCATGGTGGGCAACCGCGAGCTGGTGGCGGCGCTCGCGCGCATCAAGAGTTATCACGACTACGGCACCTTCACGCCGCTGCAGGTTGCGGCCATTGCGGCACTGGAAGGTGACCAGCAGTGCGTGAAGGACATCGCCCTGCAGTACCAGAAGCGCCGCGACGTGCTGGTCAAGGGCCTGCGCGAGGCCGGTTGGGACGTCGAATGCCCCAAGGCCTCGATGTACATCTGGGCTCAGATTCCCGAGCGCTACCGCGCGATGGGCTCGCTCGAATTCGCCAAGCTGCTGCTGGAAAAGGCCAAGGTCAGCGTGTCACCCGGCATCGGCTTCGGCGACCACGGCGACGATCATGTGCGCTTCGCGCTGATCGAAAACGAGTCGCGCATCCGGCAGGCCGTCCGAGGCATCAAGAGCATGCTGAAAGAGCCGGCCACGACACAGCCAGCGTAGCGACTGAGGGCCGTGATCAGCGGCTCTGGAACAACCGTTCCAGAGCCGTGTCGATGACGACACCGCACAGGCTGTAGATCAGCGAGCCGATCAGCGCCGCGCCGAAGCCCGTGACCGCCATGCCGGAGAGCAGCTCGGCGGCGAAATAGAACATGAGCGCGTTGATCACGAAGAGGAAGAGCCCGAGCGTGATCACGGTGACCGGCAGCGTCAGCAGCACCAGCAGCGGGCGCAGCAGCGCATTCAGCAGTCCCAGCACCAGCGCCGCGATCATGGCGGACTGGAAGCTCTTGACGGTGACGCCGGGGTAGACATGGGCCACCAGCAGCAGGGCGGCGGCGAGCAACAGCCAGCGGACGAGCATCTTGATCATGGGCGCAAAGCATAGCCGCGAGTCCCATCCGAATCTCAAATACGAATCGTTCTCATTAGTGATACACTAGCGCAACCCGCTGCCCCGCCAGCCGCTTCTCGTCGTTGCGCTCCATGCCCCCCATCGCTGCTCAAGACGCATTGCCCGACCCGCTCGCCGCGATGGCAGCGCTGCGCATGCCGCTGCAGCGCCGAGAGGGTCTGAGCAAGGCGCAGCACCGCGCGGTGGTGGCCGCCATCGCGGCGGTGCACGTGGCCGGCATCTGGGGCGTCCTGCAAGTGCCCGTGGTGCGCGCCACGGTCCTCGAGGCGGCGCCGATCTTCGTGAACCTGCTGGCGCCACCGGCACCACCGTCGCCGCCGCCTCCCCCACCGCCTGAAGTGAAGCCTGTGGTGAAAGCGCCTGAGCCGCGGGTCATCGCCGCGGCACCCTCGCCGGCGCCCGCCCCATTCGAAGCGCCGCCCGCCCCCGAGGTGCCGCCGCCGCCCGCGCCGGTGGTCACGCAGGCACCGCCCGCACCGCCTGCGCCTCCGGCACCGCCTGCGCCGCCACCTCCGCCGCCGCAGATTCCCGCCTCTGAGCTTCGCTATCTGGTCCCGCCGAAGCTCGTGTACCCGTCCCTATCACGGCGCAACAAGGAATACGGCGAGGTGCTGCTGCGCATCGAGACGGATGCGCAAGGTCGACTCGTCCAGGTGACGGTGGCGAAGTCCTCCGGCTTTCCGCTGCTCGACGAAGCGGCCGTCGTCGCGATGCGCGCAGCCAAGTTCAAGCCCCATGCCATCAACGGCGTGCCCGTGGGCATACGGGCCGAAACCACGCTTGCCTTTGACCTCTGAATCCTTCTGATCCACCCACCATGAATGCAGACACCTCCTTGGGCTTCGCCCACTTCATTGCCCAGAGCGACGCGGTCGGCAAGACCTTGCTCGCGATCCTGGTGCTGATGTCCGTGGTCTCCTGGGCCATCATCGCGATCAAGGGCCTGACGCTGCTCGCCCGCAAGAAGCGCAGCGAGGCGTTCCTGTCGTTCTTCTGGAACGCGAGCTCGCTCGACGCGGTGGCCTCCGAGATCGTGACGCACGGCGCCAACGATCCGTTCTCGCACCTCACCAGCCACGCGATGAGCGCCCGCGCGCACCATGCGAAGTACGGCGCCGCGAAGCTGGAAGAAGCCGGCACCGCCGGTGACTTCGTCACCCGCACCATCAAGAAGGTGCTCGACGAAGAAACCACGCGCCTCGAAAACGGCCTCGCGATGCTCGCGACCGTCGGCGCCACGGCTCCCTTCGTCGGCCTCTTCGGCACCGTGTGGGGCGTGTACCACGCGCTGGTCGCCATCGGCATGAGCGGCGCCGGCACGCTCGACAAGGTGGCCGGCCCCGTGGGCGAAGCGCTCATCATGACGGGCCTCGGCCTCGCGGTCGCGATCCCCGCGGTGATGGGCTACAACTGGCTCACCCGCGCCAACCGCGTGATCCTCTCCAAGCTCGACGCCTTCGCCTACGAGCTGCACACGTTCGTGTCGATGGGCCAGCCCTTGTCGGGCGAGGTCGTGCCGCTGCGCAACGGCACGCCGGCCCGCGCCGCCGCCTGACGAGGAGCGCGACATGGCTTTCGCAAGCTTCGACAACCGCAGCGCCGGCGCGCCCATGGCCGAGATCAACATGGTGCCGCTGATCGACGTGATGCTGGTGCTGCTGGTGATCTTCATCGTGACCGCGCCGCTGCTCACGCAGGCCGTGAAGCTCGAGCTGCCCAAGGCCAGCTCGCAGCCCAACGTCACGCAGGCCGACAAGATCGAGTTCGGCATCGACGCCAACGGCGGGCTCTTCTGGAACGGCGAGCCGGTGGAGCGTGCCGAGGCCGCGCGCCGTTTCGCCGTCGAGAGCCAGCGGCAGCCGCAGCCCGAAGTGCATCTCAAAGCCGACCAGGCCGTGGCCTACCGCGTGGTCGCGCAGACCCTGGCCGATGCATCCAAGGCCGGCCTCACCAAGGTCGGTTTCATCAGCGAGCCCGAACAACCGTGAACGACGCCCCGCCGCCGATCGACCGGCCTGTGCTGCACGAGGCACAGCCTGCCGAGCGTGCGCAACAGGCCGAGCCGCGCATCTCCAGTCGTCAGCTGCTGGGCGATTCGAAGGAGGTGCTGATCGAGCACCGTGGCGCCATCTACCGCTTGCGCGAGACCTCGCTCGGCAAGCTCATCCTCACCAAGTAACGACATACCAACACGCCAGCACAGCCAGCCCGTCGCCGCCAGCCAGTGCCTCACCGACAACCTGGAGATCCCTGTGCCCGCCAAGACGCTTCCGCTCAGCCCCGCTGCTGCGGCCCCCTCTCGCCCCGCCCTGCTGCCGCTCGGCGCCCTCGCCGCCGGTTTCGGCCTGGCCCTGTCGCCCGCGATGGCGCAGCAGACGGCGCCTGCCGCTGCGAGTGCCGCTTCGGCCGCGTCCGCCAGCGAACCTGTCGTGACGCTGCCCACCATCCGCGTCAAGGCCGAGGCCGCCGAGCCCTCGGGCAAGCAGGACTACCAGGCCACCACCACCCGCATCGGCAAGGGCAAGCAGGAGCTGCGGGATGTGCCGCAGTCGGTGACCGTCGTGACCGAGAAGCTGCTCGACGACCGAAACATCGACACGATGAAGGAGGCACTGCATCAGACGGCCGGCATCTCCTTCCAGGCGGCCGAAGGCGGTGAAGAAGACATCCGGCTGCGCGGCTTCTCGCTGCAGTCGACCGGCGACATCTTCATCGACGGCATGCGCGACCCGGCCTTCTACGAGCGCGACTCCTTCAACTGGGACCGCCTGGAGCTGCTGCGCGGCTCCGCCTCGATGCTGTTCGGTCGCGGCTCCACCGGCGGTGCGGTCAACCAGGTGACCAAGCAGCCGCAGCTGTCGAACGACTACGAGGTCAGCACCACCCTCGGCACCGGCAACTACATGCGTTCCACGCTGGACTTCAACCAGCGTACCGGCGAGACGACCGCCGTGCGCATCAACACGATGCTCACGCAGGCCGACAACTACGGCAATCGGATCGACAACAAGGGCATTGCACCGACCATCAAGTACGGCATTGGCACCGACGACGAGCTTTCGGTTGGCCTGTACCACCTGGAGAACGACACCGGCATCCAGTACGGTTTGCCCTGGCTGACGCCGGGCGCTGGTGGCGGCAACTACCTCTGGCCGACCGACGCACGCAACTACTACGGCTTGGCGAGCGACTACCTGCGGGGGGGTACGACGCAGGGCAATGTGGTGCACACCCACAAGTTCAGCGACAACAGCGAGTTGCGCACCGCGTTCCGTCAGGCCCGCTACACGCGGGACCAGCGCGCCAGCGCAATTCGTTTCCGCTGTGTGCGCAATGGCGCCGGTGTGCTTCCGGCAGGATGCGTGGACGCGGTGAACTCGGACAACTTCGGCGATTCCACCGAACTCACCCGCTCCGGCGGCACTGGCGTCCAGGCCAAGATCATGAATATGGACACGCAGTACCTGCAAAGCGACTACAGCGGCAAGTTCAAGTGGGGAGGGCTCGACCACAGCGTCCAGGCGGGCGGCGACTATTCGCACGAGCAGTTCGAGAACTTCGGCGTCTCCGGTACGCTGGTGAAGCCGCCCACGACCGTAGGCTCTCCCAACGACGGCGCGAGCATCGATGAAGGGGCGCGGACGGTGTCGCTCACCCGCACCTTCGACATGAAGGCGCTTGGCGTCTATGTGCAGGACCTGGTGCAGGTGGCGCCGAAATGGAAAGTGCTGGCCGGCCTTCGGCTGGACAAGCTCGACGGCCGCTACCACGCAATCGCGGCACAAGGCCAGCCGACGACCGGCACGCCGCCGGTGGCCAACCCCTGCTACGTCCCGGCCAACACGCGCAGCCAGCGCGACGACTCGCTGTGGAGCAAGCGCTTCGGGGTGCTGTACCAGCCCACTGCGACGCAGTCGTACCACTTCTCGTACGGCACATCGTTCAACACCTCGGGCGACACCTACCAGTACGACCCGGGCACAGTCAACACACCCCCGGAGTCGAGCCGCAACATCGAACTGGGAGCCAAACTCGACAACGCGCGAGGCGACCTGAGCACGCGTTTCGCCATCTTCCACACCACCAAGTACAACGAGCGCAACCGTGACTCGGAAACCGTCAACGCCTGCAACTACGTGCTGTCAGGCGAGCGTCATGCTGCGGGTATCGAGATGGACATCATCGGGCGCATCACGCCGGAATGGGAGGTCTTCGGTTCCTATGCGTTCATTCCAAACGCCGAGGTCGACAGTTCGTCCGGGGCTGCCGGCACTGAGGCGCAGGGCTCGCGGCCCGGTCTGACGCCGCGCCACAGCGGCACTATCTGGACCACCTACAAGGTGCTGCCCAAGTGGCGCATTGGCGGTGGGCTGAATGCGCGCAGTGCCGACAGGCCGGTCGGCTTGGCGGCAGGTTCGGCCATCGTCGCACCGCGCTACATCACCGGCGACCTGATGACGGAGTTCCAGGCCAGCGACGTGGCGACTTTCAAGCTCAACGTCACCAACGTGACCGACGAGCACTACGCCGACATGCTCTACCGCGGCCACTACATCCCGGGCAAGGGCCGCACGGTCCAGCTCAACATGACCCTGAAGTTCTGAGCCACGGGCCGGTCCTTCGGGGCCGGCTTTCATCTTTCTCCAGCACAGCCATCGCCATGCTCCAGCACATCCAACAGCTCCTGACCCCCGACGAAGTCCGCGCCGCCCGCGAGATCCTCGCGCGCGCACCCTGGGGCGACGGCAGAGTGACGGCCGGTGTGCAATCGGCCCTGGCCAAGAACAACGAGCAGTTGCCGCAGGACTGCGCCGAAGCGCGCGAGCTGCAGCAGATCGTGCTGCGCGGCCTCAACCGCCACGCCGTCTTCTTCTCGGCGGCGCTGCCGAAGAAGGTCTTCCCGCCGCTCTTCAACCGCTACGGCGGTGCGGCCAACGCCTTCGGCAACCACGTCGACAACGCCATCCGCTACGTGCCCGGCTCGCCTTCGGGCGAACGGGTGCGCACCGACATCAGCTGCACCCTCTTCTTCGCCGACCCCGATGAGTACGACGGCGGCGAGCTGGTGATCGAAGACACCTACGGCCGCCAGAGCGTCAAGCTGCCGGCCGGCGACATGGTGCTCTACCCCGGCACCAGCGTACACCGCGTCGAGCCCGTCACGCGCGGCCACCGCATCGCGAGCTTCTTCTGGATCGAGAGCATGGTGCGCAGCGACGAGCAGCGCCGACTGCTGTTCGACATGGACCAGCACCTGATGAGCCTGCGCACCCGCCACGGCGAGACCGACCCGGCGGTGATTGGCCTGACCGGCACGTACCACAACCTCCTGCGCACCTGGGCCGACACCTGAGCGCGCATCTTCCACTTCGAAAGGGACTCACCATGAAACACCTCTTCCTCGTCGCCACCCTGACCCTGCTCGCCACTGGCACCGCCCAGGCCCACGGCGACATCAAGTGCACCACCCCCAAGGCCGACTGGCGCGGCCAGATGGAGCTGCAGAGCAAGCTCACGGCCGAAGGCTGGAAGGTGCGCAAGGTGAAGGTCGAGAACGGCTGCTACGAGGTCTACGGCTTCGACCCGAAGGGCCAGAAGGCCGAGGCCTTCTTCGACCCCAAGAGCTTCGAGCCGGTGCTGCCCGCGGGCCAGGCCGCGCCCAAGTGACCGCCTGACGTCGATCGGCACACCGCTCGATGAAGGTCTGGGACCTACCCGTCCGCGCCCTCCACCTCGCGCTCATCGGCGCCGTGGCGGGGGCGTGGCTCACCACCGAGAAGTGGACGCACTGGCACGACGCCATCGGCTACACGGCGCTCGCCGTCGTGCTGATGCGCCTGGTGTGGGGCGTGGCGGGAAGCGCCCATGCGCGCTTCGGGCAGTTCGTTCGCGGCCCGCGCGAGACCTTCGGCTACCTCGGTGCGCTGCTGCGCGGGCAGGCCTCGCGCCACCTCGGCCACAACCCCCTCGGCGGCTGGATGGTGCTGCTGCTGCTCGGCTGCGTACTCGCGGTCGGCGGCACCGGCTGGCTCTGCACCACCGACCGCTACTGGGGCGACGAGACGATGTTTGCGCTGCACGCGGGGCTTGCATGGACGCTGGTCGCGCTCGTCGCACTGCACCTCGGCGGCGTGTTCGCGATGAGCCTTCGGCACCGCGAGAACCTCGTCGCCGCGATGCTCCACGGGCGAAAACGCGAGCCGCACGAGGGCGATGTGAGCTGAGCGCGAGAGCGCTCATCGTGTCTCTCTGCAGCACGAGAGAGGCGCACGAGAGGCACACAAGTGACGCGCAGCGACGACAAAAGCACGCTGCGAAGCGCATTCGCGCGCGTTTTACCTATGAAAACTGCTTCTCAATGCAGCACTCTCGCAGTAGTATTCGCTCCGCACGTGATCCATGGAGAACCGAGTAGCTCATGCGGCACTCACCCAACACGGGCACATCAACAACTTATTTGATGGAGAAATTCGAAATGGCAACTGCGAAGAAGGCTGCGAAACCCGCGGCAAAGAAGGCCGCTCCGGCCAAGAAGGCGGCAGCGAAGAAGGCCGCCCCGGCGAAGAAGGCGGCTCCGGCGAAGAAGGCCGCTCCGGCCAAGAAGGCCGCTGCCAAGAAGGCGGCTCCGGCCAAGAAGGCGAAGGCCCCGGCGAAGAAGCGCACCCCCAACGCCGCCTTCATGAAGGCGATGACCCCGAGCGCTGCACTGGCCGCCATCATTGGCGACAAGCCGGTTCCGCGCACCGAGGTCACGAAGAAGGTGTGGGACTACATCAAGGCGAACAAGCTGCAAGACGCAGCCAAGCGCACGATGATCAACGCCGACGCCAAGCTGAAGGAAATCTTCAAGAAGGGCCAAGTGTCGATGTTCGAGATGACCAAGCTGATCAACGGTCACCTCAAGTAAATCGAAGGCCTCGGCCGACGACAGAAGCCGGTGCAGTGCACCGGCTTTTTTATTGGTTGTTGGGCCCCCAGTCGCACCCGCTCCTGCCCCTCAGGGGCGCCACCCAGAGGCCCGGCAAAGCCGGTTCCTCGGGTGTTGCTTGATCCGTCGCTCGCTGCGCTTGCTCTGGCGAAGTCTCACTTCTCCAGCGCTTGTCCTAGGCCTTCCAGCATCGACGCCACGTTGATCGGCTTGGTCCAGTAGCCGTCGAAGCCGGCGGCGAGCGCGGCATCGATCTGGGCCTGCATCGCGTCGGCCGAGAGCGCGATGCACTGCAGGCCCGAGGTGCGCGGGTCGGCGCGCAAGGCGCGGATCAGTTCCAGCCCGTTCATGTCGGGCAGGTTCATGTCGATCAGCAGCAGGTCGTGGTGCTGCGCGCGGGCCGCGGCGAGGCCGCCCTGGCCGTCGGTCGCGATGTGCAGCGCCCATTGCGGGCGTGACTTGAAGACTTCCTGCATCAAGAGCACGTTGAGCGGCTCGTCTTCCACGTAGAGCACCTGGCGTTGCGCCGTGGTGGGCTCGGGCGGCAGCGGGTCGCGTGGGTCGGCGCGGTGGCGCGCCCCAGTGGGCGCGGTGCCCGCCGGCAGGCTGAGCGTGAACGTCGAGCCCTTGCCGGGGCGGCTCGTCACCTTCAGCTCGCCGCCCATCGAGGCCGCCAGCTGGCGCGCGATCACGAGGCCGAGTCCGGTGCCTTCCACGCGCTTCTGCTCGGCACCGAGGCGGTTGAAGGGCTGGAAGAGTCGCGCCTGTTGCGTCTCCGACAGGCCTTCGCCTTCGTCGGTGACGGCCACGAACATGTGCTCGTCACCACGCGAGAGGGTGACCTTCACCGTGCCGGCGGGGCGGTTGTACTTGATGGCGTTCGACAGCAGGTTGAGCAGCACCTGCTCCACCGCGCGCGCATCGGCCAGCGCCCAGTGCGCGCGGCGCGGCGGTGCGGCGAGGCGCACGCCGGCGCTGTCGGCCATCGGCTGGATCAGCGTGAAGCAGGTCTGCAGCGTCGCCGCCAGGTTGACGGGGGTGCTGGCGAGCGAGAAGTCTTCCTGCTCGATGCGCGCAAGGTTGAGCATGTCGTTGATGAGCTCGAGCAGGTGGCGGCCGGCGCGCAGCACGCTGTCGAGGCGGCGCGCCTGGTCGGGCTCCAGCGGGTGCACGCGGTCGATGGCCATCAGCTGGGCGAAACCGAGGATGCCGTTGAGCGGCGTGCGCAGCTCGTGGCTCACGCGCGAGAGGAACTCGCTCTTGGCGCGGCTGGCGCGCTCGGCGGCTTCCTTGTCGTGGCGCAGCTGCTCGTGCGCGGCCTGCTGCGTCACGTCGCGGCAGGTGCCCACCATGCCGACCGGGCGCTGTGCCTCGCCGAGCGTGCAGCGGGCGAAGATCTCGAGCGTGGCCTCGCTGCCGTCGGGCCGCTGCTGGCGGTAGCGCGCCTCCAGCATGCCGCCGGTCGCCAGCGCATGCTCCAGCCGCGCCTGCACGGCGTAGCGGTCGTTCGGGTGGATGGCGGCGAGCCAGTCGTTGAGCCGGTAATCGCCCTGCGGAAACTTGAGGCCGTGGTTGGCGCAGGCGCGGGCGTCGAAATTCATGCGGCCGCTGTCGAGGTCGAGTTCGGCGATGCCGATGCCGGCCGCCTCGGCGGCCAGGCTCCAGCGCTCTTCGCTGCTGCGCAGGGCGAGCTCGGTTTCCTTGCGGGCGGTCACGTCGGAACAGAAGCCGTGCCACAGCGTGCCGCCTTCGGCGTGGCGCTCGGGCACCGCACGCACTTCGATCCAGCGCACCGCGCCGCCGCGGATGATGCGGAACTCACGTTGCCAGGGCCGCAGCGCCCGCGACGCCGCCAGCAAGCTCGGCACGAAGTCGACCGCGTCGTCGGGGTGCAGCATGCGGCACACCACGTCGGCGTCACCACCATCGCCGTTGCGTGGCGGCTCGACACCGAAGAGGTCGCGGGTCGCGTCGCTGGCGTAGGTGTAGAACGGCGTGCCGTCGCGCTGCATCCACAGCTGGAAGATGACGCCGGGCACCTGCGACGACAACTTGCGCAGCAGCTCGCCCTGCGCGTGCGTGCGCCGCTCGGCGGCGATGTGCGCCGACACGTCGCGGGCGGTGCCGCGGTAGCCGGTGAACTCGCCGTCGGCATCGAACACCGGCACCGCGCTTCGCGACACCTGCAGCACGCCACGCGCGGTGGTCTTGTCGGTGATCACGCGGGTGATCGGCTGGCGGCGCTGCAGCAGCGCGTGCAGGCTGCGCCCACCGCCGAGCGGCTGGCCCAGGCCGTCGAGCAAGGGCGCGTCTTCGAGCAGCTGGCCGCGCACCGCGCCGGGCGAGAGGCCGGTCACCGCTTCGAAGGTCGACGAGACCCACGTGTAGCGCAGCGAGGCGTCGGTCTCCCACATCCAGTCGCCGGACGCGCGGGCGAAGTCGAGCAGGCGATGGCGTTCGTCGTCGGCGGGCGGCGTGACGTTGCGGTTGGCGATCAGCGTGCTCGCCACACGCGCGAGTTGCACCAGGCTCTGGCGCTGCGCTTCGTTCAGCGTGCGGGGGCGCGAGTCGACCACGCACAGCGCGCCCAGCACTTCGCCTCCGACCACCAGCGGCGCGCCCGCATAACCGCGGATGTGCGGCACGCCGGTCACGAAGGGGCTGTGTGCAAACCGGACATCGTGCGCCGCGTCGTGCACCTCGAAGAGCCCCTGGCTCACGAGCGTGTGGTTGCAGAAGGAGATGGCGCGCGGGATCTCTCGTACCGGCAGGTCGTCCCAACCGTGCACTGCCTTGAACCATTCGCGCTGTGCGTCGAGCAGGGTGATCGCGGCGATCGGCGTGCCGCAGAGTTCGGCAGCGCACTGCGCGAGCGCGTTGAAACTCTCTTCGGGGGCGGTGTCGAGGATGCCCGTCGCGTGAAGCCTGGCCAGCCGTTGGGATTCGTCAGCGGGCAGAGGCGCAGGCGGCATGGGGGTGTCGTCGTGGCGCGGTGCGCGACAGGGGGTGGGGCGGGGCTGCGGCAATGTAGTGCAAGCCTCGTGCGCTTGCCAAGGGTGGAACCCCCCGCATGCAAGCACGATGCCGCATTGCTGCGGTGCATCGTCTCGCTTCGCAAGCGCGTGAGAAAAGTCGCGTTCGCGCAGCGCGCTTGTCTAGCGCAACAGCGGCTTCAGGTACTGCCCCGTGTGGCTCGCCGGGTTGGCCGCGACCTCTTCCGGCGTGCCGGCGGCGACCACCGTTCCGCCGCCCGCACCGCCTTCAGGCCCCATGTCGATCAACCAGTCGGCTGTCTTGATCACGTCCAGGTTGTGCTCGATCACCACGATGGTGTTGCCCGCGTCGCGCAACTGGTGCAGCACCTTCAGCAGCAGGTCGATGTCGGCGAAGTGCAGGCCGGTGGTGGGCTCGTCGAGGATGTAGAGCGTGCGGCCGGTGTCGCGCTTGCTCAGCTCGAGCGCGAGTTTCACGCGCTGCGCCTCGCCGCCCGAAAGCGTGGTCGCGCTCTGGCCGAGGCGGATGTAGCCCAGGCCCACGTCGAGCAGCGTCTGCAGCTTGCGCGCGATGTTGGGCACCGCGTTGAAGTACGCGTGCGCGTCTTCCACCGTGAGGTTGAGCACCTCGGTGATGTTCTTGCCCTTGTAGAGCACCTCGAGCGTTTCGCGGTTGTAGCGCTTGCCGTGGCACACGTCGCAGGGCACGTACACGTCGGGCAGGAAGTGCATCTCCACCTTCAGCACGCCGTCGCCCTGGCAGGCCTCGCAGCGGCCGCCGGCCACGTTGAAGCTGAAGCGGCCCGGGCCGTAGCCACGCTCGCGGGCGGTGGGCACTTCGGCGAAGAGCTCGCGGATCGGCGTGAAGAGGCCGGTGTAGGTGGCGGGGTTGCTGCGCGGTGTTCGCCCGATCGGGCTCTGGTCGACGCTGATCACCTTGTCGAAGAGGTCCAGCCCTTCGATGGCGTCGTGCGGCTCCGGTTCGGCGTGGCTGCTGTAGAGGTTGCGGGCGACGGCTGCGTACAAGGTGTCGTTGACGAGCGTCGACTTGCCCGAGCCTGACACGCCGGTCACGCAGGTGAAGAGGCCGACCGGGATCTCGGCTGTCACGCCCTTCAGGTTGTTGCCGCGCGCGTTGACGATGCGAAGCGTCTGCGGCTCCTCCAGGTCTTGAAGGCGGCGGCGCTTCTTCGGCACCGGGATCTTGAGGACGCCAGCGAGGTAGCGGCCGGTGAGCGATTCCTTGCTCGCTGCCACGTCGGCCGGCGTGCCTTGCGCGATGACCTCGCCGCCGTGCACGCCGGCACCGGGGCCCATGTCGATCACATGGTCGGCGGCGCGGATCGCGTCTTCGTCGTGCTCGACCACCAGCACCGAGTTGCCGATGTCGCGCAGGTGGCGCAGCGTGCCGATCAGGCGGTCGTTGTCGCGCTGGTGCAGGCCGATGCTCGGCTCGTCGAGCACGTACATCACGCCGGTCAGCCCCGAGCCGATCTGCGAGGCGAGGCGGATGCGCTGCGCCTCGCCGCCCGAGAGCGTGTCCGCGCTGCGGTCGAGGCTCAGGTAGTTGAGGCCCACGTCGTTAAGGAACTTGAGGCGCGAGCGGATCTCGCGGATCACCTTGTCGGCGATCTCGGCCTTGGCGCCTTTGAGCTTCAGCTGCTCGAAGTAGGCGAGGCACTCGCGCAGCGTCTGGTGCTCGATGCGGTAGATGGGCTCACCTTGGGTCTCGCCGTCGCCTTGCAGGAAGACATGGCGCGCTTCCGTGCGCAGGCGGGTGCCGCCGCAGGTGGGGCAGGGCTTGGCGGCCTGGTAGCGGGCGAGGTCTTCGCGCACCGCGGCCGAGTCGGTCTCCTTGTAGCGGCGCTCCAGGTTGGGAATGATCCCTTCGAAGGGGTGCTTGCGCTTGACGCTGCGGGTCTTGCCCTTGGGGCCGTCGGCCTCGTAGGTGAAGCTGATCTCTTCCTCGCCCGAGCCGTAGAGCAGCACCTGGCGCGCCTGTTTCGAGAGGTCTTCAAAGGGCGTGTCGATGTCGAACTTGTAGTGCTTGGCCACGCTCTCGAGCAGCGAGAAGGTGTAGCCGTTGCGGCGGTCCCAGCCCTTCACCGCGCCGCTCGCAAGGCTGAGCGAGGGGAAGGCCACCACCCGCTCGGGGTCGAAGGCCGTCACCTGGCCCAGACCATCGCAGCTCGGGCAGGCGCCCACCGGCGAGTTGAACGAGAAGAGCCGCGGCTCCAGTTCGCTCAGCGAGTAGCTGCAGATGGGGCAGGCGAAGCGGTTGGAGAAGAGGTGCTCGCGGCCGGTGTCCATCTCCAGCGCGATGGCGCGGCCTTCGGCGTTGCGCAGCGCGGCTTCGAAACTTTCGGCCAGGCGCTGCTGCAGGCCTTCTTGCACCTTCACGCGGTCGATCACGATGTCGATGTCGTGCTTCTCGGCCTTCTTGAGCTTGGGCACGTCGGCGGCGTCGTAGGTCGTGCCGTCGATGCGGAAGCGCACGTAGCCCTGTGCCTGCATGTCGGTGAAGAGCTCGGCGAACTCGCCCTTGCGGTCGCGCACGACGGGGGCCAGCACCATGAGCTTGGTGCCTTCGGGCAGCGCGAGAGCCGCATCGACCATCTGGCTCACGCTCTGCGCCTGCAGCGGCAGATGGTGGTCGGGGCAGAACGGCGTGCCGGCGCGCGCGTAGAGCAGGCGCAGGTAGTCGTGGATCTCGGTAACGGTGCCCACCGTCGAACGCGGGTTGTGGCTGGTCGCCTTCTGCTCGATGCTGATCGCGGGCGACAGGCCCTCGATCACGTCGACATCGGGCTTGTCCATCAGTTGCAGGAACTGCCGCGCGTAGGCGGAGAGGCTCTCGACGTAGCGCCGCTGGCCTTCGGCATACAGCGTGTCGAACGCCAGGCTCGACTTGCCCGAGCCCGACAGGCCGGTGATCACCACCAGCTGGTTGCGCGGGATGTCGAGGTCGACGTTCTTGAGGTTGTGGGTGCGCGCGCCGCGGATACGCAGCATCGGGGCTTCGATGGAGGATTCGGCGGATACGGGTTTGCGGGTCGACATGGTGCGAGTACTAAGTCGACCATGATAGCCAGGGCACGTGGCGCAGCTGCTGACATCCGACATGCCGCGAGATCGCCGTGCCACCCCGCAGCCAGCTCACTCGGAATGCAAAAGGGGCGAGCCCTCGCGGATCTCGCCCCCGGCCCGCCGTCGCCGGCGGCAAATGGATCTTGCTCAGTTGCAGTACGTGACCGCCCCGCCGTTCTGATTCGGGTTTGCCGGCGCGGTGGCAGACCAGGTGTCCGCAGCAGTAACCGTGATGTCGCATTGAGCGCTTACCACGATATCCAAGGCATGCCAGTACGTGGACGTTCCTTCGCCTGGCCCGGGCGTAAACACGCGTGTGTTTCCGCCGTAGGTCACCTCGACACGGACTGGTGAGGCCGTCATGCCCGGGTTGAAGGTGCCGGAATAGTTGTGGAGGAAATAGCGGTAGGTGCCGCTTGCCACGCGACGGATCGTCACGATCTCGGGGCCGAAGGAGGTCACGTCGTCAATGTCGAGGTTCGCGTAAGGCGAGGTGGTCAACGACCCCTTCTGGGTGTAGTCGATGTGGGTGCCGTGCGGCGTCAGCAGGTGTGAATCGACATCTTCGGGCAACGCGCCCCACGTCAGCTTGATGCTGATCGCTGCGTCGGAAAAGATCAGGCACGGTGAGCCAATGTTCAGGTTGGCAGTCGTCGTGGTGGCCGCTCGGGCGTTCGACAGGCTAGTGCCCGAACGCGCACTGACGATGGCGGTGGCGTTGGTGCGCACCGGCACCGAAAAGTTGCCGTAGCCGTCGGTGAGTACGTTGCTCATGCCCGAGTACGTCACGCCCTCGGCTTCGACCCGGGCGCGTACTACGGCGGCGCCGGTTTCGTCACGCACGCAGCCAGCGACCTGCACCGTGCTGATCACCTGTGCGGCAGTCCAGTCGCCGGCACGCGCGACACTGCCCTCGTAGTACTGATTTGGTGCGGTGCCGCCGAGCGTGGCCGTGCCTTCCTGAACCCACAGTCCGGCGGCTTCATCGAACCAGTAAAGAGGCACGGAGTTTGGGAGGGTGCTCGCGCGGGTGGACACCGGAATTCTGACGGTTGCGGCCTGTCCGGTGGCGATGTTGTATGAGCCGCTTGCAGCATCGGTCAGTACGACCGACGCTGCACCAAAGCTTTCGAGCCACGCCTCGGCCCCGTTGTTCGTGGTGCGGTAATCCCCGGTTAGCGCACTCGGGTTCTGGGTGAGGTTGATCGGGGTAACGCGGACCAGCACCGCCTGCGTCGGCGCCGCGCCGGTCGACGTCACGATCGAACCGGCCGGGAAGACCAACTGCGCGGTCGATCCCGGGACGGTCGCGGTGCCGCCCGCGGCCGCATCAATGCTCGTGGTGTTGGCGATCATGAGCATCTGGGCAGTCACCGCAGTTGTGGTGCCGCCCGTGACCGAAGTAATCCGCACAGTCGACGCATGCCCGCCCGCGCTGATCGTGACCGGGACACGATCAGCCTCCGTGAGGCCGGTGATGGCGAACGTGCCGTCTGCGCCGGTGGTGACGGTGGTGCCGCCTGCCGTCACCGTCGCGCCGGCCACCGGAAGCCCAGTGTCAGCCGACAGCACGCGGCCCGTGATGCTGCCCGGCTGCGTGGCCTGTGGCGGCGCAGGGGTGTAGGGGCGGCTGTTGGTGCCGTCGCTGCTGCCGCCGCAGGCGACCAAGGTGGCGGCCAGGGTGAGCGCGGCAAGGATTGGGAGATGGAAGTGAGAGCGCGTGGCCCTGGCTGTAGAGCGAACCTTGTTCAAGAAGCCTCCGACGGCAATGCGTTTACACACCACGGCCCGCAGCCCGACGAGGTACCGCGAGACATGGGGACATGTGTCTTGCGCACGCGCATGCTGCACGGCCACTTCGAGATCGACACGTGCTTACCGGTGCGTGGGCTAATGTTCGCCGTAGCCCCGATTCACGTTGCCTCACTCCCTCCCAGTTCCAGCCGGAGGCTAGGGACCCGTATTCGCTCGGGTGTGCATTGACAGGCTGGAATGTAGCCAAAACCTTCACAAAAGACGTTCAGAGCTCGCTGAAGAACCGACGGACCGTGCGTTATTACCGTTAGGGCAAGTTGCCTTCCAAGGCAGTTAGATCCGTCGAGGCGAGTGTCGAGAACTGCCATATGCCCTGCCGACGCTGCCACAAAACGCCGCTGTGCGTGATTCTGAAACTGTGCTGCACGTCGCCGTCGAGCAGCAGCCGGATCTCGCGACCAGGGCGCTGGGCAGTCGCGTCGACGGGCTGCCAACGGGCCATGGTGGCGGCATCGAGTTGCGCCAGCCAAGCGTACAGCGCTTCGTTGAGCGGCCGAGCGTCGCTATTGTCACGTTGCCAGGTCCATCGTGTAGGTTCGGCCGCCATGGCCGCACGCACGCTGGCCACCCGGCTGTAGGCCTCGCCTTCGGCCTGCAGCCGTGATTCGTTGAGCTGCGCCTTGGCGGCGGCGCGGCGCCTCTGCGCTTCGGCCGGCGCCATGCTGCTGCGCTCGCGCTTCGGCTCCTCTTCCCGCGTGCGGGCCTTGGCCAGCTGCGCGTTGGAGCTGGTGTCGGCTGACAGGGCGGGCGGTGCGGCGGCCGGTGTGGGGACGGCCGCCGCCATCGGGTCAGGTGCAGGCAGGGAGGCCGGGCGGGCGGTGCCGGCTGCGGCCTCGCTGGCGTTGGGCTCGGCGCGCTTCTCGCGAGGCGCGTCGGCCTTCTTGCGTACGGGCTCAGGCTTGGGTACCGGGGCCGTAGCTTTTTCGGCCGGTTGGGTGCGCTCGATGAAAGGCGCTTCCGCAGCCGCAGGCTTCTCGTGCTTCGGCGCAGCGGCCGGCAGTGGCGAGCGTGGCGCCGCCTGATCCATGGGTTCGTCCCACCACATCAGACCAACCAGCGTGGCGGCCATCACGCCCGCAAATCCGGTGGCGACGGCAGGGCGGGCGAGCCAGGCCCACACGCTGCGGGCCCAGCCCGGGGCCGGGATGTCGGCGTGCTTCGGGTCGCGTGCCTTGGCGCGCGCTTCCTTGAGGATCAGCTCGCTGAGCTGCGGCGGCGCCTGCAGCTGCGCATCGGGCGCATGGCGCAGCGCTTCGCGCAGGTGCGGGTCGCGTGCTTCGTCTTGCCCGCTCATCGGACCTCCCCTTGCTGCAGTGGCGCGAGGTAGGCGCCCATGCAGACGCGCAGCTTGCTCATCGCATAGCGCAGGCGGGTCTTCGCGGTTTCGAAGCCGACTTCGAGGGCGCGCGCCACATCGGCCAGCGGCAGCTCGTCGTCGTGATGGAGAAGAAAGGCGCTGCGTTGCGCCAGCGGCAGCTCATCGAGGCAACGCAAGAGCCGCTCGCCGGCACGGCGCCAGAAGGCGAGCTCCTCGCTGTGCGGCGCCGGGCTCGTGGCCGCGGGCCACTGCGCCCAGGCGGCGTCGCCTTCGGGCTCCCACGGGGTGTCGTCGTCGGTCGTCGCCGAGACCTCGCGGCCACTGCGTCGCCAGATGTCGATCACGCGGTGGTGCGCCAGCGTGAAGAGCCAGGTGCGAAACGTGGCGCCCTGCGGCGCCCATTGCGTGCGGGCGTTGACGACCTTGAGCCAGGTGTCCTGGAACACCTCGTCGGCCTGGGCCGCGAGCGACGGGCCGAGCAGGCGGCGCACGAAGCGGTAGAGCCCCGCCTGATGGCGGGTGTACAGGCGCTCGAAGGCCGCGGCGTCGCCGCGGGCGTACGCGCTCATCAGCTCGTCGTCGGTGGGCTCTGGCGCGGTGCTCATCGGCGTGGGAGTCTGCCTCATCCTGTGTTGATACGGGTGTGGGGTGCGGATGGGGTGATGCGCGGACGAAAAAAATTTTTCACCCCATCGTGCGGGCTGGTGCGTGTCAGTCCAGGTGACCTTCACCTTCAGGAGACTTCCATGCCCTCGATCCCCGTTCCCCGCCGCGCGCTGTGGCCGGCCGCGCTGATGAGCCTCATGCTGATGGCCTGTGGGGCCACCTCGGCCGAACGTGAACCCTGGCCCCCGGTCTGGCAGGACACCCCGGCCTGGCAACCCGAGGATGCGCCGCCGGCCTTCAGCCCGCCCTCGGCCGCGCATTGCCGGCGCCTGCCCTCGATGCGCGAAGTGCCCGGTGGCGGCGTCGTGCAGCAGGGCCGCGGTGCGTGGCGGCATGAGCGTGAGCGCGACATGGCCTCTTCGCGCGTCGAGGGGGCCCCGGCCAAGCGCCGTGAAGCTGCCGGCGCCTCGATGTCCGAAGACAAAGCCGCCGCGCCCGCTGCCGAATCGCGCAGCGCAGATGCCGGGACATCGATGCCGATGTCTTCGCCGCCCTTCGCGCCGCCACCGTGGCCACAGCCCCAGCCCTCGGTGCAACGCCCTTCGAACCCGGTGGTGACGGCCGGCATGGTCGACGACAACGCCGACTTCGGCGAGTACCTCGCCTACCGCCAGCGCAATGCCGGCCTCCCGGTGCGCGATCGCGACGTCAGCGAGCGTTATCTGCTCGAAGTGACCGATGTGAATGGCCAGCCGGTGCACGATGCCGAAGTGGCGGTGCAACGCCCCGGTGTGGCGCAGCCGCTGATGTGGGCTCGCACCGACACCGCCGGCCGCGTGTGGGTTCACCCCCGCGCGTTCATGCCCTACAGCGGCGGTGACGAGCGCACGCTCGGCATCGCGGTGCGCAAGGGCACCCTGCAAAACCGCGCGCTGCTGATGCGCGGCCAGTCGAATGCGGTGCAGGTGCGTCTGGGTGCGGTCGCGTCACAGCCGGTGCGCCTCGACCTCGTCTTCCTCATCGATGCCACCGGCTCGATGGGCGACGAGATCGCCAAGCTCAAGGCCTCGATGCGCGCGATGGCGCAGCAGATCGCGCAGCTGCCCGGCCAGCCCGACGTCTGCTGGGGGCTGGTGAGCTACCGCGACCGGGGTGATGCCTACATCACGCGCACGCACGACTTCACCGACGACCTCGGTGCCTTTCAACAACAGCTCGCGGGCGTGCAGGCGCACGGGGGTGGCGACACGCCCGAGGCGCTCAACGAAGCGCTGCACGAAGTCGTGCACCGCCTGAGCTGGCGCCAGCAGGCGGCGCGCATGGTGGTGCTGGTGGCCGACGCGCCGCCGCACCTCGACTATGGCGGCCCGCAGTACGACCGCGACATGCAGGCCGCACTCGCCAAGGGCATCAAGCTCTTCGCCGTGGGGGCGAGCGGGCTCGATCCGGTCGGCGAATACATCTACCGCCAGATGGCGCAATACACCGCAGGCCGCTTCGTCTTTCTCACCTACCGCGACGCGCACAACCCGGGCAGCGGCCCAGGCACGCAGACGACGCACGACGTGAAGCAGTATTCGGTGCAGACGCTCGACCGCCTGGTCGTGCGCCTGGTGAGCGACGAACTCGCGCGCCTGAAGCGCAGTTGAAGCTCAGTTCAGGTACGGCTGCAGCACCTGCATCTGCGGCCGGTCGACACCGTTGACCGGCTGCAGGCTGAACGGGTCGTGGCTGGCCCAGGCACCGGCCAGCCAGTAGCTCCAGCCCACCCACACGTCGCTGTTGGTCTGCATGAACGCCAGCATGCCGTTGAGCGCCTGCTTGCAGGTGTCGGTGTTCGCCGCGGCGAACTCGCCCAGCAACCCGCGCTTGCCATTGGCGCGCAGCCAGTCGGTGAAGACCTGCAGGCGCTGCGCGCCGATGGTGGCGCTGACGCAGCCGGTGGTGGTGCCCGAGCTGTCGGTGTCGAGGTACTGGTGCACTTCGAACACCAGGTTGTTGCGGCTGTCGGCGATCTGCAGCATGGCTTGCGCGTTGGGCGTGCCGTAGAAGTTGGCCGTCCAGCTGTAGGCGCCCGACCAGGCGTTGCCCGGCACGGCGATGGTGTTGGTGGCGCCCGCGAGGCGGATGCGGCGAATGGCTTCGTTGGCCGCGCCGACCCAGTTCTCGGTCGTCATGCCGTAGGGCTCGTTCATCAAACCGAAGAGCACCTTGGGATTGGACTTGAACGTGGCCGCGAGGCGGTACCAGAGGTCGCCGAAGGCGGTGTGCGGCACGCCCGGGCTGCCGATGACCTGCTGGCGGTAGCGGCCGTAGTTGTGCGGGTCGATCAGCACCGTGATGCCCTTGGCAGTGGTGCTGTTCACGAAGCCGACGAGCCGCTGCAGCTCGGTCTGGTCCAGCGCACCGTAGAGCGTGGGCTGCACCCGTTCCCACAGGAATGGGAGCCGAATGAGGTTCATGCCCTTGGACTGGAAGTAGTCGACCGAGGTCTGGTTCGGATAGAAGTATTCGAAGCCGTAGCGGCCCGGCAGCAAGGTGCTGTTGTATTCGGCGCCGGAGAGGTTGACGCCTCGCCAGCGCAGGCCGGGGGTGGTGAGCTCCGCGCTTTCCGTGACGGCAGAAGCTGAAGCGGTAGGTGACGCTGCGGTGTTGTCGCTCGCGGTGGGCTCGCCCCCACCGCCGCCACCACAGGCACTGATCAAGGATGTGAAGGCGCAAAGCGCCAGGATGGAAACAAGGCTGGCGCGCATGTCGTGTACTGCTTTGGACATGAGGAAATTGTCGGAACGCGAGACCGGGACTTCAGTGAGGTCTCGTAAAGCTTTGTGCGTGATGCAGTTCTCGCCGCGGGTGGTGCGCCCCGCATTTGCGCGGGCTCGTCACGCGGTCGCTGTTGCGCGCGGTGACACCTTCAGGCGGCCGGCACGAAGGCTGCCGCTCAGAACTCGACCATCAGGTGCAGCACGTGCGACCCGATCTTCTTTTCCACGCGAGGGATGTAGGCGATGCGCGGCGTGACGCCGTACCAGGTGCCGAGTGACACCGACGGCACCAGCAACGGCTGCACCTTGTGGAAGTAGCCGCTCACGCCTGCGGTCGTGATGTCGAGGATGCCGTACTTCCACGTGTAGCCGACGTAGATGCTGTCGCGGCGGAGCGAGTTGCGGTAGAAGCCGGCAGTCCAACCGTCGGGGTGGCGGTAGTACAGGCCGGGGTTGGTGTTGTTGTAGGTCTTCTCCGGTGCGTGGTAGCTCGCCAGGTGCAGGCCGAAGGTGTGGGTCTGCGTCTGCGCGTGGGCACATGGCACCGCAGCCAGGGCAACTGCAAGCAAGGCAAGGCGGGCGGGGCAGAACATGGAGGGTCTCGCGGTGTAGCTGTGTCTCCTTGTTTTCGAACCCGCGCGTCTTCGGCTGTAGCGCCTGTTGCAACGCACACCCTTTAGAGGGGCATAAATCACGGCACTAGTTGGCGCGTTCCTACTCAGTTACGAGGGTGTCAAAAGAGACCCGATCCGTATACTTCCGCACACTTCTCAAGCAGTAGAAAGCGCCAGGTTTCAGGGATGGCTCGCAGACGCGACAAGAGTGAACAAACCCTCGCGGCGATCGTCGCGGCGGGCATGGACATCGCAGTCCACAAAGGCTTGCAGAGCGTGACGCTCAACGCGATCGCGCAGAAGCTCGACATCAGCAAGAGCGGCGTGTTTGTCCGCGTAGGCTCGCTGGAAGCGCTGCAGGTGCTGATCCTCGACGAGTACGAACGCATCTTCGCGCTCACCGTCTTCATGCCCACGCTGTCGGAGCCCGCGGGCCTGCCGCGGCTCAATGCGATCGTGCACCGCTGGGTGCACCACGGCAATGAGCTCACCGCGCTCATCGCTTCGCACTACGCCGTCAACACCTTCGACGACGACCCCGACGCGCACCCCGATGCGCTGCGCACGCGCCTGGTCAACGGCATGATGGCTTGGCGCCAGACGCTCGAGCGCACGGTGCAGCAGGCCATCGAGCGCGGCCACCTGCGCGCCGACTCCGACCCCGAGCAGATGGTGTTCGAGGTCTTCTCGCTGCTCTCGGGCTTTCTGTACGACGCGCACGTGAAGCGCGACCCGAAGTGCTTCGAGCGCGTGATGTCCGCCTACGGGCGGCTCTTGTCGACCTACCGGGCGTTCGACCAGAACACGAAAGGCTGAGCGCCCTTCGCCGGGGTCAGTCGGCCTCGATGACCAGGATCGGCACCAGCCAGATCAGATGGCGTGGCAGCGTGATGAGCCACAGCCCTCCGAGGCGCACACCGTTCGCGTTGAAGCTCACCACGCCCTGCGTGCCGATCGTGGCCGACCAGTCACCCAGCCAGCCGCTGTAGCCCATCGTGAGCGTGCCCTGGTGCGAGCTCCCGGTGACGACGCCGTTGGTCGTGGTCTGCGTGTGGATGAGATCCACCTGGGTGAGGCTCAGGCGCGTGATGCGATTGCCGTGCGTGCTCGTGATGCCGACCGAGGGTGACTGCCAACGGTCGGTCGTGACCTGCGTCGACCCGCTGGCCTGCACCGTGTGGCTCAGGGTCGAGCTACCGTCGAACTGCAGTGTGCGGTCCTGCTGGAGCACCGACAGGTGCGACTCGGTGCTGACCGACAGGTTGTCTCCGATGGCGCTGTTGACCGTCAGCGTGAGCGCGCCATTGACCACTGAGTTGTCGGTGGTGCTGCGGCAACTGCTGAACTGGATGGTGTAGGTCTCGCCGGTGTCCGGCGCGCCGTTGAACAGGTTGCCGCTGGGGCCGGCCGTGGCGATGAAGCTCACAGAGCCTCCGCCGGCACAGCTGCTGGAACCACTTGCGCCGTGGATGGCGAACACCAGGCGGGCGCTGGAAAGCACCGTGGCCTGGGCCCGCGCGCTTTCGTCGACCACCACGACGCCGCGGGTCGATTGCGCCGTCTCCTGGCTGGAGGACGAGGAAGCATCGTCACCACCGCCGCCGCACGCGGTGACCAGGGCGGCGAGCAGGGTGGCTGCGAGCGTGGGGCGTGTGAACGTCATGGCGAGGCTCCGGTTGGCCCAGTGGATGCAGTGTGCCGCGCTCGCCGCTCGGCCGCCAGCCGGGCTCTGTCAGGCCGTGTCGAGCACCCGCAGGATCTCGCGCCCATAGGCTTCGAGCTTCTTCTCGCCCACGCCGCTGATCAGCGACAGGTCGTCGAGCGACGAGGGCTGCGAGCGTGCCATCTCTGCGAGCGTCGCGTCGTGGAAGATCACGTAGGCCGGCAGGCCATGCTCCTTGGCCACCTCGGCGCGCCAGGCCTTGAGCGCGGCGAAACGCTCGGTGCCGTGCGCGTCGAGCGGCACGGGCGGCGGCTTGTCCTTCGCGGCGCGGGTGGACTTGACGCCCTTGCCGCGCTTGGGTGTGTCGCTTGGCTGGCGCAGCAGCAGCGTGACTTCGCCGCGCAGCACCGCGCGGGCGCTCGGCGTGAGTTCGAGCGTGTTGTATTCCCCTTCGGTGCGCAGGTGGCCGAGCGCGATCAGCTGGCGCAGCACGGCGCGCCATTGCGCCTCGCTCACGTCGGCGCCGATGCCAAAGGTGGAGAGCTCCTGGTGCCGGTACTGCTGCACCTTGTCGGTCGGCTTGCCACGCAGCACGTCCATCAGATGCACGGCGCCGAAGCGCTGGCCGCCCTGCTGGTGGAAGCGGTAGATGCACGAGAGCGCCTTGCGGGCGGCCTCGGTCGCGTCCCACGTGGCGGGCGGCAAAAGACAGTTGTCGCAATTGCCGCAGGGCGAGCTTTCTTCGCCGAAGTAGTTCAGCAGGCGCACGCGGCGGCAGTCGTGGGCTTCGGCGAGCGCCAGCAGCGCGTCGAGCTTGCCGAGCTGGTTGCGCTTGAACTCTTCGCCGGCCGGGCTGTCGTCGATCATGCGGCGCTGGTTCACCACGTCGGCGAGGCCGTAGGTCATCCACGCATCGGCCGGCAGCCCGTCGCGGCCGGCGCGGCCGGTCTCCTGGTAATAGCTCTCGATGTTCTTCGGCAGGTCGAGGTGGGCGACGAAGCGCACGTCGGGCTTGTCGATGCCCATGCCGAAGGCGATGGTCGCGACCATCACCACGCTTTCTTCGCGCAGGAACTTGTCTTGATGGCGGCGGCGCACGTCGGCATCGAGCCCGGCGTGGTAGGGCAAGGCGTGGATGCCTTCGGCCTTCAGCCAGTCGGCGGTCTCTTCGACCTTCTTGCGCGACTGGCAGTACACGACACCGGCGTCGCCTTCGTGCTCGTCCTGGATGAAGCGCAGGAGTTGGGCGCGTGCGTTGTCCTTCTCGACGATCTGGTAGCGGATGTTGGGCCGGTCGAAACTGCTGATGAAGACCTGCGCCTCGTGGAGCGCGAGGCGCTCGATGATGTCGGCGCGCGTGAGGTCGTCGGCCGTCGCGGTGAGGGCGATCCGCGGCACGCTCGGATAGCGCTCGTGCAGCAGGCTCAACTGCAGGTAGTCTTCGCGGAAGTCGTGGCCCCACTGGCTCACGCAGTGCGCCTCGTCGATCGCGAAGAGGCTCAGCAGGCCACGCTCGTGCAGCGAATCGAGCTGCGCCTGGAAGCGCGGCGTGGTCACGCGCTCGGGTGCGGCGTAGAGCAGCACGAGGCGGCCACTCATCATCTCGCGCTCGATCTTCTGCGTGTCTTCGAGCGTGAGCGTGGAATTGAGGAAGGCGGCGTGCACGCCGGCCTCTTCGAGCGCGCCGACCTGGTCGTGCATGAGCGCGATCAGCGGGCTCACCACCACGGTGACCCCGCGGCCGGCGCGGTGGCGTGCGATCGCCGGCACCTGGTAGCACAGGCTCTTGCCGCCGCCGGTGGGCATGAGCACCAGCGCGTCGCCGCCCTGGCCCACGTGTTCGATGATGGCCTGCTGCTGGCCGCGGAACGCGGGGTAGCCGAACACCTCTTGCAGGATGCGCAGAGGGGCGGTGGGCGAAGCGGTGGAGGAAGCGGTCGAAGACATGGCGGCAGGCGAGCCGGCATGGTACGCGAGGGGCTGGTGCGCGAGCTTCCCCCAAACGGCGTGTGGACCGGAAAGCTTGGGGGTGTGAGCGCACGAGTCTGCGTGCTAACTTCGTTCGCATGAAACACCTGCTGGCCTGTTCTGCCCTCGTCTTTGCCACCGTCGCGGCCCATGCACAGACCGCGCCGCCGCCGGCCGCGGTGCGCACGGTGAGCGACACCTTCTACGGCGTGCGGGTCGACGACCCCTACCGCTACTTCGAGAACAAGCACAACCCCGAGGTCGCGAAGTGGATGAAGGCGCAAAGCGACTATGCGTTTGCCACGCTCAGGCGCATCCCCGGCCGCGATGCCTTGCTGGAGGAGATCTCGCGCTACGACTCGGCGGCGTCGGAGCGGGTGGCGCAGATCACCCGCGTGCCGGGCGATCTGTATTTCATCGAGCGCCGTGGTGCCACCGAGAACCAGTACAAGCTCTCGTTGCGTCGCGGCGTGAAGGGCGCCGACCGGCTGCTGGTGGACCCGGAGGCCGTCGAGAAGAAGACCGGCCAGCCGCATGCCATCAACTGGTACATGCCGTCGCCCGACGGGGCGCGGCTCGCCTACGGCCTGTCGGCCCAGGGCTCCGAAGCGGCGGTGCTGCACCTGCTCGACACGCGCACGGGCAAGCCGCTCGGGCGGCCGATCACGCGCGCCGAGTTCGGCGGTGTCGACTGGTCTCCCGAGGGTTCGCATGTGGTGGTCAACCGCCTGCGTGCGCCACGCAAGGGCGCGAAGGCCACCGACAAGTACCAGCACAGCCAGGTGTGGCTGCTGCGCGCGGGCCGCCCCGTCGCCGAGGCGAAGCCCGTGTTCGGCACCGCGACGAAGGGCGTGGACATTGAGCCTGCCGAGATCCCCATCGTCAGCTTCACGCATGACGGCAAATGGGCGCTCGGCATGGTCATCAACGGCACGCAGCGCGAGCTGGGCCTCTTCGTCGCGCCCCAGGCCGGCGTGCTGGCCGGCAAGCCGGCATGGAAGCGGGTGCTCAGGCCCTCCGACGAGGTCACGGGCATCGCCTATTTCGACGACACGCTCTACCTCGTGTCCCACCAGGGTGCGCCACGCTCGAAGGTGCTGGCGATGCGCCTCGCCACGCCCGACCTGCAACAGGCCGAGCTCGTGATGCCGCCGTCGGAGCGCGTGGTGGTCAACGTGGTGGCCGCCGCCGATGCGCTCTACATCGAAGCGCGCGACGGCAACATCAAGCGCCTCTACAAACGCCCGCACGGCACGAGCGGCGCGCCGGTGGAAGTGAGGCTACCGCTCGAAGGCTCGTTCGGCCTCGTCAACGACGAAGGCGGTGGCAGCGCGGCCAACCCGCGCCTGCCGGGTCTCCTGATCGACCTGCAGAGCTGGAACGCTGCGCGCCAGGTCTACGAGGTGGCCGCCGACGGAAGCGTGCGCAACACCGGCCTGCAACCGGCCGGGCCCTTCGACCAGCCGGCCGGCATCGTGGCGACCGAGGTGAAGGTGAAGAGCCACGATGGGGCACTGGTGCCCCTGTCCATCATCCACCGCGCCGACGTGGCGCTGGACGGCCGCAACCCGACCATCCTCTACGGCTACGCGAGCTACGGCTCGACCGAAGAGCCCTTCTACAGCGTGAGCCGCCTGGCCTGGCTCGACGCGGGCGGCGTGTACGCGATCGCCAACCCGCGGGGCAGCAGCGTCTACGGCGAGGAGTGGTACCGAGCCGGCTTCCAGGCCAGCAAGCCCAACACCTGGAAGGACTTCATCGCCTGCGCCGAGTACCTCATCGCGCAGAAGTACACCTCCCCGCCCAGGCTCGGCATCCTGGGTGGCAGCGCGGGCGGCATCCTGGTGGGCATGGCGATGGTCGAGCGGCCCGACCTCTTCGCCGCGGTGATCCCGGCCGTGGGCGCGCTCGACATGGTGCGCATGGAAACCACCGCCAACGGCGTGCCCAACATCCCCGAGTTCGGGAGCGTCAAGACCGAAGCCGGCTTTAAGTCGCTGCTGGCCATGAGCACTTACGCTCACATCAAGCCCGGCACCGCCTACCCCGCCGTGCTGCTGACCCACGGTGTCAACGACCCGCGGGTGGACGTGTGGAACAGCACCAAGACCGCCGCCAGGCTCATGGCGGCCTCCACCAGCGGCAAGCCGGTGCTGCTGCGCCTGGAATACGACGCTGGGCACGGCATCGGCAGCACCAAGAAGCAGCAGCTGGAGGAGCGAGCGGACATGCTGGCGTTCTTCCTCTGGCAGATGGGGGTGGCCGGGTATCAACCCTAGGTGGGCACCTGTAGGAGGGCGAGACCCTGTCGGCGTCGCGCCCCATAATTCGCCTATCCCCGATCTACCCCTTCTTGGAGCGCCCCATGGCCTCGATCAACAAAGTCATCATCATCGGCAACCTGGGCAAGGACCCGGAAGTCCGCTACACGCCCAACGGCTCGGCGGTGTGCAACATCACCGTGGCCACCTCCCGTCAGTGGAAAGACAAGAACTCCGGCGAAAAGCAGGAAGAGACCGAATGGCACCGCATCGTGTTCTTCGACCGCATGGCCGAGATCGCGGGTGAGTACCTGAAGAAGGGCCGCCCCGTCTACGTGGAAGGCCGCCTGAAGACCCGCAAGTGGACCGACAAGGACGGCGTCGAGAAGTACACGACCGAAATCATGGCCGAGAACATGCAACTGCTGGGTGGCCGTGAAGGCGGCGGCGGTGGTGGTGGCGACGAAGGCGGCGGCGGTGGCTACAGCCGCGGCTCGCAAGGCGGTGGCGAGCGCAGCGCGCCGGCCTCGCGCCCGGCAGCCAAGCAGGCCCCGAAGTCGTCGACCGGCTTCGACGACATGGACGACGACATCCCGTTCTGATCGCATCCAACGTTTGTGACGCCCGACGCGCCGTGCTCCCGCACGGCGTTGTCGTTTCTGGCTCCAGGTGACATGACACCGCCATGACCACACCGTCTTCCACCCCCTCGCCCGTCACCCGCGCCGACGCCTTCCGCTTCTGGCTCAAGCTCGGTTTCATCAGCTTCGGCGGCCCCGCCGGGCAGATCGCGGTGATGCATGAAGAGCTGGTCGAGCGGCGCCGCTGGATTTCCGAAGGCCGCTTCTTGCACGCCCTCAACTACTGCATGCTGCTGCCCGGCCCCGAGGCGCAGCAGCTGGCCACCTACATCGGCTGGCTGATGCACCGCACCTGGGGTGGCCTCGTGGCGGGCGGCCTCTTCGTGCTGCCCTCGCTCTTCATCCTGATCGCGCTGTCATGGGTCTACATGGCCTTCGGCCATGTGCCGGTGATCGCGGGGCTCTTCTACGGCATCAAGCCGGCGGTGACGGCGCTGGTGGTGCACGCCGCCTGGCGCGTCGGCTCGCGCACGCTGAAGAACGGCTGGCTCTGGGGCATCGCCGTGGCCGCCTTCGTGGCGATCTTTGCGTTGCAGCTGCCTTTCCCGCTGATCGTGCTGGCGGCCGGACTGATCGGCTACGTGGGCGGGCGTGTGGTGCCCGCCAGGTTCAGCGCGGGCGGTGGCCACGGCAAGGCAGCGCCAAGCCACGGGCCGGCCCTCATCGGCGACGACACCCCCACGCCCGAACACGCCCGCTTCAGCTGGGCGCGCTTTCGGGCGGTGCTGGTGGTCTTTCTCGGCCTGTGGGCGCTGGCGCTCGGCGGCCTCACGGCAGCCTTCGGCTGGCAGGCCGTGCTCACGCAGATGGCCTGGTTCTTCACCAAGGCCGCGCTGCTCACGTTCGGCGGTGCCTATGCGGTGCTGCCCTACGTCTACCAGGGTGCGGTCGACCATCACCACTGGCTCACCGGCCCGCAAATGATCGACGGCCTCGCGCTCGGCGAGACCACGCCCGGCCCGCTGATCATGGTCGTGTCGTTCGTGGGCTTCGTCGGCGGCTGGACGAAGGCCCTCTTCGGCCCCGATGCGCTGGTGCTGGCCGGTGCGGCGGCGGCCACCGTCGTCACCTTCTTCACCTTCCTGCCCTCGTTCTTCTTCATCTTCCTCGGCGCGCCGTTCATCGAGACGACGCACGGCAAGCTGCAGTTCACCGCGCCGCTCACCGGCATCACGGCGGCGGTGGTGGGCGTGATCGTGAACCTGGCGGTGTTCTTCGCGTACCACGTGCTGTGGCCCAAGGGGCTCGGCGGCCCGTTCGAATGGGCCTCGGCCGCGATCGGGGTAGCGGCGGGCGTGGCGCTCTTCCGCTTCAAGCTCGGCGTGATTCCGGTGATCGCCGGCAGCGCGCTGGCGGGCCTCGCCCTCCAGATGCTGCGTTAGCCATCCTGCACAGCTTGCGCACCCCTTTCCCACCGGCGTTCCACTGTTTGCCCACAGGGTTTGCGGCAGTTGTCCACAGGCCTGGCGGCGCGAGTGCGCAGCTTGGGCAACAATTTGCCGATCCATCCCAAGACGCCCAGGAGGCCGACATGACCCAGATTCATTCCCACGAAGACGACAAGCCCGTCATCAACGTCGAAAAGACCGACCGCCTCGAAGACCAGCTCGCCTTCAAGTCGCGCTATGTGCTCGTCTTCGGCGCCATCGACGACAAGCTCGCGCATGCCACCTGCCGCCGCCTGCTGGCCCTGTCTGAAGAATCCGATGCGCCAATCACCATGCTGATCTCGTCGCCCGGCGGCCATGTGGAGTCGGGCGATGCCATCCACGACCTGATCCGTTTCGTGCGGGCGCCGGTCACGGTGGTGGGCACCGGCTGGGTGGCGAGTGCCGGCGCGCACATCTTCCTGGCCGCGCCGAAGGAGCGCCGCCTGTGCCTGCCCAACACGCGTTTCATGATCCACCAGCCGGCCGGTGGCGCGGGCGGCCAGGCGACCGACATCGCCATCCAGGCCAAGGAGATCCTGCGCACCCGCGAGCGCATCGCCCGCGTGATCTCCAAGCAGACCGGCAAGCCCTACGACACGGTGAAGACCGACATGGAGCGCGACTTCTGGCTGAGCGCCCAGGAGGCCATCGACTACGGCATCGTCTCGCGCATCGTCGAGACGCAAAACGACATCGCTTGACCGAGGTCAGGCCGGGGTGGCAAATAAAAACCCTGGCCTTCCACAAGCGTGCCGGGCACGCTAGGCTGCACGCGTCCGTCCCCTCCCGATGCAAGGAGCGACCCGATGCCGCACTACGTCGATGGCTTCCTCTTGGCCGTCCCGAAAGACAAGGTCGAGGCCTACCGCAAGCTCGCGCAGGACGCGTCGGTGGTCTGGAAGGAGCATGGCGCGGTCGCCTATTTCGAGGGCCTGGCCGACGACGTGCAGCCGGGCAAGCTCACCTCCTTTCCGCAGGCGGTGCAGCTGAAGGACGACGAGGTCGTCATCTTTTCCTGGATCGTCTACAACTCGCGCGAGCAGCGCGACGAGGTCAACGCGAAGGTGATGGCCGACCCGCGCATCGCCAATCTGGATCCGAAGACCATGCCCTTCGACGGCGAGCGAATGATCTACGGTGGCTTCAGCAGCCTCGTTGAAGCGTAACCAGCGGTTGCGCGTGTAGGACGGAACCTACAAGCGCGAAAGCCTTTGCCCGGTTGTGGCCTTGCCCGGCCGGTTTCGAGAATGGGTGTCCATCGACCCCGGCACACAGGAGCAAACGCCATGTCTCAAAGCGCACGCATCACCGGCCCCGTGGTCTACCGCGAAGGTGACGGCCCGAACATCACCATCCCCGAAGGTCCGATCGAATTCCAGGAATCGGAGTTCGACGTGACCCTCAGCTGGTCAGAGGGCAACACGCGCGGGGTGACGGCCATTCCGCTGAGCGAATTCCACCGCTACCTCGCGTCCCGCGCGATCCAGGTCGAGGGCCAGCCCGGCTGAGGCCTCTTCAGCGGCCCTTCACCGCGTACTTCACCGCGGTTCTTTACCGCATGAGGGCCCGCCGCGTGAGGAACGACAGCCCGTCCACCGCCAGCACCAGGGCCATCATGGCCAGCAGCACGGTACAGCTCTCGTGCATCTGGAAGAGGCTCAGGTGGTAGCCGAGCGTCTGGCCCAGCCCCCCTGCGCCCACCACGCCCAGCACGGCGGCGGCGCGGATGTTGTTCTCCCAGCGGTAGAGCGCATACGAGAGCAACTGCGGCAGCACCTGCGGCAGCGTGGCCCAGAGGAACACCTTCGGGCTTGAGACGCCGCGCACGCGCAGCGCCAGCGCCGGCTCGGGCGCGGCGTTTTCGATCGCCTCGGCGAAGAGCCGGCCCAGCACGCCGGTGGTGTGCAGCGCCAGCGCCAGCGTGCCCGGGAAGGGCCCCAGGCCCGCGGCCACGAGCAGCAGCGAGGCCCACACCAGCTCGGGCACCGAGCGCAGCACGTTGAGCAGAAGGCGCGCGGCGCTGCGGGCGACCACATGGCCGCGGGCACTCGCCGGCAGTGCGATCGCGAGCCCGGCCACGCCGGCGAGCAGGGTGCCAAGCAGCGACATCGCCAAGGTCTCGCCCGCGCCCTGCACGGTCTTGCGCAGGAAGTTGGCCGAGGTTTCCGGCGGGAAGAAGCTCGCACCGAACGCGCCCATCTTCTGCAGCGCATCCGGCGAAAGGAACTCGGCCCAGCGCAGATCCAGCGTCGCAAAGCTCGCGAGCACGAGCGCGGCGATGCCCAGCAGCACCAGGAGGGCGCGGCGACGGCTCGTCATGCGATCTCCCGTCGCAGCCACGCGCTGAGCCGGTCGCTCAACGCGACGAGCGCCACGAACACCAGCAGGATGGCGCCCACCTCGGCGCCGGCAAACATCTTGGTCGCGGTGTCGAGCTGCTGCCCGAGGCCACCCGCGCCCACGAAGCCCAGCACCACCGATGAGCGGATCGCACATTCCCAGCGGTAGAGCGTGTAGCTCGTGAGCTCGGGTGCGCACTGCGGCAGCGCGCCGAAGAAGAGGGCCTGCAGCCGCCCGCTGCCGTTGCGCAGCAGGGCCAGCGTGGGCGTGGCGTCGCTGCTGTCGAGGATCTCGGCGTAGACCTTGCCAAGCATGCCGCCGTAGGCGATGGCGATGGCCAGCACGCCCGCGGTGGGCCCCAGGCCGACCACGCGCACGAAGACGAGCGCCCACACGAGTTCCGGGATGGAGCGCAGCACCACCAGCAGCCAGCGTGCGGCCTGGCGCAGCGCCTGCGGGCCGCGGGCCATGGGCGTGCCGAGCGCGCTCGTCGAAAGCCGGGTGCTGGCCATGAGCGCGAGCGGCACGGCGATGAGCCAGGCCAGCGTGAGCCCGGCTGTCGCGATGGCCACCGTGCGCCAGGTCTCGCGCGCCAGCATCGCGAGGAACTCGGCGTCGTGCCGAGGCGGTGCGAAGTCGCGCACGAAGTGCCAGGTCGATGCGAGGCTGCGTGCATCGGCCAATGTCAGCGGGTTGAACTCGGTCCAGACCACGAGTGGCCACAGCAGCACCGCGCCCACGAGCAGGGCCGTCCAGCGGCGCAGCCAGGCAGGGTCGTGCGAGGGCGAGACGCTCAGCGGCACATCGCCTCGGGCAAGCCGGGGTTGTGCATCGGCGCGGGGTGCGAGCTGTCGCCAGCCTCGCGCCCGGCGTAGAGCGCCTGCAGCGCGTCGTCGCTCAGGCCGCTCGACGGGCCGTCGTACACGCACTCGCCATCACGCAGCGCCACGATGCGCGGAAAACGCTCACGCGCCACCGCCACCTGGTGCAGGCTGACCACCAGCGTGCGCTGCTCGCGCCGCGCGCGCTCGGTGAGCGTGGTGATGACCTGCTGCGCGCGCGTCGGGTCGAGGGCCGACAGCGGCTCGTCGATCAACCACAGCTCGGCCTGCGACACGAGCGCACGTGCCAGCCCGACGCGCTGTCGCTCGCCACCCGAGAGGCGGTCGACCCGCTCCCACAGCTTGTCGGCGAGGTCCAGCGTGGTCAGCGCCTCGTGGGCCAGCGAAGCATCGCGCGGGTGCCACAGCGTGCGCAGGCTCGTCCACAGGCTCATGGCCGGCAGGCGGCCGGCGAGCACCGAGGCCACCACGCGCTGGCGCGGCGGCAGCGGCGGCACCTGCGGCGCGAGAAAGAGCCGCGCGCGCAGCCGCTGGCGCTGCGCTGAACTCAGCTGCCAGGGCGATACCTCGAAGAGCTTCAGCTCGCCCAACAGCGGCTGCAGCGCACAGGCCAGTGCCATCAACAGCGTGGTCTTGCCGGCGCCCGAAGCACCGATCACCGCCACCTGCTCGCCCGGCGCGATGCGCAGGCTCACGCCCCTGAGCGCGGCACCGCGCGCGCCGGGGGCGGCCGCGACCGACAGGTGCTGCAGCTCGATCACTTACTTCAGCAGCCCGGCGTTTTCGGCCGCGGCGCGGATGCCGGCGTAGTTCTCGGCCTTGGTGGGCACGAAGCGCGTCGCACGTTGCAGCGCGAGGATCTCCTTGCCCTGCGGCGTGTTGGGGTCGAGCGTGAGGAAGGCCTGCCTGATCTTCTCGCGCAGCTCGGCCGGCATGTCGGCATGCACCGTCCAGTTGTAGTCGTAGTAGGGCGGCGTCGTGTAGAACACTCTCACCTGCGTGGTGTCGACCTTCTTGTCGGCGACGAACTTCTCCCACACCGAGATGTTGAGCGCGCCGGCGTCGACCTTGCCGCTGGCCACCGCGGCGATGGTCGCGTCGTGCGCGCCGGAGAAACTCACGCGCTTCAGGTCCACATCGGGGTTGATCTTCGAGGCCAGCAGGAAGCTGCGCGGCATCAGGTGCCCCGAGGTGCTGGAGGCCGAGCCGAAGCTCAGGGTCTTGCCCTTCAGGTCGTCGAGCTTGGCGATGCCGCTCTTCGCGTCGGTGATGAAGACCGAGCGGAAGCGCTCGTCTTCCTCGCGCTGCACCAGCGGCACCGTCTTGCCGCCCGAGCGCACGTGGGCCTGCACGAAGGTGAAGCCGCCGAACCAGGCGAGGTCGATCTTGCGGTGCACCAGCGTCTCGACCGCCGCGGCGTAGTCGGTGACCGGCGTCCACTCGACCTTCATGCCGAGCTTCGATTCGAGGTAGGCCCCGAGCGGCGCGAACTTGCGCGCGAGTTCGGTGGGCGACTCGTCGGGGATGGCCGTGACGCGCAGCACCGGCGTCTGGGCGAGGGCCCAGGGGCTGGCGGCGAGCGCGGCGAGGCTGAGCAGGTGTCGGCGGAAGGTGTTCATGAGGTGGTCAGGGAAGTGAAGCGATCTGTCGGGCCAGCGCGGCGATGCCGTCGGGTGTGAGGTCGTCGGTCTCGACGCGCCGTGCCTGCGTGAGCCGCTGCAGGTGGCGGCCCTGCGAGCGGGCGTACTGCGGGTCGTAGTGCTCGGCCATCAGCGCGGCGAACAGCGGTGGCAGCTCGCGGGCCAGCGCCCAAGCCTGCCATTGTGCGAGGGTCTCGTTGGGCAGCAGGCCCTTCAGTGCGCCGAGCTTGTCGGCCAGGGCCTGCGGCTCATCGCCGAGCCAGGCGTAGTCGCGCAGCAGATAGGCCAGGCGCGCCGCGGCCGTGGCGGCAATCTCGACGACGGGGCTCTCACGCAGGCGCAGCAGCAGTGCGTCGGGTACGGTGATGCGGCCGATGCGGCGGCTCTCGGCTTCGACCCACACGCGGCGCGTGGGGTCGAGCAGTTCCAGCGCGCTCATGAGTTGCGTCTCGAAGCCCTTCTGCGACGGCTGCTCGCGCCCCGGCACGGCGCCCAGCACCGAGCCGCGGTGCGCGGCCAGCGCTTCGAGGTCGAGCACCTGCTCGCCCTGCTCGCGCAAGGCTTGCAGCACGCGGGTCTTGGCGCTGCCCGTTGGGCCGCACAGCACGTGCAACTGCAAGCGGGGGCACAGCATCGACAGCCGCTGCATGACGTGGTGGCGGAAAGCCTTGTAGCCACCCTTCAGCTGCTGCGCGTCCCAGCCCACCAGGCGCAGCCAGGTGACGAAGCTGCCGCTTCTCATGCCGCCGCGCCAGCAGTAGACGAGCGGGCGCCAGTCGCGCGGCTTGTCGGCGAAGCGTTCGTCGAGGTGGCGGGCGATGTTGCGCGCGACCATGGCGCCGCCGATCTTGCGGGCCTCGAAGGCCGAGACCTGCACGTAGGTCGTGCCGGTGATGCGGCGCTCCTCGTCGTCGAGCACCGGGCAGTTGATGGCGCCGGGGATGTGGTCGAGCGCGTACTCCGCGGGCGAGCGGGCGTCGATGATGACGCTGAACTCGGCAAGATCGTCGACCGTGTACAGCCGGTGGCTCACTTTTGTTTCACACTCACGAGATGGACCCGATCAAACTCACTTCGTTTTCCCATGGCGGCGGCTGCGGCTGCAAGATCGCGCCGGGCGTGCTCGCCGACATCCTTTCGCGCGCGCCGCAGGGGTTGATCCCGCCGGAGCTGATGGTGGGCACCGAGACCGCCGACGATGCCGCGGTGTACCGCCTCAACGACCAGCAGGCGCTCGTGGCCACCACCGATTTCTTCACGCCGATTGTCGACGACCCGCGCGACTTCGGCCGCATCGCCGCCACCAATGCGATTTCCGACATCTACGCAATGGGCGGCACGCCGATCATGGCCCTCGCGCTCGTGGGCATGCCGCTCGACAAGCTGCCGCTCGAGGTGATCGGCGCCATCCTCGAAGGCGGCGCCAGCGTGTGCCGCGAGGCCGGCATCCCGATCGCCGGCGGCCACTCGATCGACGTGCTGGAGCCGATCTACGGCCTGGTGGCGCTCGGCCTCGTGCACCCGCAGCGCGTGCGCCGCAATGCCGATGCGCAGGCCGGTGACGTGCTGGTGCTCGGCAAGCCGCTGGGCGTCGGCATCCTCTCGGCCGCGCTGAAGAAAGGCCGGCTCGATGCGAAGGGCTATGCCGAGATGCTGCGCCACACCACGCAGCTCAACCGCGTGGGCAGCGTGCTGGCCGAGATCGATGGCGTGCATGCGATGACCGACGTCACGGGCTTCGGCCTCTTGGGCCATCTGCTGGAGGTGTGCCGCGGCTCCAAGCTGGCGGCCGAGGTCGAGATGGCGAAGGTGCCCCTCATCGGCACGGCCACCGCGTTTGCGCGCGAAGGCGTGGCCACCGGCGCGTCGGCGCGCAACTGGGCCGGCTATGGCCCGGCGGTCTCGCTCGATGGTGCGCTCGCGCCGTGGCAGCAGGCGCTGCTCACCGACCCGCAGACGAGCGGCGGCCTGCTGGTCTCGTGCGCAGCCGATGCGGCTGGCGCGGTGCTCGCGCGCTTCGAGGCCGCTGGCTTCGACGACGCGGCGGTGATCGGCCGGCTGCTGCCCGGCGAGCCGCACATCCGCGTCGCCTGAGGGTTCAGCCCGCGGGTGCGACCCGCACCATGCGCGCGATCAGTTTCTCGAGCGCAAGGTCGAGATCCTCGCAACGGCCGGTGTGCACCGGCGAGGTCTGGATCACCGTGCTGCGCGGCGCCACCAGCCAGTCGAAACGCTCGCGCGCCGACAGGTGGCGCAACGCCCCGGCCGCGTCACCACCGGCGCAGATGTCGGGGATGGCGCGCAGCGTCGCGCGCACCGGCACGAGGTCGAGCCCGGGCGCCAGCGCCAGCACCCGCGCTTCGTCGAGTTCGATCTGCGCCTTCAGGAAGTTCGCGCGCTTGCACGACACGATGGCGCCAACGTTGACGAACTCGCCGCGCTCCACGCGCGGCACCACGCGCACGATGGCGTAGTCATACGTGTGCAGCGTGGGCACGGGCGGCCTCCTCCATGAAGGCGCGCGGTGCCTGCAGCCGGCGATTGAAGTAGTCGACATAGGCGCGGCGCTGGGCGTCGGGGCCCGAGAAGAACGGGTCGGGCAGCAACCAGGGCTCGGGGATCAGCGCCACGATCTCGGCGATGCGCTCGGGTGTGAGGGCTGCCGTCATCGCGGCATCGACCTCGTGCAAGCGATTGGCGAAGGGCAGCAGCACGTGGTCCTTGATCGGCACGAAGGGCTTCACCGCGCGTTGCAGGAAGTCGTCCCAGCTGTGGTGGAAGTAGAGCGCCGCGCCGTGGTCGATGAGCCAGAGGCCGCGGTGCCACAGCAGCAGGTTGGCGTTGCGCGGCGTGCGATCGATGTTGGTGATGAGGGCATCGAACCACACGATGCGCGAGGCCAGCTCGCCATCGGGCCGCTCGGCCAGCGGGTCGAAGGTCATCGAGCCAGGCAGGTAGTCGAGCGCGAGGTTGAGACCGCCGCTCGCGCGGATCAGGTCCTGGATCTCCGGGTCGGGCTCGGTGCGGGCCAGTTCGGCATCGAGCTCCATCAGCACGATCTCGGGTACCGGCAGGCCGAGCGTGCGGGCCAGCTCGCCGGCCACGAGTTCGGCAATCAGTGCCTTCGGCCCCTGCCCCGCGCCGCGGAACTTGAGCACGTAGAGCCCGTCGTCGTCGGCCTCGACGATGGCCGGCAGCGAGCCGCCTTCGCGCAGTGGCGTGAGGTAGCGGGTGGCGTGGACGGTGCGCAATGCGGCCATGCGCGGCATTGTCCCCTGAAGGGCTGGGGCTTCGCAGCGTGCGCGGAGTCGTGGCAACCTTGCGGCATGCCCGACGCTTCCGACCTCGATTCCCTCTTCGTCAAAGTCTCCGAACTGCTGGTCGCCACCGCCGACACCGCCGATGCCGACATCGACCGCGCGGTGCCCGAGGTGCTGCACTCGCTGCGCGAGAAGCTGGGCATGGACGTGGTCTTCGTCTCCGAGTTCGTCGACGGCGAGCGGGTGATGCGCTTCGTCGACAAGGCGGCGGTGGCGCCGCCGGTGCACGTGGGCGACAGCGGCGAGCTGGAGTCGAGCTACTGCCAGCGTGTGGTCGACGGGCGCCTGCCCGAGCTGGTGCATGACGCGACCAGGTGGCCCGACCTGCCGCCCACACCCTTCCGCGTGGGTGCGCACCTGAGCACGCCCATCGTGCTGCCCGACGGCAAGACCTACGGCACGCTGTGCTGCTTCAGCAGTGCGGCCAACGAGCACCTGCGCCGCAAGGACGTCGACACCCTGCGCATGTGCGCCCAGCTCGTGGCCCGCAAGATCGACAGCGCCGACCGGCGCCGTGTGCCCGAGTGGACGCTCGCGCCGGTGGAGTCGCCGAAGAAGCGTTAAGGCGCGAGCCGCAGCAGCGCTTCTTCGCGCCAGTAGTCGACCGCGGCGTACCAGCCCTCCCACACGCAGCCGTTGCAGCCGCGCCCGCAGCAGGTGGTGGGCTCGGGCGGCGGGGCGCGCAGCACCACGCCGACGGCAAGTGCGCGTTGCTGCAAATCGCTGAACAAGGCCCTTGCGTCGGCCACGCTGGTGATCGGGGTCCACATGAAGGCCGCGAGGATAGCCGGCCCGTGACAAGATCGCAGCCCCGGAGGTGAGCACGATGGCATGGTTCGACGGATTCGAGGCGAAGCGGTACGAGGTCAACGGCCAGCAGATCTTTGCCCGCACTGGCGGCCGTGCCGACGGGCCGCCGCTGCTGCTCCTGCACGGCTTCCCGCAGACGCACGTGATCTGGCACCGCGTGGCGCTGCAGCTGCGTGAGCGCTTCTTCCTCGTGATGCCCGATCTGCGCGGCTATGGCGACTCGTCCAAGCCGCCCGGCGACCCGGAGCATCTCACCTACAGCAAGCGTGCGATGGCGGCCGACATGGTGGCGCTGATGCGCGCCTTCGGCCACGAACGCTTCGGCCTCGTTGGCCACGACCGGGGGGGCCGTGTGGCGCATCGCCTCGCACTCGACCACCGCGACGCGGTGACGAAACTGAGCGTGCTCGACATCGCCCCCACGCTCGACATGTACGACGCGACCGACATGCGCTTCGCGTCGGCGTACTACCACTGGTTCCACCTGATCCAGCCCGCGCCGCTGCCCGAACGCATGATCGGCGGCGATCCGCTCTTCTACCTGCGCTGGAAGCTCGGCGGCTGGGGCAGCGCCGGCATGGGCTACCTGGAGCCCGAGGCGATTGCTGAATACGAACGCTGCTTTGTCGTGCCCGAGAGCATCCACGCGATCTGCGAGGACTACCGCGCCTCGGCCGGCATCGACCTCGAACACGACCGCGCCTCACGCGCGGCCGGCGAGCGCATCGCCTGCGACACGCAGGTGCTGTGGGGCACGCGCGGCGTGGTGCACCGCATGTTCAAGCCCATCGAGCTGTGGCAGGCGCAGTGCAGCGGCCGCGTGAGCGGCGAGGCGCTGCCCAGCGGGCACTTCGTGCCGGAAGAAGCGCCCGCTGAGACGGCGAAGGCGCTGCTCGCGTTCTTTTAGGACCGCAAGGGTCAGGAACGAAGAATGCCGTCCGGCCCGAAGACGCCCAGCTTCACCGCCGTCGTGCCCACGTAGGGCGCGGCGTTGGTGAAGTTGATCGCCACCTCGCCCACCTCGAAATTGCGCAGCCCGGCCAGCGCATTGCGCAGCTTCTCTCGCGTCACATCGCGGCCGGCGCGGCGCAGCGCTTCGGCGATCACCTGCGCGTTGATCCAGCTCTCGAGGCCGAGGCCCGTCGTGGTGAGGCCGGCGGCCTCCATCGACGCATGGAAGTTGCGCACCACGGCGAACTTCATCACCTGCGCGCTCGGGAACACCGAGGCCATCGCCAGGCCCTGCAGGTGCTTGCCCAGCCGCTTGGTGTCGGTGAAGGTGACCGACAAGCCGATCACCGGCAGCCCGGCCGCCTTCTCGCGCAGCGAGAGGATGAGATCGGTGGTGCCGGTGCCGGTGGTGCCGAGGAACACCGCACCGGCCTTGCTGTCGACGATCTGCTGCGCCGCCTCGGCGTGGTTCTTGCCGTCCACCGCGAGGGCGATCGAGGCCACGGCCTTGAGCTTCTGCTCGGCCAGCACACGCTGCGTGTTGGCGAGCACCTCCTTGCCGAAGGGGTTGTCGAGGTAGACGACCGCGATGTCCTGCAGGCCCATCTGCACCAGCTGCTGCACCATGCGGGTGACTTCGTCGGTGTAGCTCGGGCGGATGTGGAAGGTGTTCTTGTACTCGGGCTTGCGCAGCGAGGCCGCGCCGGTGATGGGGCCCAGCACCGGGATGCCGGCCTTCTCGGTCATCGGCAGGATGGCGCCGTTGTTGGGCGTGCCGATCAGCGACATGAACGCGAGCGCGCTGCCGTCGTCGATCATCTTCTTGACGTTCTCGACCGTGCGCGGAGCCTGGTAGCCATCGTCCTTGCTGACGATCTTGAGCTCGCGGCCGTTCACGCCGCCCGCCTTGTTGATCTGCGCGAAGGCGGCCTGGATGGCCTTGATGTGGTCCTGCCCGGCGTTGCCCAGCGGGCCGCTGAGTGCCGTGGAGTTGCCGATGGTGATCGACTTCGCGGTCACGCCGTCTTCGGCGGCCCAGCTCGGCACGACCCAGCCGGCAGCGCCCAGTGCGGCGGCTCCGTGGCTGGCACGGGTTAGGAAATGGCGTCGGTTCAGACGGTTCATGAAGGCTGTCTCCTGGTATGTAGTTGTGGATCGATGTTCACAGACGCACCCAAACCGACGGTATCCGTTCAAACGTGATCAGTTCAAACGCGGAGCGTCAGGTCGGGGCCCATCACGCCCAGCTTCACCGGCAGGGTGCCCACGTAGGGCGCGGCGGCGCTGAAGTTGATGACGAGTTCGCCCACCTCGAAGCCGCGGATGCCGGCCAGCGAGGCACGCAGCTTGTCGCGGTTGAGGTCGCGCCCGGCGCGCCTCACACCTTCGATCAGCACGCGGGCGTTGATCCAGCTTTCCACGGCCGAGCCGGTGGGCGCTTCGAACTTCATCGCGTCCATGTCGGCCTGGTGTTCGCGGATGAGCGCGAATTTCTTGCTCTTGAAGCTCGGGAACACCGAGGCCATCGCCAGGCCGAGGGCGCGGTCCTTGCCGAGGCGCGGCAGGTCGGTGTAAGTGACCGACAGGCCCACGATCGGGATCGAGCCCATCGCACCGCGCAGCGCGATCACGAAATCGGTCACGCCCGCGCCGGTGGTGGCGAGGAACACGGCACCGGCACGCGAATCTTCCACGCGCTGCGCCACCTCGGCGGCGTTCTTGCCGTCGAAGGCCAGGGCGAATTCGCCCGAGGCGGTGAGCTTGGCGGCGGCGAGCGCGGCCTTGCCCTGCGCCAGCACTTCCTTGCCGAAGGGGTTGTCGAGGTAGACGAAGGCGATGTTCGACAGGCCCATCTTCACCAGCTGCTCGACCATGCGCGTCACTTCCTCGCCGTAGCTCGGCCGGATGTGGAACACGTTGCGCAGCTGCGGGTTGCGCAGCGCGCCGGAGCCGGTGATCGGGCCCACGAGCGGCAGGCCGGCCTTCTCGATGATGGGCAGCAGCGCGGCGGTGTTGGGCGTGCCCACTTGCGAGACGAGCGCCATCACCGAGTTCTCGGCCACCATCTGCTTCACGTTCTCGGCCGACTTCGCCGGCACGTAGGCATCGTCCATCGTGATCAGGCGCAGCTCGCGGCCATGCACACCGCCGGCGCGGTTGACGGCAGCGAAGGCGGCCTGGATGCCCATCACGTGCTCCTTGCCCGAAGCGCCCAGCGGGCCGGTCAGCGGCAGCGAGCTACCGAAGGTGATGTGCTTGGAAGACATGGCTTCCACCGCGGCCTGTGAATTCGGCAGCCAGGCGGCCACGCCGAGGGCGGTGGCGGTCTGGGCGGAGCGGCTGAGGAAGAGGCGGCGATTCATCGTCATGGCGTACATCGGAGAAGTTGGAAAGGAACCGGGGCGTGTGTCGGGCCGTGCTCAGACTTGAGGAGCGTTACGACCCATTACGCTTTTGCTGGTCGGCAGGCTAGTGAGCGAGGCTTCCCAAGCCCCGTCACCTGCGTGACACCGCGCGAATTCCATGGCGAGAGTGCGTCTCCGTTCACGGTCGTTTGGCACGACTTGCTAAGCACGACCGTGCGAAAACAACGCTTGGCGTGCCGAAACGGGTGCGGTGTCGTTCGCATCAGCGGGTGGGCGAAGCGAGGAAGGTGAGCTTGACCACGTCGCCCTGCAGAAGGCTCAGCTGTCGGCCTTCGATGCGGTAGCTGTCGATGCTGGCGAGCGTCTGCAGGAAGCGCGCTTCCTGTTGCATGAGCTCGGGCTCGCAGGCCATGCGGGTGGTGGCCAGGGGCTTGAGCGCGAGCGAGGTGCCGCGCTGGATGTAGCGGCCCTGCAGCGTGTTGCAGCCGGCGAAGCCGCTCAAGTGCTGCGAGGCCGCGCGCAGCGACAGCTGCACCTTGCCCCGCTTGCTGCTGACGGCGGCGGGTGTGCCGTCGATGGTCTGCAAGGCCCAGCGGGTGTCGCGCAGCGGCGTGTTGGTGGACGGGGCCGAGGCCGGCGCCGCCCACAGCAGCGGCGTGAGACAGGTGGCGCCGCACAGCAGTGCGAGGCGAGAGAGCAGGAAAGCAGGCATGCAGGTTCGCTGGTCGAGGGACCGGGCGAGCATACGGAGGCAGAAGGGCAGTGTCCATGCCGCTTTTCGCGCAACCCTGCACGCGCGGGCGCGCATACCATCGCGCGACGACGCGCCCGCCGACGAGGGCCGCGAGGGAAACGAGGGAACCATGCACGCCTGGCTGGACAAGCTCAACCTGTACTTCCCGGTCCGCTACAGCGCCTGGCTGCTGTGTGCGATGGGCCTCCTGCTCAGCGCCTTCACCTGGGTGGGCTTCGGCACCAGCGGCGTGCTGGTGCTCGTGTTCGCGCTCTTGCTGGGCCTCGGCCTGCGCGACGTGCTGCAGACACGCCACTCGGTGCTGCGCAACTACCCGGTGATCGGGCATCTGCGCTTCCTGCTGGAATTCATCCGCCCCGAGATGCGCCAGTACTTCATCGAGAGCGACAACGAGGCCGCGCCCTTCTCGCGCCAGCAGCGCTCGCTCGTCTACCAGCGCTCCAAGGGCGAGCAGGACAAGCGCCCCTTCGGCACGCAGATGGACGTGGGCGCCACCGGCTACGAGTGGATCAACCACTCCCTCGTGCCGAGCGAACTCGCCACCCACGATTTCCGCGTGACCATCGGCGCCGCGCGCGCGCAGCCGTATTCGGCCAGCGTCTTCAACATCTCGGCGATGAGCTTCGGCGCACTGTCGGCCAACGCCATCCTCGCGCTCAACGCCGGCGCGAAGCGCGGCGGTTTCGCGCACGACACCGGCGAGGGCTCGATCAGCGTGCACCACCAGCAGCATGGCGGTGACCTGATCTGGGAGATCGGCTCCGGCTACTTCGGCTGCCGCGACGCGCAGGGTCGCTTCGACCCCGAGCGCTTCCGTGCCAACGCGACGCTGCCGCAGGTGAAGATGATCGAACTCAAGCTGAGCCAGGGTGCCAAGCCCGGCCACGGCGGCGTGCTGCCGGGCCCGAAGGTCACGCTCGAGATCGCGGCCGCACGTGGCGTCACGCCGTGGGTCGATTGCATCTCGCCCGCGAAGCACAGCGCCTTCGACACGCCGATCGAGATGATGCAGTTCATCGACCAGCTGCGCGAGCTGTCGGGCGGCAAGCCCACCGGCTTCAAGCTCTGCATCGGCCACCCCTGGGAATGGTTCGGTCTCGCCAAGGCCATGCTCGAGACCGGCATCACGCCCGACTTCATCGTGATCGACGGGGCCGAGGGCGGCACCGGCGCCGCACCGCTCGAATTCACCGACCACGTGGGCGCGCCGCTGCAGGAAGGGCTCCTGCTCGTGCACAACACGCTCGTGGGCTTGAACCTGCGCGACAAGGTCAAGCTGGGTTGCGCCGGCAAGGTCATCAGCGCCTTCGACATCGCCCGCATGATGGCGCTCGGTGCCGACTGGTGCAATTCGGCGCGCGGCTTCATGTTTGCGCTCGGGTGCATTCAGGCGCAGGCCTGCCACACCGGCCAGTGCCCCACGGGCGTGAGCACGCAAGACCCGCAGCGCCAGCGTGCGCTCGTCGTGCCGCCAAAGGCGGAGCGGGTATTCCAGTACCACCAGAGCACGCTCAAGGCACTGAAGGAACTGGTGCAGGCGGCCGGCCTCGACCACCCTGGTGGCATCACGGCCTCGCACATCGTGCGCCGCTGCAGCGATCACCAGGTGAAGCTGCTCGCCAACCTGCTGTCGTTCGTGCAGCCGGACCAGCTCTTGCATGGCGAGATGCCGCACAACGTCTTCAAGCTCTACTGGCCGATGGCCAGTGCCCACAGTTTTCAAGCGTCGCCATAGGGCCGGGTTCAAGACGCAAACCACCTCCGTAGCAGCTCGCTACAACGCCCCCCCGAACACGGGGATGAACGCGGGTTTGAGGGGATGCACCATGGGTTGGCTGTCACAACAATGCCCTCCACCCTCCTCCTTGCATCCACCCGTTCATGCCGTCCGTCGTCCTGCTCCAGCGTGATCACGAAGCCAGTCCGCGGCTGCGTGCGCTGATCGATGCGACCGAGACGTTCAGGGTGCGCGACGAGGTCCACACGGTCGAGCAGGCCCGGCGTGTGATGCGCCAGGGCAGCCCCGACATCCTCGTCACCGACCTGCGCGTGCAAGACGGCGAGGTCGAGCCGCTGCTCGGTGAACTGCGCCGGCATGCCCACACGCAAGGCCCGCACGTGCTCGTGACCATGGTCTCGCACGACGACGCGCTGCTGCTCGAAGCGCTGCGCGCCGGGGCCGACGGCTACTGGGTGCACACCAAGACGCACGAGGCGCTGATCGGCGCGCTCGAGCAGCTGTGGCGCGGCGAGTCGCCCATCTCGCCGACCATCGCGCGCCAGCTGCTGTCGCACTTCCGCAGGCCCGACACGCGCCGCTACGACACGATGACCGAAGCCCTCGACCCGCTGGTGCTCACCGGTCTGGAGCAGGAGATCCTGCAATGGGTGGCGCAGGGCTATCTCGTTGACGAGATCGCGCAGCAATGGCACGCAAGCGTGCACAGCGTGGCCTGTGGCATCCGCCGCGTGTACAACAAGCTGCAGTTCGAGCAGCGCGCGAGCACCCTGTCGCTTCACGCCGCGTGATTCGCCGGCGCTGAAACGGCAAACGGGCCTCGCGGCCCGTTTCCATTGGTGCTTCCGGTTGCGCTTGCGGTTCAGCCAGCAGGGTGCTTCGTGTCGATGAAGCTCTGGCGCTGCACCAGCTTCGCGTCAAGCTTTTCCAGGTTGGGGTACTGGCTGCGCCAGTCGATGTGTGCAAAGCGGAAGTCGAGGTAGCCAAGCGCGCATCCGACCGCGATGTCGGCCAGGGAAAAATGCGTGCCGCTGCAAAACGCCTTGTCGCCCAGGCCCTGGCTCATCGCGGCCACCGAGGCGTGCACCTTGTCCATCTGCCGACTCACCCACGCGGCGCTGCGTTGCGCTTCGCTGCGGCCGGCCCAGGTCTGCTCCAGCCGGGCCAGGACGGCGGCTTCCATCACGCCGTCGGCCAGCGCTTCCCAGGTGCGCACCTCGGTGCGCTCGCGGCCACGGTCGGGGATCAGCTTGCCCACGGGTGACAGCGTGTCGACGTATTCCACGATCACGCGCGAGTCGAACACCGCTTCGCCACCCTCCATCACCAGACACGGCACCTTGCCGAGCGGGTTGGCCTTCATGATGGTGTCGCGGTTCCAGACGTCTTCGAGTTCGAACTGGTAGTCGAGCCGCTTCTCGGCCATCACGATGCGCACTTTTCGAACGAATGGGCTGTTGAGCGCGCCGATGAGTTTCATTGGTGAGACTTCCCTGTTGTCGAAGGATTCTAGGGGGAGTCTCAACGCGTCAGCGTCCAGTCCACGCTCGCTGGTCGGCCCGCCAACGAGAGGGTCGCGGTGGCGGGCGGCGTCTGCGCGATCACTTGCCCGCGCCGCACCACCGCGAGCCGAGTGGCGCGCACGCGGATGGCTTCGACGGGGCTGCGGGCTTGCAGCAGCACGAAGTCGGCGTGGCAGCCGGGTGCGAGGCCGTAGCCCTCGAGGCCCAGCATGCGTGCGGGATTCACCGTCACCGCATCGAAGCACTGCTTCATCTGCGCTTGCGAGGTCATCTGCGCCACGTGCAGGCCCATGTGTGCCACTTCGAGCATGTCGCCGCTGCCGAGCATGTACCACGGGTCCATCACGCTGTCGTGACCGAAGGCCACGTTGACACCGGCCGCAATCAGCTCGGGCACGCGCATCATTCCGCGGCGCTTGGGGTAGGTGTCATGCCGGCCCTGCAGCACGATGTTGGCGAGCGGGTTGGCGATCGCCTGGATCTGCGCTTCGGCCATCAGCGGGATCAGCTTGCTCGCGTAGTAGTTGTCCATCGAGTGCATCGACGTGAGGTGCGAGCCGGCCACGCGGCCGTGCAGACCGAGTCGCTGCGTGTGGAAGGCGAGTGTCTCGATGTGGCGCGACATCGGGTCGTCGGTCTCGTCGCAGTGCATGTCGACGCGCAGGCCCCGTTCGGCGGCGATCTCGCACAGCAGCCGCACGCTCTCGGCGCCATCGGCCATGGTGCGCTCGAAGTGCGGGATGCCACCCACCACCTCCACGCCCTTGTCGAGCGCACGCTTGAGGTTGTCGACCGCATGCTTCGCGCGCAGCACGCCGTCTTGCGGGAAGGCCACGAGCTGCAGGTCGAGGTAGGGCTTCACCCGCTCCTTCACATGCAGCAGGGCCTCCACGGCGAGCAGCCGGTCGTCGCACACGTCCACATGCGAGCGCACCGCGAGCAGGCCTTTGGCCACCGCCCAGTCGCAGTACTGCAACGCACGCTCGACCAGCGCCTCCTGCGTGAGCAGCGGCTTGAGCTCGCCCCACAACGCAATGCCTTCGAGCAGCGTGCCGCTCTGGTTGATGCGCGGCAGCCCGTGGCTGAGCGTCGCATCCATGTGGAAGTGCGCGTCGACGAAGGGTGGGCTCAGGAGAAAGCCCTGCGCATCGAGCACTTGCGTGCCGGCGGGGACGTTCAACTGCGGGCCGATGGCATCGATGCGGCCCTTGAGCGCCAGCACGTCGACTCCGGTGCGCCCGTCGGGCAGCGTGGCATTGCGAACGAGCAGATCCATGGGGTGGCTCCTGAGAGAGACGAAAACGATTCTGGCTTAGGCTCGGTTCTTCCTCATGCAAGACACGTACCCCATGATCTCGAAGCGACACCTCCTGGCCGCCGCCGCGGCCGCCGCTCTTGCAGCACTCCTCCCGCTCACCCCTGCCATGGCCCAGACCGCCGCCTGGCCGACCAAGCCGGTGCGGCTGGTGGTGGGCTTCCCCGGAGGCTCGTCGCCCGACGTGATGGCGCGCACGCTGTCCGACGCGCTGTCCAAGGCGCTCGGCCAGCCGGTGGTGGTCGACAACCGGCCCGGCGCCTCGGGCAACATCGCCGCCGACCAGGTCGCGAAGGCCACCGACGAGCACACGCTGGGCATCGTGATCAACGGCAACCTCACCGTCGCCAGGCTCATCAACCCCGCCACCCCGTTCGACCCGGCCCGCGACTTCGCGCCGATCTCGCTGCTCGGCACCGCCCCGCTGGTGCTCACCGCCGCGGGCGACGCGAAGGGCAGCACGCCGGCCGAGCTGATCGCGTGGGCCAAATCGCTCGGCGACAAGGGCAACTACGGCACGCCGGGCAACGGTACCGTGGGTCACCTCGGCATGGAGCTGCTCAAGAGCAAGACCGGCATCGGTGCGATGCACGTGCCCTTCCCCGGCAACCCGCAGGTGGTGACGGCCCTGATCGCCGGGCAGGTGCAGCTCTCGCTGCTGCCACCGGGCATCGCGATGCCGCAGGTCAAGGCCGGCAAGCTGAAGGCGGTGGCGGTGACCTCCCCCACGCGCAGCGCACTCGTGCCCGATGTGCCCACGCTGCGCGAGGCGGGCGTGAACGGTACCGACCTCGAGGTCTGGACGGCGCTCGTCGGCCCCGCCTCGCTGCCCAAGCCCGTGGTCGCGCGTGTGGCCGCGGCCGTGGCCGAGGTGATGAAGCAGCCCGACACGCAGGCCCGCCTGCTCACGGCCGGCTGGCAGGCCGTGGGCAGCGCACCCGAAGGCCTGGCCCAGCGCATGAAGGCAGACACGGCCCAGCTCTCCGACATCATCACGAGCCGGAACATCAAGTCTGACTGAAACGTGCGCAGGCCGCCATGACCTCGCAGGTCATGGACGCCACGCACCTTGCGGCGAGACCATCTCCTTGAATTCAACGACGCAAGGAGAAACGACATGGAAGGCATCAACCTCCTCCCCCTCGCCGTGGGCCACATGATCGGCCTCGGCGCCATCGGCTCGTGCCTGGGCGTGGGCGTGATGGCAAGCAAGTACCTCGAAGCCTCGGCACGCCAGCCCGAAATGATGGAGCCGCTGCAAGGCAAGGTCTTCCTGCTGGTGGGTGTGCTCGATGGCGCATTCATCATCGCGACCGGCATCGGCCTCTGGTTCGCCACGGCCAACCCGTTCAAATAAGGCGGCTTCCTACGCCGACCCACGCCATGCGCTGATGCGCCTCACCGGCGAGCCGTCCTAGGCTCGCTCGCATGGGATTGCACCGCCTCATCGGGCGCCTCGCGATGGCGCCGTTTTCCAAGGCCCTGCCCGCGATGGGCGAGACCGAACGCGCGGCCCTCGACGCCGGCACCGTCGGCTTCGAGGGGGACCTCTTTTCGGGCCGGCCCGACTTCGATGCGCTGATGCGCCGCGGCCGGCCGCGCCTCTCCGAGGTCGAGCGCCACTTCATCGAGCACGAGGTGCGCGCCCTCACCGCCATGCTCGACGACCACGCCATCGACGAGGCACGCGACCTGCCCCCCGAGGTGTGGCATTTCCTGCGCAAGCACCGCTTCTTCGGGATGATCATCCCGCGCGAGCACGGTGGCCTCGGTTTCAGCCACACCGCGCACGCCGAGGTGGTGGCAAAGATCGCCACCGTCAACGTGGCCTGCGCGGTGACGGTGATGGTGCCCAACTCGCTCGGCCCCGCCGAGCTGCTGCTGCGCTACGGCACCGACGCGCAGAAGCACCACTACCTGCCGCGCCTGGCCGATGGCCGCGAGCTGCCCTGCTTCGCGCTCACCTCGCCTTACGCGGGGTCGGACGCCGCCTCCATCCCCGACCGCGGCGTGCTCACCGAGCGCGTGATCGACGGCCGCCCGGTGCGCGGTTTCCTCGTGCGCTTCGACAAGCGCTACATCACGCTCGCGCCGGTAGCCACCGTGGTCGGCCTCGCCTTCCAGGCCGTCGACGAGACGCGGCCCGAGGGCGAGCAGGACCTCGGCATCACCTGCGCGCTGCTGCCCGTGCCCACCCCGGGCCTGCAGATTGGCCGCCGCCACCGCCCGATGGACTCGGCCTTCATGAACGGCCCGGTGCGCGGCGAAGACGTCTTCGTACCGATGGACTGGGTGATCGGAGGCGAGGCGCAGGTGGGCCAGGGCTGGCGCATGCTCATGGAGTGCCTGGCCGCAGGCCGGGCGATCTCGCTGCCGGCGCTCGGCGCGGCGATGCAGCAGACCTCGCTCTTCGTCGTCAACGGCTACGGCCAGGTGCGTGAGCAGTTCGGCCTGCCGATCGGGAAGTTCCACGCCATCGCCGGCATCACCGCGGGCATGGCCGCGCGCCTCTATGCCACCGATGCCGCGCGCCGCTACACCGCCGCCGCGCTCGACGCGGGCGAGCGCCCGAGCGTGGCCAGCGCCATCCTGAAGGTGCAGCTCACCGAGGCCGGCCGCCGCGCCGTCACCGACGGCATGGACGTGCTGGGCGGCAAGGGCATCATCGCCGGCCCGAAGAACCTGCTCGGGGTGTCGTACCGCCATGCGCCGATCGCGATCACCGTCGAAGGGGCCAACCTGCTGTCGCGTGCGCTCATCATCTTCGGCCAGGGTGCCACCCGCTGCCACCCGCAGGTGCTGCACGAGATGGCCGCCGTCGAGCGGCACGACGAGGCCGCGCTCGGCCGCGCGCTGCTCGGCCATGCGGGCCACGTGCTGCGCAACCTGTGGCGCAGCGTGGGGCGTGCCCCCTTGCAGGGGCGCGTGCCCGATGCGCTGAAGCCCGAAGCGCGCCGCATCGCGAAGCTCTCCGCGCAGTACGCGCTGAGCGCCGACCTGGCCATGGGCCTGCTCGGTGGCAAGTTGAAGCGCATGGAGCTGCTGTCGGCGCGGCTGGGCGACGTGCTCTCGCACCTCTACCTCGCCGCCGCCTGCGTCTGGCGCTTCGAGACCGAGGCCGACCCGGCGATGCTGCCGCTCGCGCGCGCGGCGATCCGCGAGCAGCTGCACGAAGCGGGCACGCTGTTGCGTGAGCTCTACGCCAACCTGCCCTCGGGCGTGCTGCGGGCGCTGTCGCCGTTGTGGCTGCGCGGCCTCGGGCAGCTCACGCCTCTGCGCGACAAGGAGGCGCTGGCCCTCGCCGAGGCCCTGCGCACGCAACGTGCATTGGTGCGGCGCCTGTGCCCCGACGTGTCGCGCCCCAAGAGCGGTGGCCTGCTCGACCTGATGGACGCGCTCGACGCCGCGCAGGCCGTGGGCGACGAGGTCGACGACCTCAACCGCGCCTTGCGCCGCACCGACTCACTGGAATCGGTCGCACGCCGCTCGAAGCGCCCGGCCGCGTCGCTGGCCTATCTGCGTGCCGCCGAGCGGGTGATCGCGGTCGACGACGTGGAAGGCACAGCGAGCGCGGCACGGCCGCGGCTGCTGCGCTGGATCCTCGGGCGCGGCGGCTGAAGCGTCGGCGCCCGGCTCAGCGCACCGGCGCGTGCCACGGGTCCACGTGCGTCATCACGTTGAGCACGCGGTGGTGCTGCTGCATCACCCGCTCGCGGGCGGCCAGCGCGATGTCGTGGCCGGCCTCCACGCTGAGCGTTGCGTCGACCTCGATGTGCGCATCGACCAGCACCATGTCGCCCATCTTGCGGGTGCGCACGTCGTGCACACCGGCCACCCCGGGCGTCGACACGAGCGTGCTGCGGATGGCGTTGACCTCTTCTTCGTCGACCGCGTGGTCCATCAGGTCATTGAGCGAGCTGAAGCCGTAGCGCCAGCCCATGCGCACGATCATCAGGCCGACGATGAGCGCGGCCACCGCATCGAGAAAGGTGTAGCCCGCGAGGCTGCCGGCGATGCCGAGTGCCACCACGAGCGAGCTGGCCGCGTCGGACCGCGCATGCCACGCATTGGCGACGAGCATGCTCGACTTCAGCCGCTCGGCCACGCGCAGCAGGTAGCGAAAGAGCAGCTCCTTGGCCGCGAGCGTGACGAGCGCCATCCACAGGGCCGCGGCCTGCACGCCGCCACCCGACGACGGCGTGGCGATCTGGTTCACTGCCGACCACAGCATGCCTGCGCCCACGCTCATCAAGAGCGCGCCCAGCAGCAGCGTGGCCGCGTTCTCGAAGCGCTGGTGGCCGTACGGGTGCTCCGCATCGGCGCCCTTGTGGCTGTGCCGGTTGACGAAGAGCACCACGAAATCGGAGACCAGGTCCGACAGCGAATGCAGCCCATCGGCCACCAGCGCCTGCGAGCGTGCGGCCAGGCCGATCGCGATCTGCGCCGCGGTGAGCACGAGGTTGACCCACACGCTGACCCAGGTGCTGCGCGAGGCGGCACGGGCCCGTTCGGCGGGGGTGGCGGTGGGGTGGTCGTCGGAAGGGGGCGGGTGCAGGATCACGGCGCCAAGCCTACGCGATGCAAACCTCCCCTAGAACAAGTGATCGCCGATCGTGCGGGCACTTTCTACGATGTCCTCCTTGCCGAAGGAGGCCGCCATGAAGACTCTCGCCACCACCTTGGCCCTGCTGCTCGCCGCCTGTGCCGCTCCGGTTCCGCCCGGGCCGCCCGTGGCGCCGCTACGCGAGCAGGCACGGGCCCTTTTCGGGGTGGTGAAGCCGGTCGACCCGGCCGAGGTGCAGGCGCCGGCCGCAACCCTCGGCCGCGCGCTCTTCTGGGACACCCGCCTCTCGCTCGACGGCAAGACCGCCTGCGCCAGCTGCCACTCGCGCGACGACCACAGCGCCGACCGCCGCCGGGTCTCGATCAACGCCAAAGGCGAGCCCACGACGTTGCACTCGCAACCGATGTTCATGGCGCAGGACCAGGCCGTGCTGCGCTGGTACGGCGACCGCCGCGACGGCGCGCACCAGGCTGAGCGGTCGATCAGCGGCTCGATGGGCTTCGCCGCGGCCGATGCCATCGGCAGCACTTTGAAGCAGCACGGCTACGAGCCGGCGTTTCGCGCCGCCTTCCCCGACGTGGCCGAGCCGGTGGGTGCGGCCACCTACGCGCGGGCCTTGCAGGCCTACCAGCGCACGCTGCGCACGCCGTCGCGCTTCGATGCCTTCCTGCAAGGCGACGACCAGGCCCTGAGCGCACGCGAACGCACCGGCCTGCAGACCTTCATCGCCACCGGCTGCGCGGGCTGCCACAACGGCGCATTGCTGGGCGGCAACGCCATGCAGAAGTTCGGCCTGGTGAAGGACTACTGGCTCGCCACCGGCTCACCCAAACCCGACCTCGGGCGTTTCAACGCCACGAAGCAGGAGGGCGACAAGTACGTCTTCCGCGTGGCCATGCTGCGCAATATCGCCAAGACCGCACCGTACTTTCACGACGGCTCGGTCGAGCGTCTCGAAGACGCGGTGCGCATCATGGGCGAGGTGCAGCTCGGCCGCACGCTCGCTGCGCAGGAGATCGACGACATCGTCGCCTTCCTGCGCTCGCTCACCGGCGAGCTGCCGGGGCATTACGGGCCGCCGGCGCGTTTCAATTGATCGATCAGATCTGCACCCGGGTGCCCAGCTCGATGACGGCGTTGTCGGGCAGGCGGAAAAACTCCGACACCCGCCCCGCATTGCGGCTCATCGCCGCGAAGAGCTTCTCGCGCCAGCGCGCCATGCCGATGCCGGCCGTCGGCACCACCGTTTCGCGGCTCAGGAAGTAGCTGGTCTCGAAGGCCGGCACCTCCAGGCCGTGGGCGGCGCAGGCGGCGAGCGCGCGCGGCACGTCGGGCGTCTGCATGAAGCCGAAGTGCAGCGTGACCTGCCAGAAGCCGTGGCCGAGATCGCGCAGCTGCAGGCGCTCGTCGTCGGCGACCCACGGCACGTCGGCGAAGGCCACCGTGAGCACCACGTTGCGCGCGTGCAGCACCTGGTTGTGCTTGAGGTTGTGCAGGAGCGCCTGCGGCACGGTGCTCGGGTCGGCCACCGGGTAGACCGCGGTGCGCGGGATGCGCGGCAACGTCTCCTGCGGCAGCCGGTCGACGAACGCCTGCAGCGCGAGCCCATCGTGGCGGATGCCCTCGACGAGCAGGCGCCGCCCGCGCGCCCAGGTGCTCATGAGCGCGAAGAGCACGAGGCCCGTGGCCAGCGTGAACCAGCCGCCCTCGAAGAACTTCACCGAGCAGCTCACCACCAGCAGCAGGTCGATCGCGAGGAAGAAGCCGGTGGCGCCAAGCGCGACCGGCAGCGGCAGCCCCCAGCCGTGGCGCACCACCACGTAGGTGAGCAGCGTGGTGATGAGCATGGTCACCGTCACCGCGATGCCGTAGGCGCCGGCCAGTGCCGCGCTGCTGCCGAAGCCGAGCACGACCGCCGCCACGCCGAGCGCGAGCGCCCAGTTCACGCCCGGCAGGTAGATCTGCCCCGCTTCGCGCGCCGAGGTGTAGTGCACCTCCATGCGGGGCAGGAAGCCGAGCCGGATGGCCTGCTGCGTCATCGAGTACGCGCCCGAGATCACCGCCTGCGAGGCGATGATGGCGGCGAGCGTGGCCAGCACGATGGCCGGCACCAGCCACGCGCCGGGGAAGAGGCGGAAGAACGGGTTCTCGATCGCCCCCGGGTCGCGCATCAGCAGCGCGCCCTGCCCGAGGTAGTTGAGCGCGAGCGAGGGCAGCACCAGGGCCGTCCACGCGAGCCGGATCGGTGCACGGCCGAAGTGGCCCATGTCCGCATAGAGCGCCTCGGCCCCGGTGACGGCGAGCACGATGGCGCCGATAGCGGCGAGCACCATCCAGCCGCGACCCTGCAGGAACTGCCACGCATGCAGCGGGTTGAGCGCCGCGAGGATGCGCGGCTCCTGTGCGATCTGCGCGAGGCCGCTCACCGCGAGCGCGGCGAACCACAGCACGATCACCGGGCCGAAGGCACGGCCGACGGTGCCGGTGCCCAGGCGCTGCATCGCAAAGAGCGCCGCCAGCACCACGAGCGAGGCCGGCACCACGTAGGGCTTGAGGGCGGGCGTGGCGACTTCCAGGCCTTCCATCGCGCCGAGCACCGAGATCGCGGGCGTGATGACGCCGTCGCCATAGAAGAGCGTGGCCCCGAAGAGCCCGACGACGAGCAGCACCCGGCGCAGGCGCGGCCGGTGGCGCGCCGCTTCGGCGGCGAGCGCGGTGAGGGCGAGTGCGCCGCCTTCGCCGCGGTTGTCGGCGCGCAGGATGAGGATCACGTACTTGAAGGTCACGATCAGCATCAGCGCCCAGAAGACCGCCGAGCAGGCGCCCAGCAGGTGCGCCGCATCGAGCGGCACGCCGGTGGCCGGCTCGAATATCGCCTTCATCGTGTAGAGCGGGCTGGTGCCGATGTCGCCGTAGACGACGCCGACGGCGCCGAGCGTGAGGGCGGCGAGGCCCTGGCGGGTGGGAGTGGGTGATGACATGCGCAGATGCGGGAAACGAGAAGGCGCCCAGCGTGCGCCCGGCCGCATCAGGAACGCATAAGCGCCGTCGTCAGTCGTCGGCGGGCTCGGCCAGCCGGTAGCCCACGCCGGGCTCGGTGAGCAGCAGCTGCGGGTCGGCCGGCTCGTGCTCGAGCTTGGCGCGCAGCTGGCCCATGTAGAGCCGCAGGTAGTGGGTGTGCTCGCTGAAGTCGGCGCCCCACACGTCGGTGAGCAGCTGCCGGTGCGTGACCACCTGGCCGGCCTGGCGCACAAGGCGCGCGAGCAGGTTGAACTCGGTGGGCGTGAGGTGCACCGCCTTGCCGTCGAGCATCACCTCGCGTGCGGCGAGGTCGACGAACAAGGCCTCGCGCCGGTAGTGCGTGATCGACGGCTGCACCTGCGTGCCGCGGTGGCGCAGCGCGACGCGCATGCGTGCAAGCAGCTCCGGCACGCCGAAGGGCTTGACGAGGTAGTCGTCGGCCCCGGCGTCGAGCAGGCGCACCTTCTGGCCTTCGCCTTCGCGTGCCGAGATCACGATGAGCGGCGTGGCCTGTCGGCGGCGCAAGGTGGCGAGCAGGGCGTCGCCGTCGCCGTCGGGCAGGCTGAGGTCGAGCAGGACGAGGTCGACCGGCGTGTGCTGCAGCAGCGCCAGCCCTTCGCTGAGGCTCGCCGCGGTGACGAGCTCATAGCCTTCGACCACGAGCGCATCGCGCAAGGTGTTGCGCAGCTCGCGGTCGTCTTCGACGAGCAGCACCTTGAGGCTCATGCAGGCGCCTCGGCGATCGACGGCGGCGTGCCCTCCGGCAGCCAGCACTCGAAGCTCGTGCCGCCATGGCCGCGCGGCCTGAGCTTCAGCTCGCCGCCGTGCGCGCGTGCGATGGCGCGGCACACGGCGAGGCCCACGCCGGCGCCGCGCCGCTGCCCGCCGTGCGGCGCGAATTCCCCGCGCTGGAACACCTCGAACACCCGCTCGCGCCAGCCCGGCGCGATGCCGGGGCCGCGGTCGCGCACCGCGAAGACGACGTGCGCGCCCTGGCGCCGCACGAGCACTTCCACCGGCGCTTCGGCGGGGCTGTACTTGAGCGCGTTGTCGACCAGGTTGTCGAGCAGCTGCGTGAGCAGGATGGCGTCGCAGCGCACCAGCGGCAACCCGGGCTCGAGCCGCGCGCGCGCGCGGCGCGTGGGGTCGTGGCGGCGCGCGCGACGCAGCACGTTGCCGACGATCTCTTCCGCCGATTCCCAGTCGAGCTGCAAGGGCACGCCGGGGGTGTCGAGCCGGGCCAGCTGCAGCGTGTTGTCGGTGAGGCGGCTCAACTGCGCGGTCTCGTCGACGATGGACTGCGCGAGGCGCTCGCGCTGGGCCGCCGACAGCCGCGCGCCCTGCTCGTGCAACGACGAGGCGGCGCCCATGATGGCCGCCAGCGGCGTGCGGTAGTCGTGCGAGATCGCGGCGAGCATCGCGTTGCGCACGCCTTGCAGCTGGGCGTGCCGTTGCGCCTCGGTGGCTTCGCGGCGCGCCTGGGCGCGCTGCAGCGCCAGGCCCATCTGGTCGCACAGGGCCTGGGCCTGCACGCGCAGGGGTTCGTCTGGCGGCGCCAGCGCCTCGAAGCCGATGCGCACCGCCCCGAAGGCCGCCTGCCGGCCGCGCAAGGGCAGGTACCACTCGGGCAGGTCGGCATGGCGGCCGGTGCCGGGGCCGAAGGCCTGCGCCTGCCGCGTGCAGTGCCACAGGCCCGACAGCACGTGCGCATCGGGCTCGCCCAGCACGAGGGTGGCCTGCACATCGTCTTGAGCCGGCAGGGCGCCGCGCAGCACCAGCAGGGCGGGTGGGGTGCCCAGCAGCTGCGTGAGCGCATCGCGCAGCGTGCCGGCCTGCGCGGCCGGGTCGTCGGCGTCGCGCAGCGCGTCGCCCAGCTGGCGCAGCTGCTCGGCCTGCAGCGCATGCGCACGCGATTGCGCCGCGACCTGCCGCTGGCGCGCCACCACCGCGGCCACCACCCAGCTCACCGCCAGCATGCCGGCGAGCAGCAGCGCGTCTTGCCGCAGGTCGATGGCGAAGGTGTGGCGCGGCGGCACGAAACACCAGTTGAAGGCGGTTACGGCCGCGGCAGTGGCGAGCAGCGAGGCGCCGATGGGCAGCCACAGCGTGGCGAGTGCGGAGGCGAGCACGAGCAGCATCGCGAGACCCGACAGCGCCACCTGGCCGTCGAGCGCCGCCATCGCGGCCCAGGCCAGCGCCCACACGCCGACGGCCGGGGCGACACGGCGCAGGGCATCGGGCATCCACAAGAAGAAGGGCCTGCTCATCGTGCCGAACACGGTAGCAGGCCCTGCATCAGGAATCCGTCAGGATGTGCCGCGCCGCCCCTGCGGGCGCGGTGGCGGGGTCAGTCGAACAGGATCACGCCGCGCGCGTTGCGGCCTTCGGCCAGGTCGGCAAACGCCTGCGGTGCCTCGTCGACCGAGTAGGTCTTGGTAATGAGCTCGTCGAGCTTCAACTGGCCGGTGCGGTACATCTTGATGAGTCGCGGGAAGTCTTCGCGCGGGCGGGCCGAGCCGAAATAGCTGCCCTTGAGCGAGCGTTCCATCGCGGTCATCGCGAGCGTGCGCACCGGGGCGCTGTCGGTGGGGGCCGACACGCCCACCGTGACCGCCATGCCGCCGCGGGCGAGCACGTTGACGGCCTGCGCGACGACCGCGCCCACGCCCACGCATTCGATCGCGTAGTCGGCGCCGCCGCCGGTCAGTTTCATGATCGCCTTGACCACGTCTTCCACGCTCTTGGCGTTGACGGTGTGCGTGGCGCCGAAATCCTTCGCCATCTGCAGCTTGAGGTCGGAGGTGTCGACCGCGACGATCATCGAGGCGCCCGCGATGCGGCAACCCTGGATCGCCGACAGGCCCACGCCGCCGCAACCGAACACGACGCAGATCGAGCCGGCCTGCACCTGCGCGGTGTTGAGCGCGGCGCCCACGCCCGTCATGACGCCGCAGCTCACGAGGCAGGCCTTGTCGAGGGGCATGTCCTTGTCGATCTTCACCACGCTGTCGACCGCCAGCGTGGCGTATTCGGCCATCACGCCACAGGCGCCGAATACGTTGAAGCCCTCGCCCTTGTCGGAGGTGAAGCGCGGCACCGCGCCGGGTGCCGCGAGGGCGGCGCGCACCGGCTGGTCGCACAGCTGCGGGCGGCCGGTCGAGCAGTAGCGGCAGCGGCCGCACATGGCGACGAAGCTGCTCAGCACCGTGTCACCCACCTTGAACTCGGTGACCGCCGAGCCGACCGCCTGCACGATGCCGGCACCCTCGTGGCCGAGCACGAGCGGCAGCGCCATCTGGATGGTGCCGTTGGCGGCCGAGAGGTCGCTGTGGCACACGCCGCAGGCGGCCATCTTCACGAGCACTTCGTTGGGGCCCGGGTCCTTGACCTGCAGCGTCTCGACGGTGATGGGGCCGTTGACTTCGCGGACGACGACGGCACGTGCGGTGGTGGGCATGGGAGTCCTTCTTTCTCGATGGAATACAGCTGAAGCGACGAGGGTACGCACTCCGCCGGCCGCCTTCAAGAGCGGCAGCCCGCACGCCCCTGTCACATGAGCGACGCCGCTGGAGTGACGTCGTGCACACAACGTTCCGCCAGATGGGGACGATGCTCAAAATCCATCGCCGAAACGGTGCGGTTCTAAGGCAGATACCTTACAGTTGAAAGCTTTCACCGAATTTGTACTGCTGATATATGAGCACCGACACCCTCGCCGCGCCGGCACCCGCACCGGCCTCGGGCCTTTCAGACGAACAGATGGCCGAACTCCAGGCCTTGCGCGAGCGTTATCGCGTCGAGCGCGACAAGCGCCTGCGGGAAGACGGCAACGAGCAATACGTCGAGATCAAGGGCGACTACGCGCGCTACGCCGTCGACCCCTACGTGCCGCCGGGCTTCACGCGGGCGCCGCTCGCCGACCAGGTCGAGATCCTCGTCATCGGCGGTGGCTTCGGCGGCCTGCAGGCCGGCGCGCACCTGCGCATGGCCGGTGAGGAGAGCATCCGCTTCATCGAGGCCGGCGGCGACTTCGGCGGCACCTGGTACTGGAACCGCTACCCCGGCGCCGCCTGCGACATGGAGGCCTCGGTCTACCTGCCCATGCTCGAAGAGCTGCGCGTGAAGCCCACGATGCGCTTTGCGATGGGCGCCGACATCCTGGCCCATGCGCAGCACATCGCCCGCCACTTCGACCTGTATCGCGATGCGCTCTTCCAGACCCGCGTGACGAAGCTCGAGTGGGTCGAGGCCGATGCGGTGTGGCTCGTGCACACCGACCGCGACGACCGCATCCGCGCCCGCTTCGTCGTGATGAGCAACGGCCCGCTCAACCGGCCCAAGCTGCCCGGCATTCCCGGCATCGAGGGCTACCGGGGCCACACCTTCCACACCAGCCGCTGGGACTACGCCTACACCGGCGGCGGCCCGCTCGGTGGGCTCGACAAGATCGGCGACAAGCGCATCGCCATCATCGGCACCGGCGCCACCGCGGTGCAGTGCGTGCCGCACCTGGCCGAGGGCGCGAAGCACCTCTACGTCTTCCAGCGCACGCCCTCGTCGGTCGACGTCCGCAACGACCGCCCGGTGCCGCCCGAGTGGTACGACGAGCAGAAGCCCGGCTGGCAGCGCGAGCGCATCGAGAACTTCACCACGCTCGTCGCCGGCGGTTATGCCGACCGCGACCTGGTGCGCGACGGCTGGACCGAAGCCGCGCGCAATTTCCGCCAGCTCGCGATGGCCGACCGCTCGGTGCTGTCGTCGATGGAAAAGATCATGCTGACGATGGAGCTGGCCGACGCGAAGAAGATGACGGCGGTGCGCGCGCGTGTCGACGAGGTGGTGAAAGATCCGAAGGTGGCCGAGTCGCTCAAGCCCTGGTACCGCCAGTTCTGCAAGCGCCCGTGTTTCCACGACGAGTACCTGCAGACCTTCAACCGCGACAACGTGACGCTGGTCGACACGCAGGGCGCGGGTGTCGAGCGCATCACCGAGAACGGCATCGTCGCCAACGGCCAGCACTTCGAGGTGGATGCGATCGTCTTCGCCACCGGCTTCGAGGTCGGCACGGGCTATACCCGCCGCGCGGGCTACGACCTCATCGGCCGCAGCGGCGAGACGCTCTCGCAGAAATGGGCCCACGGCATGCGCACGCTGCACGGCATGCTGACGAACGGCTTCCCGAACCTCTTCATCTTCGGCCCGCCGCAATCGGGCCAGACCGCCAACTACACCCACTCGCTGGGCGAGCAGGCGCGCCACGCCACCTTCCTCATCAGCCAGGCGCATGCGCGCAAGGTGCGCACGATGGAGCCCACCGTGGCCGAGGAAGACGCCTGGGTGCAGACCATCATCGACGGCCAGCGCCGCAACCAGGAGTTCCTCGCCTCGTGCACGCCGGGCTACTACAACAACGAAGGCAAGCCCGAAGCACGCGGGGTGCAGAACTCGCCCTACGGGCAAGGGCCGATTCCCTACTTCAAGATGCTGGCGCAGTGGCGCGAGAGCGATCGCTTCAGCGGGCTACAGCTGACTAGCCTTTGAACTCGCGGGCGTGCAGGAAGTCTGCGTGCTTCGGCGCGCGCTTCGTGCGGCTCCATTCTTCGAGCATGTCCCACTTCACCGCGTCCAGCTTCTGGATCGTCGCTTCTTCTTCGGGGTCGGGGCAGGCGAGTTCGACGCGGTGCCCGTTGGGGTCGAAGAAGTAGATCGAGTGGAAAGCGCCGTGGTCGGTGACGCCGAGCACGCTCACGCCCTGCGCTTCGAGGTGGGCCTTGTAGGCGAGCAGCGTCGCGCGGTCTTTCACCCGGAAGGCGATGTGCTGCACCCACTCGGGCGTGTTGGGGTCGCGGCCCATCGGCGGCTTGGTGGGCAGCTCGAAGAAGGCGAGCACGTTGCCGCCACCCGCATCCAGAAAGATGTGCATGTACGGGTCGGGCTCCTTCGTCGAGGGCACGCGGTCTTCGGCGATGGCGAGCTGGAACTTGAAGTTGAGCATCTTCTCGTACCAGAGCACCGTCTCCTTCGCATCTTTGCAGCGGTAGGCGACGTGGTGGATGCGTTCGGTTTTCAGTTCCATGGTCACACCTCCACTTTCAACGCGCCACGGCGGATCTGGTCGCGCTCCAGCGATTCGAACAGCGCCTTGAAGTTGCCCTCGCCGAAGCCTTCATCGGCCTTGCGCTGGATGAACTCGAAGAACACCGGCCCCAGCAGATTCGCCGAGAAGATCTGCAGCAGCAGCCGCTTCTCGCCGTTCGCCGTGCTGCCGTCGAGCAGGATGCCGCGAGTCTGCAGCTCCTTCACCGGCTCGCCGTGGCCGGGCAGGCGCTCGGCCAGCATCTCGTAGTAGATGTCGTTCGGGGCCGTCTGCAACTTCACGCCTGCGAGCTGCAGCGCGTCGACGCTCGCGATCAGGTCGTCGGTGAGCAGCGCGATGTGCTGGATGCCTTCGCCGTTGAACTTCATCAGGAACTCTTCGATCTGCCCCGAGCCCTTGCCCGCCTCTTCGTTGAGCGGAATGCGGATGAGGCCATCGGGCGCCGTCATCGCGCGGCTGGTGAGGCCGGTGTATTCGCCCTTGATGTCGAAGTAGCGGATCTCGCGGAAGTTGAAGAGCTTCTCGTAGAAGCCGCCCCAGAAGGCCATGCGCCCGCGGTACACGTTGTGCGTGAGGTGGTCGATGATTTTGAAGCCGTGGCCTCGCGGGTGGCGCGCCGCAGGGTCCTGATACGCGGGCAGGAACTCGAAGTCGATGTCGTAGATGCTCTTGCCGTCTTCATAGCGGTCGATCAGGTACAGCGGCGCCCCGCCAATGCCCTTGATCGCGGGCAGCTTCAGCTCCATCGGCCCGGTGGGCACGTCGACCGGCTGTGCGCCGAGCTCGATCGCGCGGTAGTAGGCCTTGTGCGAGTCCTTCACGCGGAAGGCCATCGCACACGCGCTCGGGCCGTGCTCGGCGGCGAAGTAACCGGCCAGGCTCTTGGGTTCGCGGTTGACGATGAAGTTGATGTCGCCCTGGCGGTAGAGCAGCACGTCCTTGCTGCGGTGGCGGGCGACGAGGCTGAAGCCCATCTGCTCGAAGAGCGGCTCCAGGGTGTTGGGCGTGGGCGAGGCGAATTCGACGAACTCGAACCCCATCAGTCCCATGGGGTTGTCGAAGAGATCGGGCATGGTGTGCTCCTGTGCGTGGGGGGTCGAGGGAGCGGCTCATCACAAGGAGAACCGCGTGGCGCTCAACGACCCGGCGGTGCGCAGGGCAGGCCGCGCACGGAGGCGGCCAAATGCTCTCCGAACGTCATGGCCAGCGGGGCCAGACGGGCATGTGAGGCGATGGAGGCGGTGTCCACGGGCCCCAGCATAGCGCCGGGGCCCATTCCCGGCGAGCCCGCTTGGCATTGCCGGCGTGGCGGTCTCTTCCTTGCAGACCGCCCTATGCTCTGGCCATGCTTCGCCAGCACCAGACCACCCTGCACGTCGACACCCGCGGCCGCGGCCTCGCCGAGATCACACGCCCGGTGAGCGAGTGGGTCGCACAGAGCGGCCTGCGCGAAGGCCTGCTGACGCTCTTCGTGCGCCACACCTCGGCCAGCCTCGTGATCCAGGAGAACGCCGACCCCGATGTTCGCGGTGACCTCGACCGCTTCTTCGCGCGCCTCGTGCCCGATGGCGACCCACTCTTTCGCCACCAGGACGAAGGCCCCGACGACATGCCCGCGCATGTGCGGGCGGCGCTCACCGCGGTGCAGTTGTCGATTCCGCTCACCCATGGACGGCTGGCCCTCGGCACCTGGCAAGGCATCTACCTGTGGGAGCACCGCACCCGCCCCCATCGCCGCGAGGTGGTGGCGCATCTCTTGGGCGAGCCCGGCCCCGCGTGAGCCACGATCGGCGAACATCCCGTCATGCCCAGTACCTTGAGATCCATCGATTGGAAAGTCGTCGCCTTTGCCCTCGTCGCCGCCTACCTGGTGCCGGGCATCGTGCTTGCCGGCCTGCTCGCCATGGTCAACCACAGCCTGACGCTCGACGCGCTCACGCTCATGACGGCGCTGCTCTCCATCGTGAGCTTCCTCGTGCCGCCCGTGGCCGGCGGCTACCTCGCGGCCCGCTTTGCGCGCAGCCAAGCATGGCGCCATGTCGCCGTGGTCGGTGTGCTCGGGGCCTTGCTGTCGCTGCTGGCGTTTCATGCCTCGCCGCGCGCGATGCTGCTGTACGTGCTGGCGTCGATCGCACTGGCGGCGTTCGGTGGCTACATCCGGCTGCAGGGGCGGCCGAAGGCCTGAGCGGCTCTGGTAAAACCGCGGTCTCACCGCGTCTCCCACCGAGGCGCGATTTTGTTTTCAACACCAGGAGATCCACATGAGTGCAGACAAGGACCGCGGCATCCGCCGCATCAAGCAGAAGCGTGCCAAGGACGCCAAGCGCGCCGCCAAGCAGGCCAAGTCGACGAAGCCGGCACCGGCCAAGTCCTGAGGTTCCGATGCGCGCCGCCATCGTCGTCCTGGCGATGGTCGCCGCCTGGCTTTCGCCAGCGGCGAGGGCTTTCGAGCCCGTGACCGCCGACCTCGAGCAACGCCTGAAGCGCACGGGCGTCGAGGCGGTGAACGATCACCTGAGCGCCAATGCCTTCGACCTGGCGCTGCTCCACCGCGACACCGAAGGCTGCGCCGCACGCGCGGTGGGCCTCACCGTCGAGCTGAGCCGCGGTGCCCGCTCAGGGACGACCGAGGCGCACACCGAGGCGCTGCGCACGGCGCTCGGCCGCTGCACCGGGCTCGTGCTGTCGCTCGTGTCGGTGGCCGAGGTGCCGAAGGTGTGCGCCTCGGTCCCGTCGTGGACGGTGATGCAGACGGTGCGCGAACTGCGCCGCCGCATGCGCATCATCGAGGCCGACGAGGCGCTGCGCAATAGTGCCAAGGGCAAGGCCTGCAGCGCTGCCTGCCTGCACGAACTCAAGACGACACGTGCGGGGCTGCAAGCCTCGCCGCGGGGCCAGCGGGCCCGATAGCCGCCTTATTTCGTCCCGAAGATCCGGTCCCCCGCATCGCCGAGCCCCGGCACGATGTAGCCGTGCTCGTTGAGCTCGCGGTCGACCGCCGCCACGTAGACCGGCACGTCGGGGTGCGATTCGGTGAAGTTCTTCAGGCCTTCCGGCGCGGCCAGCAGGCACACGAAGCGGATCGACTTCGGGTTCGTCTCCTTGAGCCGGTCGACCGCCGCCACCGCCGAGTTGCCGGTGGCGAGCATCGGGTCGAGCACGATGGCATCGCGCTCGTGCATGTCTTGCGGCATCTTGAAGTAGTACTCCACGGCGACGAGCGTCTTCGGGTCGCGGTACAGGCCGATGTGGCCGATGCGCGCACCGGGGATCACGTTGAGCATGCCGTCGAGAAAGCCCGCGCCGGCCCGCATGATCGAGACGAACACCGTCTTCTTGCCATCGATCACCGGGCTTTGCATCTTCTCGAGCGGCGTCTCGATGTCGATCAGCTGCGTGGGCATGTCGCGTGTGACTTCATACGCCATCAGCATGCTGATCTCGCCCAGCAGGCGGCGGAAGCTGTTGGTGCTGCGGTCTTTCTCGCGCATCAGCGTGAGCTTGTGCTGGATGAGCGGGTGGGTGATGTGATGGATCTGTGCGGTCAATCGGGTCTCCCTCAGAACACGGTGCCGTCGCTCTCGATCTTGAGCGGCGGGCTGCCACCTTCGCGCAGCGACTTGGCAATTTCGCGCCCGGCGGCCCAGGTGCCGCCTTCGAGGATGCATGCGAGCGGCATCTCCTCGGGCTTCTTATGCAGGCGCTCGCGCACGAGCGGTGCCAGCTCGTCGACCAGCGCGACGGTGAGCGCGCGCCACTCCACGATGGCCTCGTCGGCCGCGGTGTGCGTGCGCGAGGCGAAGCTCGTGTCACGCGGCACGATCACGCGCGAGTCGAGCAGCAGGCCGCCGTTGCGGTATTCGGGCAGGCCGGTCAGGCCATCGAGATCGGTGAGCGTGACACCGGCCCACTCGAAGGGCTCCAGCAGCGAATAGGTCAGCCACTGGCTGAGCTTGTGGAAGGGCACCCAGCCGGCGGTGAGGCCGCTGCCGCCGGCAAACGGGTGGGGCCAGCAGTCGCCGAGCGGCGTGCCCTGCAGCTGGCTGCCGGTGAGCCAGATCGGGCCCAGGTGGTCGAGCACGGCCTGCAGCACGGCGGGCGCGGGCAGGCGGTCGAGCTGGCCGCGCTGGGTGAGCGTGTCGTAGAGGCCGCCGGGCCGGCCGTCCGCGCCGAAGACCCCGGGTTGCGAGGCGAGCGTGTCGCCCAGGCGGCGCATCAGCGTGGCGCGGCCGGTGAGGCCGACGAGCGGGTTGTCGTCGCGCACCTGGAAGACCTGCGCGAGCAGCGCGTCGTCCACACGCTGCAGCGCGGGTGCGTCCACGCGCAGCGGGTCCAGCGGGTCGCTCGAGAAACAGCCGGCGACGAAGGCGCGGAAGGTCGCCACCCCCAGCCCTTCCGAGCGTGTGAACTCCGCGCCTTTCTCATCGAAGCGCCAGCTCGGCCCCGCGCCCGCATCGAGCAGCACGCTCATCACCGTGAGGTCGATGTGGGCCTGCGCCTGCTCGGCCGCGTCGCGCCCTTCGAGCAGCAATGCCAGCTCGCCGCGCCGGTCCACGCCGCCCGTTTCGAAATGCCGCCAGCGCGAGTGATACGGAATGCGCAGGTCGGGGTATTGCCGGCGTGTCACCTGCTCCACCCGGCGCGCCACCTCGTCGAGCTGGCTGCGGTGGATCGTGAAGTATTTGGACTGGCCGGCCTCCACGGCCGCGAGGATGTGGCGGCAGCGCTCGCGGATGGTGGCAGGAGAGCGGAGCAGGGCGGCGGGGTCAGACAAGATCCCGCCCCTTCGTGGAAGCGAGTGCCGCCGCATCGGGCACCACACCGTCGGTGAAATACCCCGCTGCGATCTTCGCCTCGATCTCGACCTTCGCATCGGCCGGCACCAGTTCATCCGGGATCTTCACGCGCTCGCCCACCTCGATGCCGCTGCCGGTGATCGCGTCGTACTTGTCGTTGCTCATGCTCACCAGGCGGTGGATCTTCTTCACGCCCAGCCAGTGCAGCACGTCGGGCATCAGCTCCTGGAAGCGCATGTCCTGCACGCCGGCCACGCACTCGGTGCGCAGGAAGTACTTGTCGGCGCTGTCGCCGCCCACCTGTCGCTTGCGCGCGTTGTAGACGAGAAACTTGGTCACCTCGCCAAGCGCGCGCCCTTCCTTGCGGCTGTAGGCGATGAGCCCCACGCCGCCCGCCTGCGCGCCCTTGATGCACTCTTCGATCGCATGCGTGAGGTAGGGCCGGCAGGTGCAGATGTCGGAGCCGAACACGTCGGAGCCGTTGCATTCGTCGTGCACCCGCGCGGTGAGCGTGACCTCGGGGTTCGCCAGGTCGCGCGGGTTGCCGAAGATGTAAAGCGTCTGCCCGCCGATGGGTGGCAGGAAGATGCCGATGTCGCTGCGCGTCACGAGCTCGGGGTACATACCGCCCGTCTCTTCGAACATCACGCGGCGCAGGTCGGCCTCGCTCACGTTGAAGCGCTTGGCGACACCCTCGATCCACCACACCGGCTCCACCGCGATCTTGGTGACGGTGGCCGAGGCGTCGTCGAGCAGGATCTTCCCGTCGATCTGCAAACGCTGGAAGGCGATCGCCTGCTTGATCTCGGGCAGGTGCACATGTGCCTGCGTCACCGCGATGGTCGGGCGGATGTCGTAGCCCTGCGCGAGTTGCTCCGCGAAGACCTCGCCCACTGCCGCGCCCCAGGGGTCGAGCGACACGATCTTGTGCGCGTCGCTCCATTGCGGGTAGGGGCCGATCGGCGTGGTGGGGGCGGTGTTGGTGAGGTCGGCGCGGTGGCCTTTCACCAGGTTGCCGGCGGCGACCGCCAGCGCGCGGTACACGCCGTAGCTCCCGCTGTGCGTGCCGACCACGTTGCGGTGCTGGCGGTGCGTGGTGGTGCCGATCACCGGCCCACGCTCGGCGGCGGTGGCCGCGCCCCAGCGGATCACGGGGGTGGCGTTGGGACCGGGGTGCGATGTGAGGCGGATGTGCTTGGAAGTACGGGCCTCGCCGACCTTGTCGCTGCTCATGGGTGCGTCGCTCCTTTGCTGGTGACGACGCGAGTGAGCATACGCCGTCAACTGGCGCGCTGGCGCGCCTTCGGAGGGTGCAGCAAGGCCTGGGCCACCCGTGTGGCCGAGCAGTGCTTCACGGTCGTGCGGCTTGTTGCACGGCGGCCGCGGGCGAGGAGGCGCCGGTGGCCCACCAGTCGTGCAGCTCGGCCACCGTCTCGTCGAGCGGGCCGCTGTTGTCGATCACGAGGTCGGCGGCGCTGTCGGGTGCGCTGCGCGAGATGCGTGCGGCCAGCTCGTGCGCCGTCTCGCGCCCTCGGCCGTGCAGGCGCTCGAGCCGCAGCGCCTCGGGCAGCACGATCTCGACCACCCGCGCCTGCGGTGCGTGCTCGCGCAAGAGCGGCAAGTGCTGTCGCGAGCCGTTGACCACCACGCAGCGGCCGTCGTCCAAGGCGCCCAGCTCCGACCAGCGCACGCCGTAGTGCAGGCCATGCGCCTGCCAGTGAAACGCGAGCTGGCGCTCGGCCACGAGCCGGTGGAAGGCGGTGACCGACACCGGCTCGTGGTCTTCGCTTGGGTGGCGCTCGCGCGTGATCACGCGGCGGGCGAGGTGCGGGCGGTGGCCGGCCGCGAAGAGGCGCAGCCAGGCAGTGATCACCGCGTCTTTGCCGACCCCGGAGCGGCCCACCACCACCAGCAAGTGCCGGCTGTGGAGCTGCAAACGGGTGGACAGGGGCAAGCGCGGAGGGGAGGTCGGAAGGTCGTCGTGCAGCATGAAATCACAAGCGGCGGATGTTGCGGCAATTCGGTGCCCGTGCCGGCAACGCGGCTACTGCGCGAGCGGGAATCGCTGCACCAGCTGGAAGGGCCGGCCCGGCGCCGGCTCCATGAAAAGGCAGACCGCATCGCACACCAGCGGCTGCGCAAGCGCGGGGGCGAAGTGCCGCTCGGTCTCGCGTTGCATGGTGGCGCGCAGGCCCATGTCGTGCGGTAACGAATCGGTGAGCGTCATGTGGAAGCGCCAGCGTGCCAGCACGTGCGGGTAGCCGTAGCGTTGCAGCAGGCCCTGCTGCTCGTCGTCGAGCCGCAGCTTCAGGCGGCGCAGGGTTTCGTCGGGCGTGGGCGGCGCGCGCCAGGGGTCGAGCTGCACCACGCAGTCGTCGGCCAGGCGGTGCAGCGGGTGGCTGCGCGAGAGCGGCTCCACCGGCCGCAGCGCCAGGAAGCCGCTCAACCATTGCACCGACAGGGCGGGCATGGTGAACGAGGGCGTGCGTTGCGCGAGCCGCGCCAGGGCGTCGTGCAGGCTGGTTTCGTCGCGCCCTTCGGCCAGGCGGATGGGCGGCTTCAGCGTGGCGTGGAAGCCGTAGCGCCAGGGTTCCCGCACGTGTTCGCGCCGCGGCGCGGGCGCGTCGGGCGCCGAGGGGTCGCGTTGCAGCCACTCGCAGCCGGCACGCCACAGCGGGTGCGTGGGCGGCGGGGCGTAATAAATGGCATGGCGCACGGTGCTCATGTCTCCAAGGCATCCGGCTCGACGGTGAGCTGTACCGCATCTGCGGCAAACAGCGTGCGACCCGCCTCCACCGGCATGCCCTGGCCGTCAACGTTCACATAACGCACCACCAGCACCGGCTGCGTGACGGGGCGGGCCAGCGCATCCGCCTCTTCCACCGTGGGCAGGCGGCACGAGACCACGCTGCGCTTGCGGGTGTAGTCGGGCACCCCCAGCGCGTGCAGGGCGGCGGTGACGCTGCGGTGCTTCGCGAGCGCCTCCACCATGCCGTCGAGCCGCGGCAGTGGGTAGGCCGAGGTGGCGAGGTTGATCGGCCGGCCGCGCACCGTGGCGCGGGTGTACAGCAACTGCACCTTGGCGGTGGCGGCCACGCCGAGGTCGCGCGCCCATTCGCCGGCGCGCACCACCTCGTGGGCCATCAGCTCGCGGTCGGCCGTCTCGCCCGCGGCGGCCAGGTTCTGCGAGAGGCGGGTGCGGCGCTGGAGCGCGTAGTCGAGCACCAGCTCTCGCACGTAGGTGCCGCTGCCGTGCGCCACCCGCACGAAGCCTTCCTGTGCCAGCGCCTGCACCGCCTGGCGCAGCGTGTGGCGGTTCACGCCGAAACGCGCGGCCAGCGTGGCCTCGTTGGGCAGCTTCTCGCCAGGGGTGAGGCGGCCTTGCACGATGTCGTGCCGCAGCTCGGCGGCGATGGCTTCCCAGCGGCGCACGGCGGTCGGTGTGTCGGGGCTGTCGGCGGGAAGGGACGAGGCGTTCAGGGTCATGTCAAAAAGCTGTCACGGGTGGAGCGCTACAGTCGGGCCATTCTAAAGTCATCTAGATGACATCGACATGACCTCAACACCTGATTCTCGACGCCAAGCCTGGCTCGCCGTGCTGGCCCTGGCCCCGCGCGATGCGCTGGCCCGGCACGCCGCGGCACGCGTCGCCGAGCACCGCTTCGAGTGGCTGCGCGAGCCCGAGACGGGCCTGGCGATGGTGCGCGGGCGCATCGCCAACCGCGGCGACCGCTTCAACGTCGGCGAAGCCACGCTCACGCGCTGCATCGCCCGCATCACGCTCGGCGGCCACACCACGGCCGGTGTCGGCCACGTGCTCGGGCGCGACGACGAGCGAGCCCGCTGGATCGCGCAGCTCGACGCGCTGCTGCAGCAGCCGTCGTTGCAAAACTCGCTGCAGCGCGACGTCATCGAGCCCTTGAGGGCAGCGCGCGAGCAGGTGCTGGCGGCAGAGCGCGCCCGGCATGCGGCAAGTCGGGTGTCTTTCTACACGCTCGCGCCGGAGGTGGCCGCACCATGAACGCCAGGGCCGAACTTCTCGCCAACATGCCGCGCGGCTTTGCCGACGCCACGCACGATGCGCAGGCCGTCTTCCGCGCCGTGCTGGACGCCCTCTCACGCCCCGGCCGCCTGCAGACGCTCGCGGCGAGCGATGGCCTGCAAGCGCCCGCGCCCTTGTCGCGTGGCCTGACCGCGTTGCTGCTCACGCTGCTCGACGCCGAGACGTCGCTGCACCTCGACGGTCCGCTCGCGAGCGATGCCGCCTGGCTCTACGCGCGTTTCCACACCGGCGTGCAGCCGGCCGCACGCGAGGTGGCCGATTTCGTCGCGGCGCGGGCGGCCGATGCGAGCCTCGAAGGTTTGCGCCTCGGCACCGACGAAGCCCCGCAGCACGGCGCCACGCTGATCGTCGATGCCCCCACGCTCGCGGGCCAGTCGCTGGTGCTGAGCGGGCCAGGCATCGAGCACACCCAGCGCATCGGCCTGTGCGGCCTGTCGGCCGAGTTCTGGCAACAGCGCATCGCGCAGGAAAAGCACTTCCCACGCGGTGTTGATCTGCTCATCGTCTGCGGCTCGCAGCTGATCGCGGTCCCGCGCTCCACCCACATCGAGATGGAGGCGCACTGATGTACATCGCCGTCAAAGGCGGTGAAGCCGCCATCGAAGCCTCGCGCAGCCTGCTCGCCGCCGCCCGCCGCGGCGACCCGGCGGTGCGTGAACTGGAAGTCGCGCAGATCCGCGAGCAGCTCGGCCTCATGGTCGACCGGGTGATGGCCGAGGCCTCGCTCTACGACCCCGAACTCGCCGCGCTCGCGCTCAAGCAGGCGCGCGGCGATGCGGTCGAAGCGATCTTCCTGCTGCGCGCCTACCGCACCACGCTGCCGCTCGTGGCCGCCACCGAGCCGGTCGACACCGCGCGGATGCAGGTGCGCCGCCGTGTCTCGGCGATCTTCAAGGACCTGCCCGGCGGCCAGCTGCTCGGCCCCACCTACGACTACACCCAGCGCCTGCTCGACTTCACGCTGCTCGACGGCAGCCGAAGCTCTCCGCTTCCGCCGACGTCGGCCACCGAGGCGCCGTCCAACATGCCGCACGCGCTCGATGCGCTGAGGGCCGAGGGCCTGGTCGAAGCCAGCGCGCCCAGCGAGGGTGACCCCCCGCCGCCCGACATCACCCGCGAGCCGCCCGTCTACCCGCTGCCGCGCAGTGCCCGCCTGCAGATGCTCGCGCGCGCCGACGAAGGCTGGGTGCTCGGCATGGCCTACGCCACGCAGCGTGGCTATGCGCACAGCCACCCCTTCGGCGGCGACATCCGGTACGGCACGGTGGCCGTGGAGATCGTGCCCGACGAGCTGGGCTTCCCGGTCGCGGTCGGCGAGATCGACGTCACCGAGTGCCAGATGATCAACCAGTTCGAAGGCTCGGCGAGCGTGCCGCCGCAGTTCACCTGCGGCTACGGCCTCGTCTACGGTCACGGCGAGCGCAAGGCGATGGCGATGTCGCTGGTCGACCGCGCCTTGCGGGCCGACGAGTTCGGCGAAGACATCACCGCGCCGGTGCAGCAACAGGAGTTCGTGCTGCCGCAGGGCGACAGCATCGAGGCCTCGGGTTTCGTGCAGCACTTGAAGCTGCCGCACTACGTGACCTTCGAGTCCGAGCTTCAACTCATTCGCAAGCTGCGTGAGGAGTTCGACCAATGATGCAGGGCTACAACTTCGCGTACCTCGACGAGCGCAGCAAGCGCATGATCCGGCGCGCGATCCTCAAGGCCGTCGCGGTTCCCGGACATCAGGTCCCCTTCGGCTCGCGCGAGATGCCGCTCGCCTACGGCTGGGGCACCGGCGGCATCCAGGTGACGGCCGCCATCCTCGGCCAGCACGACGTGCTCAAGGTCATCGACCAGGGCAGCGACGACACCACCAACGCCGTCAACATCCGCCAGTTCTTCGCCCGCACGGCCGGCGTGCAGACGACCGAGCGCACACGCGAGGCGACCGTGATCCAGACACGCCACCGCATCCCCGAAGCGCCGCTCGGCGAGCATCAGGTGCTGGTCTACCAGGTGCCCCAGCCCGAGCCGCTCTACAAGCTCGAAGCCCGCCGCAGCGAAACGCTCAAGCTTCACGCCTGCGAGGAATACGGCCTCGTCAACGTGAAGCTCTACGAAGACCTCGCGCACTGGGGCCGCGTGGAAACCACCTACGACTACCCGGTGCTGGTGAACCGGCGCTACGTGATGTCGCCCTCGCCCATCCCGAGCTTCGACAACCCGAAGATGCACCGCATGCCGGCGCTGCAGCTCTTCGGTGCCGGCCGCGAGAAGCGCATCTACGCCGTGCCGCCCTACACCGAGGTGAAGAGCCTCGACTTCGAAGACCACCCTTTCCAGGTCGAACACTCCGGCCACGCCTGCGCGCTGTGCGGCTGCACCACGAGCTACCTCGACGAAGTGCTGCAGGCCGGGGGCGAGCGCCTGTGGACCTGCTCCGACACCGACTGGTGCCGCGAACAACAAGAAGCGAAGGAGGCAGCGAATGCCCGCTGAACTCGAGGTGCGCGAAGCCAAGCGCACCGACATCCGCACCTTGATCGACCTCTACACCGCCGCCGGGCTCGACACCCGCGGCGCGCACGACGAGGCCGTGATGCGCATGAACTGGGACCGCATGCGCACCGCCGCGCCCGGCGTGCGCGTGTTCATCTTCTCGCTCGCCGGCCTGCCGGTGGGCACCTACACGCTCTTCATCCTGCCGCTGCTGGCGCACAACGGCGCGCCCGAAGCGATCGTCGAAGACGTGGCCGTGCACCCCGAGGCGCAGGGCCAGGGCATCGGCCGCCGCATGATGGAACACGCCCGCGAGCTGGCGCGCGAAGCCGGCTGCTACAAGCTCGCGCTCTCGTCGAACCAGAAGCGCGTCGAGGCGCATGCCTTTTATGAACGCCTCGGCTTCGAGCGGCACGGGTTCAGCTTCGTGGTGACGCCATGACAAGACCTCTCCTGAAGGTGCAGGGCCTGCACCACCAGTTCCCCCTCGCCCGCCGCTTCGCGGTGGAAGACGCGAGCCTCGAGCTGCACCCCGGCGAGGTGATCGCCCTCGTCGGCGAATCGGGCTCGGGCAAGAGCACGCTGCTCAACTGCATCGCCGGGCGCCTGCAACCCACGCGCGGCCAGGTGATCTACACCGCGGCCAGCGGCGAGGTGCTCGACGTGCACCGCCTCACCGAGCGCGAGCGCCGCCGGCTCGAGCGCACCGAGTGGGGCCACGTGCAGCAGGACGCGAGCCTCGGCCTGCGCATGAACGTGAGTGCCGGCGCCAACATCGGGGAGCGCCTGATGGGCCAGGGCCAGCGCCACTACGGCGAGCTGCGCAGCACCGCCACCGAGTGGATGCAACGCGTGGAGCTGCAACCCGAGCGCATCGACGACTCGCCGCGCGCCTTCTCGGGTGGCATGCGCCAGCGCCTGCAGATCGCACGCAACCTCGTCACCCGCCCGCGCCTGGTGCTGATGGACGAGCCCACCTCCGGCCTCGACGTCTCGGTGCAGGCGCGGCTGCTCGACCTCATCCGCCTGCTGGTGGCGCGCCTGCACCTCTCGGCCATCATCGTCACGCACGACCTCGGCGTGGCACGCCTGCTCGCGCACCGCACGCTCGTGATGCGCGAGGGTCGCATCGTCGAGCAGGGCCTCACCGACCGTGTGCTCGACGACCCGCAGCACGCCTATACCCAGCTGCTCGTGTCCTCGGTTGTCGCCCCATGACCATGCTGCAGATCGACTCCCTCTCCAAACACTTCACCCTGCACCTGCGCGGCGGCCTGGAGCTGCCGGTGCTCAAGCAGGTGTCGCTCGAGGTCCAGGCCGGCGAATGTGTCGCGCTGCTCGGCGCCTCGGGACAGGGCAAGAGCACGCTGATGAAGTGCCTCTACGGCAGCTATGGTGCCGACAGCGGTGCCATCTGGTTCGACGCCAGTGCCGGCCGCATCGACATCGCCCAGGCCACGCCGCAGCAGATGCTCGCGCTGCGCCGCAAGGACATCGCCTACGTGAGCCAGTTCCTGCGCGCCGTGCCGCGCGTGCCCGCGCTCGACGTGGTGGCCGAGCGCTGGTTGCAAGCCCGCCCCGAGCTCGACGCCGACGAAGCGCAGGACGAGGCGAGAGAAGAAGTGCGCCGCCTTTTCGCACGCCTTCACCTGCCCGAGAGCCTCTGGGACCTGCCGCCCGCCACCTTCTCCGGTGGTGAGCAGCAGCGCGTCAACATCGCCCGCGGTTTCATCGAGCCCGCGCGCCTGCTGCTGCTCGACGAGCCCACCGCCTCGCTCGACGCGGCCAACCGCCGTGTCGTGATCGAACTCATCCACCAGGCGCGCGCCGCCGGCACCGCGATCGTCGGCATCTTCCACGACGAGGAAGTGCGCGACGCCGTGGCGAGCCGCTGCGTTCCCGTCCACTGAAAGCACCCATGAGCACCGACCTCATCCTCAGCAACGCCCGCATCGTGCTCGCCGACGCGGTGGTGCATGGCCACGTGCGCATGCAGGGCGGCCAGATCACCGAGATCGCCGCCGGCCACACCGCGGTGCCCCACGCGCACGACCTCGATGGCGACTACCTCCTGCCCGGCTTGGTGGAAGTGCACACCGACAACCTCGAGCGCCATGTGACACCGCGCCCCAAGGTCCACTTCCCCACGCTCGGCGCCGTGCAGGCGCACGACGCCGAGGTGGCCTCGGCCGGCATCACGACCGTGCTCGACGCCATCGGCGTGGGTGACCCGTATGACGAGGGGTTCCGCTCCAAGGACCAGAGCGAGCTCCTGCACGCGCTCGACAAGCTGGATGACGCCGGCCTGCTGCGCGCCGATCACCTGATCCACGTGCGCTGCGAGCTGCCCGCGCACAACGCCCGTGCGCTCTTCGAGCCCTTCGCCCGCCACCCGCGCCTGCGCCTCCTCTCGCTGATGGACCACACGCCCGGCCAGCGACAGTGGAGCGAGATCGAGCACGCGCGGGTCTACTACACCGGCAAGAAGGGCTGGACCGACGCGCAGTTCGAGGCCGAGGTGCGCATCGCGCCCGAGCGCCAACTGAAATACGCGAAGCCCAACCGCGCCTGGTTCACCGACTTCGCGCACACCCACGGTGTGGCGCTCGCCACGCACGACGACACCACCGTCGAGCACGTCGACGAAGCGCATGCGCTGGGTGCCAGCATGAGCGAGTTCCCCACCACGCTGGCCGCCGCGCAGCGCGCCAAGGCGCTGGGCCTCAGCACGGTGATGGGCGCGCCCAACGTGATCCGCGGCGGCTCGCATTCGGGCAACGTGGCCGCGATGACGCTGGCGCGCGAGGGCGTGCTGGATGCGCTGTCGTCCGACTACGTGCCGTCGAGCCTATTGCGCGCTGCATGGCAGCTGTCGGACGACGCGGGCTTCAGCCTGCCCGATGCGGTGAAGGTCGTGACCCGCAACGCCGCCCGCGCGGTGGGCCTGCACGACCGTGGCGAGATCGCGGTCGGCCTGCGCGGCGACCTCCTGCGCGTGCGCGTGCTCGGCAGCCAGCCGCTGGTGCGCGAAACCTGGGTGCAGGGTCGTCGCGTGGCGTGACGTGAAAGGTGCGCGCCCTCAGTCCGCGGGCAGTTTGGTCGAGACCGGCGGCGTGACCTCGGCTGCTGTGGCAGCCGCCTCTTTGGCCGCCGCCTGCGCCGCCCGCTGCGCCTCACGCTCCAGCGCGGCGCGCTGCCGCCGCCGCTCGTAGCGCAACAGGGCCGAGCGGGCCCATGCGGTGAGGTCGCGGTTCGAGAACGCGAGCACCTTGAGCCGCAGCGCGATCGACATGGTCACGATGGCGGGCAACACGATGGGCCCGGCGATCACGCCCATCCACTGCCGCATGTTGTGGAAGAGCGCGCCGGCCCGCGGCGTGTAGTACTGCCACAGCCACACCCCGCCGCCGATCCAGCCGAGGGCCAGCAGGGCGTTGCTCGACAGCGTGCGCGACGAATGCGGGATGTACCCGAGAGCGAAGTTCCACGCCAGGCGCGCCATCGTGAGCAGGATCACGACCGTGATCGCCAGCATGAAGAGCGAACCCATCGTCACCATGACCGAGGCCGCCGAGCGCTTCTGCATGCCCGCGAAGAGCACGTGCTGGCCACGCTCGAGGTCGTCCATGCAGGCATCGCGCGCGTCGGCGAGGTGCTGGGCCTGGTCGCTCGGCAGCTCGGCGGGGGCGGCCTCGCTCATGGTGCGCCAGAGCGCGGTCATGTCGGGGGGGCAGCCGGTGGGGATGTCGGGGCGGCCGGTTGCGCTCTGGTGGCCCGCAAGGAAGAGCAGGTGCGCTTCGGTGGCCGCGAAGTCGTCGAGGTCGGTGCGCAGGGCGCGCAGGTGCGGCCACCAGTCGAGGCCGCTCGGCTGCGGCACCGGGTCGCGCAGCGAGATCAGGGTGCAGTTGCGGGCGCGCAGCACGTCGCCGCGGGTCTGCTCCATCATCAGGTCCATCGCGCGCATCGGCGTGGCCCAGCCGTCGATGGGCTGCATGGGCAGCACCGGCGCCGAGGCGTCGATGCAGGTGGCGTGGCCGAGCGCGAGTTCGAACTCGCGCAGGCCGTGGTTGTCGAGCACACCGCCGTCGCCCAGGTAGAGATCGCCGCAGCGGATGGGCTCGAAGACGCCGGGCACCGCGCTCGACGACGCCAGCGCACGCGGCAGCGGAATGTCTTTCATCGTGAGGTAGCTGGCGTCGGGCTGGCGCGGCAGGCCCTTGTCGCCGAGCAGCACCACGCAGCGGTTGCCGCGCGCGTAGTCGGAGCAGGCGATGCGCCACTCGGGCAGCGGCGCGGGCCACAGGCCCGTCGACGCCACCTTGTGCAACCCGCGCAGCCAGCGCCGGTTGATGCGCGCCATTGCCTGCGAGAAGCCGAACTCGTTGCGCACGAGGCCGCTGCTCAGCGCTCGCACCGAGGCCAGCGCGCGCAGGCGCGGGTTGTGCCGGCTCTTGCGAAAGAGCGCCTGCTGCGCACGCAGGGCGCACTGCGCCAGCGCGTCGTCGCTCACCGCGCCTTTGCGCGCCTCGGCCAGCCATTCCTGGAGGAAGAAGCCGGCCGCGATCGAGCCGCCGGAGATCGTGACCAGCATCTTCAACTCGCGCAGCCGGCCCTGCGTGGCCAGGGCGTGCAGCGCGCCCAGGTGGAAGAAGGCCGCGCGAAAACCGCCGCCCGAGAGCGAAAGTTGGTGGATGGGCCCGCCCGGGGAGGGGGTCAGGGGGGCGGCGTCGGCAGGCGGAACGAGCGAGGTCATGGGGCGGCGCGCAGGCGCAGGGACGGAACGGCGCTCACTGTACCGAGAACACCTGGGCGGCCCGCCCCGATGCGGCAAGATGCGCCTCCACCGCCACTCGGAGCATGACGACGATGAACCTCACGGACCTGCAGGCGGAGCTGCGCCACTTTGCCGCCGAGCGCGACTGGCAACCGTTCCACACGCCGAAGAACCTGTCGACGGCGCTGATGGTCGAGGCCGCGGAGCTGGCCGAGATCTTCCAGTGGATGACGCCGGAGCAGTCGCAGCAGGCGAGCCTCGACCCCGAGCAGCAGGCCCGCATCGCCGACGAGATGGCTGACGTGCTGCTGTACCTGCTGCAGGTGGCCGACCACTGCGAGGTGGACGTGGCGCGGGCCGTCGCGCACAAGCTCGCCGCCAACGCCCAGCGCTTCCCGCCCGTGCGGACCATCGCCCGCGCTTCGCCGGCGCACGCGGTGGTGCCGGGTGTGCACGTGCTGCTCGACTACGAGAACGTGCAGCCCTCGGAGAGTGCACTGCGCGCCCTGGTGCCCGATGCGAGCCAGGTGTGGGTCTTCCACGGCCCGCACCAGCGGCAGGTGGAGAAGCACTTCGCGGGCTTCGGCGATGCGGTGACCGCCGTGCCCATCAGCAAGGTCGGCAAGAACGCGCTCGACTTTCACCTGTCCTTCTACGTCGGCTACATCGCCTCGCGCAACCCGCTGGCCACGCTGGTGGTGATCGCCAACGACAAGGGCTACGAGCCCATGCTCGCGCACGCCCGCGACCTGGGCTTCGCGGCGCGACAGCTGGGGCACGCCAAGCCCAAGCGGACGGTGGCCGCGAAGGCGCCCGCTGCAAAGAAGACGGTGGCGAAGAAGGCGGCTGCGAAGACGACGCCTGAGAAGGCGCCGGCCGCGAAAACGACGACGGCCAAGGCGAGCGCCGTGAAGGCGACCCCCGCGCAAAAGACCGCTGCGAAGAAGGCACCCGCCAAGAAGACGGCGGCCAAGGAGGCGACGGCCAGGAAGGCGACGGCGACACCCACTCCCGCGGCGAAGAAGGCGGCACCGGCCAGGAAGGCGGCCACCACCCGGGCCAAGGCGCAGGCGCCCCAAGCTGCGGCCACGCCGCCCGCCTCGAACGACGCTGCCACCCTCAAGCACCTGAGCCAGAGCCTGCGCAAGATGGGCGATGCGCGGCCGACCAAGGTGAAGTCCCTGTGGCGCCTGCTCAAGTCGCTCATCGGCGCCGAGGCCACCGACGATGCGGTGGAGCAGGCCCTCACGCGGCTCACCAGCGAGGGTGTGGTGAGGGTCAACTCGGTGACCGGCGTGTCCTACCCACAGTTCGCGGCGCCGGAGCCGGCGTCGCGGGGCCGTTGACCGCCTCAGTCGAGATGCCGGCGGAGCCGCGTCGCCACGACAAGGGCGATGGCGGCTGACCCCGCGAACACCGCTGCCACAAACGCCCAGTCGGTCAGGTGCAGAGGCCGCAGGTTCAAGAGCCGGCTGAGGGCTGGTATCTGCACGATCGCGCCAAGCGATGCGAGCGTGCCCAACACGAGCCAGCGCGCGGTGGGCCGGCGCAGCCTCGTGAGGCCGGCCGTCACGCCGGCACTCGCCACCAGCAGCACGCCGAGCGCCATGGCGCGTGCGTGTTCGACGTCGCGGTCCGCGCCGAGCGCGTGCAGGTAGCTCCACACCACCGCCACGCTCAGCAGGCCACCGACCAGCACGATGGCCAGCCACCCGCCGGGCGAGAAGAAGCGCGCGCCCCGGTGGCGCCGCACCGGGGCGAGCGGGCCGGCGGCGGGCAGGTCCTGGAAGGCCAACATCGCGGTCGGGTGGATCACGAGTTCCAGCCACACGATGTGCACCGGCAGGAAGAGCAGCGGCAGGCCCATCAGCGGGATCGCCGCTGCGCCGATCACGAGCGGCAGGTGCACGAGCAGCAGGTACGCAAACGCGAGCCGCAGGTTCTGGAACAGCTGCCGGCCTTCGGCCACGGCGTCGACGATCGTCCTGAAGTTGTCGTCGAGCAGGACCACCGGCGCCACCTCGCGGGCGCTGCGCGTGCCGCGTTCGCCCATCGCCACGCCGATGTCGGCCATGCGCAGTGCCGGCACGTCGTTCACGCCATCGCCGGTGACCGCGACAAGCTCGCCTTGCGCCTGCAGCGCCTGCACCAACGCGAGCTTCTGCGGCGGCGTGGCGCGTGCCACCACGTGCACGCCACCCTGCGCGCCGAGAACGGCCGCCGCGTCGTCACCGGGCGCGAGCACGATGACCTGAGGCGCCGCCCCGCCAAGCCCGATCTCGCGGGCGATCGCCGCCGCGGTGGCGGGGTGGTCGCCAGTGACCATGATGACCCGCATGCCCGCGGCGAGGCAGTCGGCGACGGCCTCGCGCACGCCGTCTCGCACCGGGTCTTCCAGCGCAAGCAGGCCGGCGAACTCGAAGCCGTCCTCCGGCTCGCGGTCCACCGACGCCCCGGTGGCCAGGCTGCGCCGTGCGCAGGCGATGACCTTGTGGCCCGAGCTGGCGAAGGTTTCCACCTCGGCGAGCCAGGTGTCGCGTTCGGCCTGCGGCAAGGTGCAGGCGGCGAGCACGGTCTCGGGCGCACCTTTCATGAAGGCGGTGGCGTTCGCGTCGTCCACGCGCAAGACCACCGTCTCGCGGCGCCGCGCTTCGGTGAACGGGAAGTCGGCCAGCCGCGTGGCCGGCGGGAGCGGCGGGGCCGCGCCGCGCAGCGCCTGGTCGAGCGGGTCGCCGCTGTCGGGGCGCGAGGCGAAGGCGGCGGCCAGCAGCAGCGCGTCGTCGGTGACGCCGGCGGCGGCAGTGCGATGGGCCAGCACCAGCGAGCCGGCGGTGATGGTGCCGGTCTTGTCGGACACGATGCAGCTCACGCGGCCGATGTTCTCCACCGCCACCGCGCGGCGCACCAGCGCCTTGCGGCGCGCGAGCCGGAACACGCCGACGCCGAGGAAGAAGGTGTAGACGACCGGAAACTCCTCCGGCAACGCGGCCACGGCCAGCGTCACCGCACTGAGCAGCGCATCGATCCACCCGTGGCCGTGCCACAGCCGGATCGCCGCCAGCACGCCACACATCACGAGGGCCACGCCCAGCAGCACCGCCACCAGTTCGCCGATGGCCTTCTGCAACGGCGTGGCCGCGTGGCCGCCTTCGGTGGCGGTGCGCACAATCTCGCCGTAGCGGGTCTCACCGCCGATGAACACGACGCGCAGGTGCGCCTGGCCCGTCAGCAGGCGTGTGCCGGCCGTGCCCCAGTGCACTTCGGGCACCTCGGCCAACAGCGGCGCACCCGTGTCGACCGCGCGCTTGGCCACCGGCAGCGACTCGCCGGTGAGGGTCGATTCGTCGGCCTGCAGGCCGGAGCCGGCGACCAGCAGGCCATCGGCGGGGAAGTACTCGCCGGGCGTCACTTCGGCCAGGTCGCCGGGCACCAGCTCGCGCGACGGGATCTCCTGCCACCGGCCATCGCGCAACACGCGTGCCGTGCTGGCCAGGCGGCTGGCCAGCCCCGCCGACGAGGCCGACGTGCGCCGGTGCAGGTAGGCGTCCATGCCGAGCAGCGGCGCCAGCGCGGCCAGCAGCGTGAGCGACTCGCCGAGCTGCCCAAGCAGTGCGAAAAGCCCGGCCGTGAAGACCAGGAACCACAGCATCGGGTCGCGCACCGTGTCGCGGGCGACGGCCATCCAGCCGCTCGCGGTGGGCGCCACGATGTCGTTGAAGCCGTGGCTGCGCCGGGCTTGCACCTGCGCCGCGCTCAGGCCGTCGTGGCCGGGGACTCCGGCCATGATCGATGCGAGCAGGTCGGCGGTGGTCATCGAGGCTTCCTCGCCTCGCACGTCGTCGAGGCGACGCGGCCGAGGGTGGGTGCGATTCTGGGAGCGGGGGCAACGGGCGCGGTTGCGCTGCGTCAAGGCGTGCCGGGCCGAGGCGCCCGCTGCACACGGTTGAGCACGAGGAAAAAGGTGCTGCCGCAACCCGGTGTGCTTCGCACCCCGACCTCGCCGCCCTGCGCCTCGATCAGGCGGCGCGTGAGCGCAAGGCTCAACCCGGTGCTGCCGGCCGGTTGCGCCCCCGGGCCCTGCGGCTGCGCGAACTCGGCAAACACCATCGGCTGCGTCTCGTGGGCGATGCCGGCGCCCGGGTCTTCGACTTCCAGGCGGAAGCGGTCGGGGCCGTGCGCCTGGGCACGCACCGCGATGCGTCCGCCGTCGGGGGTGTATCTCACCGCGTTGGCAAGGTAACTCAGCAGCGCCTGCTTGAGGTGCACGGGGTCGACCACGATCTGCGCAAGGCCCGGGTCCACGTCGACATCGACGTCCAGTCCCTTGCGCACGATGCGCGTGTGCAGCAGGGCGACCACCTCGGCGATGAGCCGCGTGAGATCGACCGCCCTCGGGAAGAACTCGTACTGGCCGGCGTCGAGCTTCGACAGTTCCAGCGCGTCGTCGATCAGTTGCAGCAGGTGACGTCCGCTCGTCTCGATGTGGTCGAGAAAGTGCTGCCGCTTCGGCGAATCAGGCGGCACGAGGTCGGATGCCAGCAGGTCGGCGAAGCCGATGATGGAATTCAGGGGCGTGCGCAACTCGTGCGAAAGGTTGGCGAGGAAGAGGTTCTTCTCTCGCATCTGCTGCGCGAGCTGCCGGCTCTCGGCACGCACCTGCTCGGCCTCGGCCCGCACGCGCGCCAGCTCGTCCTGCGCGGCCTGAAGTCGCTGTTCGACGTCGGGCATCGCCCGAGCCGCCAGGGCCTGCCGCATCCGGCCCCACCACATCTCCATCTGACGCATGTGCTCCTTACGCGCAAGCGCCGGCCGCATGGCCGGCCCCACGCGGCGCCGGCAAACAGCGTGCCCCAGCGTGGTGCGCGTGCCTCTCGGGCCCTCAAGTACGCCTGAGGGCGGCCACGAAGGCCTCGCGCTCCAGCGGCTTTCGCAGCAGCAGCACTTCCGACGGCAGCTGACCGAAGTCGGCCAGCTCCCGGGGCGACTTGGCCGAGACGGCGATCATCAGCTTGGGCCGCGTCTGGGCATCGGCGAGCACGTTGCGGATCATCTCGAAGCCGTCCATGTGGGGCATGTGCACGTCGGTGACCACGATGTCGGGGGCCAGCTTGGCGATCATCACCAGGCCCTGGAACCCATTGCCGGCCACCCGCAGCTGCGCGTGGGGCAACGCGGCCTGCACCAGCGTCGACATCAGCTCGCGGTCCATCGCGTCGTCGTCGACGATCACCACCTGCAAGGGCCTGGCCTCGGCGGCTGCGCCAAGGTCTGGCGCAGCGCCCGAGCCCGTGGTCTGCTCATGGGCCTTGAAGAGCAGCTCAGCGCTGTGGGCGTCGATGCGGCGGTGGCCGCCCGGTGTCTTCCAGGCCTTGAGGCGCCCCGAGTCCACCCAGCGTTGCACCGTCTGCAGCGAGATGCCAAGCCGCTTGGCGATCTCGATGGTGGAGTAGGAGCGCACGCCCTCGTTCATGCGGGAATCTTAAGGCGCGCCTGTGCGCAGGGCCCCGGACGCGCGAGCTCAGGCTGCGGCCTGCTCGGCCTCGTCGAGCTTGAAGAGGCCCACCGCTTCGACGAGGCGCGAGGCTTGTTGGTTCAGGCTGTCGGCGGCTGCGGCACTTTCTTCCACGAGGGCGGCGTTTTGCTGCGTGACCTGGTCGAGCTGGCTCACGGCGTCGCCGATCTGGCTGATGCCTTGCGTCTGCTCGTGGGTGGCCGAACCGATCTCGCCGATCAGGTCGCTCACACGTTTGACCTGCGCGACGATCTCGTCCATGGCGCGGCCGGCCTCGCCGACCTGCTGGCTCCCGGCCTCGACCTTCTCGACGCTCTCGGTGATGAGCCCCTTGATCTCCTTGGCGGCGGCAGCCGAGCGCTGTGCGAGCGTGCGCACTTCACTCGCCACCACGGCGAAGCCGCGGCCCTGCTCGCCGGCACGTGCGGCTTCGACCGCAGCATTGAGCGCGAGGATGTTGGTCTGGAAGGCGATGCCGTCGATCACGCCGATGATGTCGGCGATCTTCTTGCTGGAGGCGGTGATGCCTTCCATGGTGCGCACCACCTGGCCGACGACCACGCCGCCCTGGCCGGCCGCTTCGGTGGCCGAGCCGGCGAGCTGCGTGGCCTGGCGGGCGGTGTCGGCGTTGGTCTTCACGGTGGCCGTCAGTTCCTCCATCGAGGCGGCGGTCTGCTGAAGGTTGCTGGCCTGCTCTTCGGTGCGCTGGCTGAGGTCGGCGTTGCCGGTCGCGATCTGCGAGGAGCCGGTGGCGATGCTGTCGCTGCTCGAGCGCACCTGGCTCACCACCTTGCGCAGCGACTGCTGCATGTGGTCCATCGCGGCGACCACGCTGCCGGGGATGGCACGGGACGTGTCGATGCGGGTCGTGAGGTTACCGGTGGCCACCGCGTTGGCCACCACGGCCACGTCGGCCGGCTCGCCACCCAGCGCGCGGGTGATGCCGCGGGTGATGAGCACGCCTACCCCGACGCCGATCAGGGCGCTGAGGGTGGTGAGCACGCCCATCACGAGGCTCACGAAGCGGAAGAGCTCGGTGCCTTCCTTCGCAGCGGCCGAGCCGTCTTCTTCCTTCACCTTGGTGAGCAGCGTGAGCTGCTCATCGACGGCCTTGTTCGACTGCCGCACGGCGATGTCGAGCTTCGACAGTTCGGGGTCGGCAGATTGCAGTGGCTTGGTGGCGGCAGCAGCAAGGTAGGACTCGGCCGTCGGCAGCCAGGTCTTGATCATGGCTTCCAGCTTGTCGAACTGCTCCTGGCCCTTCGGCGTGTAGAAGAGGGGGCGGGCCTTGTCGAGCCAGGCGCGCATGGTGGCGGCCGATTCCTTGAAGGTCGCCAGGGCGGCCTGGCGCTCGGCCTCGCTCGAGGCCAGGGAGAACTGCGCGCGCGCCCGCCCGGCGTAGATCAGGTTGATGTTGGCTTCCTTGACGTAGGAGATGCCGAGCAACTCGTTGTCGTAGAGGCTGTCGTTGACGGTGTTGAGGCGCGACAGGCCGTGGATGCCGAAGGCGGCCACCAGCGCGCCCATGACGATCAGGGTGGCGAAGGCGAGCATCAGGCGCGCGCCGAGACGAAGGTTCTTGAACATGGTCACTCCGGGTCAACAGTGCCGCAACGTGCGGACGCTGTCGGTGTTGTCGGCCGCCAGAACGCGCAGCCTGAGGGAAAATTACCGATTTGGTCATTTTGGATGTTTGCGTTGGCCCGGAGAACGGGGAAAAGGCGCCGCGCGACGCAGCTTTTTGGACGATTTGCAAGGTGCCCACCACGTGCTCTCAGGCCGCCAGCAAGCCCCCGTCGATCGGCAGCGCATGCCCGGTGATGAAGCTCGTGGCGTCCGAGAACAGCCACGCCACCGCTTCGGCCACCTCGGCCAGCGTGCCCACGCGGCCCACTGGGTAGAGCGCCTTCACCTGCGCCTCGCGCTCGGCATCGCCGCCGAAGATCACCTCGCTCATCGAGGTCTCGTCGATGATGCCGGGGCACACCGCGTTGATGCGCAGGCCCTGCGCCGCGTACTCGAGTGCCGCGGCCTTGGTGAGGCCCACCACGCCGTGCTTGCTCGCGATGTAGGCCGCGCCGACGAGGCGGTTGGCGTACAGGCCGGCCACCGACGCGTGGTTCACGATCACGCCGCCGCCCTGCGCCAGCATCAGCGGGATCTCGTGCTTCATGCAGCGCCACACGCCGGTGAGGTTGACGTCGATCACGCGCGACCACGTTATCTCGTCCTGCTCGGCCGAGGCGAGGAAGAGGCCTTCGAGCACGCCGGCGTTGTTGAAGGCACCGTCGAGCCGGCCGTGCAGGCGCACGATCTCCTGCAGCGTGGCCTGCACCTGGGTGCTGTCGCGCACGTCCATGCGGTGGAAGCTCGCGCGGCCACCGGCCTCGCAGAGGGCGAGCGCGGTGGCGATGCCGGGCGCTTCGTCGATGTCGGCGATGGCGACCACCGTACCGCGGGCGGCCAGCACCTGCGCGGTGGCGCGGCCGATGCCGGCGCTGCCGCCGGTCACGAGGATCACCTTGCCGGCCAGCGGCCGGGAGGTGCGAAGGGGATGGAGGCTCATGGTCGGGTCCTGTGAAAAGAAGGTGACGCAAGGCTAGGCACGTGGCGCTTCGCTGTCCTTCGGCCCACCTGATCGTTTGCTGATGGCGCGCCGGCCGGTGCCCCGAGATCAGCAAAGCATCAGCGCCCGCCAAGGACGGGCGCGCCCCCGCTGCCTACGCTGACCCCACTGGTTCAACGAAGGCCCTCGCGGGCCCCCACAAGGGTCATGACCACCATGCAAACCCACGTCGTCCGGCGCATCGGCATCGCCGCCAATGCCGCCGAACTCGAAGCTGCGCTGATGCGGCTGCGGTCCACCGAAGGCCGCGTGCCGCAGGCGCTGTGGCTGCACTCCTATGCGGTGTGCGAGCCCGACGGGCGCTTCGGCCTGGCCTGCGTGTTCCAGGCTGCCGATGCGGCCACCCTGCAGCGGCACGCCGATCGGTGCGGCCTGCCGGCGCACGAGGTGCTGCCGGTCGCCCACACGCTCGTCGAGCAGGCCTTTGCGCCCACCCGCGTCTACCTCGTGCGCCGCCGCCATGCCTGGCCGCGCGGCACCGACCTCGGCCGCCAGGGCGCGGTGGCGCGCCGTGTGGCCGATGCGGTGATCGGCCGCGAGGTGAGCTGGCTGCACAGCCACGTGGTGCGTGAAGCCGACGGCCGGCTCGGCACCGTCTGTCTCTATCAGGGCATCGACCCGGCGGCGCTCGCTCGCCATGCCGCGCGCGCCGGCCTGCCGGCCGACGAGATCGTGCCGGTGCTCGGGCGCGTCGTGGTTCGCGACGCGTCGCGCAACGCCGCCTGAGCGCTGCACGGATCAGGAAACGATCAGCCCGCGCAGAGGACTCTTCGGCCCCCGATTTCTACGATTTCCCCCATGGCATCACCTGCCACAACCGAACGGTCGCGACCCCGCAGCACGGCCATGAGGTTCCCACCGCTGCGGGACTCTCTCTCAATGGAAGACACCATGAAACGCTATCTGATCGAACGCCACATCCCCGCCGTCGACCGCATGAACGCCAAGGAGCTGAAGGACGCCTCGGCGACCTCCAACGCCGCGCTGGCCCAGCTTGCGGGCAAGGTGCAGTGGGTGCAGTCGTATGTCGTCGAAGACAAGACCTTCTGCATCTACCTCGCCGACAAGGAAGACCTGGTGCACGAGCACGCCCGCCTGAGCGGCTTCCCGGCCAACAAGGTGACCGAGGTGCGCACCGTCATCGAGCCGATGACCGCCATCTGACGGCACACGCCACCGCCCTGCGCATGACCCGCGCGGGGCTGTCTCTCCTTCCTCTTCTTCGGAGCTTTCGACATGGGACTGCTCATTGCGCTCTATGGCGTGGCCGCCTACGCCATCTTCCTCGCCACCTTCGTCTACGCGGCGGCGTTCACCGGCAACGTCTTCGTGGCGAAGTCCATCGACGTGGGCATTCCGCCCTCGGCCTCGGGCGAGCCGCTCGGTGTGTCCTGGCTGGTCGACGTCTTGTTGCTCGCGCTCTTTGCCGTCCAGCACAGCGTGATGGCCCGCCCGGCCTTCAAGCGCTGGTGGACGCGCCTCGTGCCCAAGCCGGCCGAGCGGGCCACCTTCGTGCTGCTGGCGAGCCTGGCGCTGATCCTGCTCTTCGCCCAGTGGCGCCCGCTGGGGGCCGTGGTGTGGAACGTCTCCAGCCACGCGGCCGGGCTGGTGCTGAGCACCGCGGTGTTTGCGCTGGGTTGGCTGCTCGTGCTCGCGAGCACCTTCCAGATCGACCACTTCGAGCTCTTCGGCCTGAAGCAGGTGTGGTGGCGGCTCACCGGCCGACGCGAGGCGGTGGTGCAATTCCGCACGCCGCTCTTCTACCGGCACGTGCGGCATCCGATCTACCTCGGCTTCATCCTCGCGTTCTGGAGCACGCCGGTGATGACGGCCGGCCACCTGCTGTTTGCGGTGATGACCACCGGCTACATCCTCGTGGGCATCTGGTTCGAAGAGCGCGACCTCGTGGCGCAGTTCGGCCAGCGCTACCGCGACTACCGCGAGCAGGTGGGCATGCTGTGGCCGCGCCTGGGCCTCAGGGTGCGGGGCTGGGTCCGGCCATGAGCGGGGCGCTGGCCCCGCCGGGAGAGTTCTGCTGGCTCGACCTCGCGGCCAGCGACCTCGCCGCTGCCAAGCGCTTCTACGCCAACGCCTTCGGCTGGAGCTTCCACGAGCGTTCGGCCAACGGCGGCAGCTTCACGCTGTGCCACGTGGGCCGGCACGCCATCGCCTCGCTCTACCCGCTGCGCAAAGTGCAGCTCGCGCAGGGCGTGCCATCGCACTGGACGCCCTATGTGCGCGTCGACAGCGTCGACGAGACCGCACACCGTGCCGCCGCGCAATCGGGGCGCGTGCTCGTGGCACCGTTCGACGTGCAGGGCATGGCGCGCATCGCACTCATCGAAGACGCGGTGGGCGCGCTCGTCGGCCTGTGGCAGGCGCTGCCCGGCGAGGCTTGAGACGCCGCCCGCCGCACCCGCTGCGGCACAATCTGCCGACCCCTGCGAAGGGTTCGGCCAGCTGCTGCGATGGTGCCCCGTGACAGACGCGACGACCTACCGTTTCGGACCCTGCGAGATCGACGAAGCCCGGCGCTCGCTCACCGCGCACGGCCAGGAGGTGAAGCTCCAGCCGCGTGTGTTCGACGTGCTGTGCTACCTGGTGCGCCACCGCGAGCGCGTGGTGCCGAAAGACGAGTTGCTCGATGCGCTGTGGCCTGGCGTGGTGGTGGTCGACAACGCCTTGCAGCGCGTGGTGAGCCTGGCCCGCGGCGCGCTGGCCGAGGTGGGCCTGGGTGATGCCGTGCGCACCTACCCGCGCCACGGCTACCGCTTCTGCTACGACGACGACTGCCCCGCCGATCCGGCCGTGAGCGAACGGCTCCTGGCCGAGGCCAGCCTGGCAGACGCGCGCGCCGCCGCGGCGCGCAGCGACTGGGCGGCGGCGTGCGAGATCTATGCCGCGCTCGATGCCCGCGAGCCGCTCTCGCCCGACGACGTGGAGGAGTGGGGCCGCGCGGCCATCTGTGCCGGCCTGGGCCCGAGCGCGGGCACCGCGCTCGAACGCGCCGTGGCGCAGCGCGATGCCCAGGGCGACGCGCTCGGTGCGGCGCGCTCCACGCTGCTGCTGGTGCAGATCCGCATCGACCACAAGGAAGGCGCGATGGCGCGCGGCCTGCTGCAGCGGGCCTCGCGCTACCTCGATGGCCAGACGCACAGCCGCGAGCGTGGCCATTTCGCCTGGATGGCCAGCCGTATGGCCATCGGCAGCGGCGACCCGGGCACGGCGCTCGCGATGGCCGACGAAGCCTGCACCCTCGGCCGCCACCTGCGCGACCCCGATGTTGAGTGCCTCGGCCTCGTGTACCGCGGCCATGCTCTGATGGCGCAGGGCGACGTGGTGGGCGGGCTGGCGCAGCACGAAGAGGCGGCAGCCGTGATCCGCCTCGGCGGCGTGCGCTCGTGGGTGGCGGGCTGGGCGCTCTGCTCCATCCTCTATGCCGCACGCCACCGCTGCGACTGGCTGCGCGCTGCGCAGTTCGCCGATGCCTTTCTCGACTGGAGCCGCGCGAGCCGCATGCCGGCCTTTCCCGGCACCTGCCGGCTGCACCGCGCGGCGGTGCTGGGCGTGCAGGGCGAGCTCGAACAGGCCGGCACCGAGGTGCGTGCCGCGGCGGCCCTGCTCGCCCACGCCGCGCCGTGGGCCGAAGGCGATGCCTACTGCGTGCTCGGCGACATCCAGACCAGCCACGGCGACTTCGCCGGCGCCGAGGCCTCGTTCCGCCAGGCCCACGCCTTGGGGTGGGACCCGCAGCCCGGCCTCGCCCGCCTGCACCTCTTGACCGGCCGCGCGGCCCTGGCCCGCAGCGGCCTCGAGCGTGCGCTCGAAGAGACCGACTGGACGCTGCGCGAGCGCCGCGCCCACCTGCTGTGCCTGCTGGTGCACGCGGCCGTGGCGATGGGCGATGCGGCGCGTGCACGCGAGGCCTTGCAGCAACTGGTGGCGGACCCCGAGATGCTGGCCACCGAAGCCCTGAAAGCCATGCACTGCTGCGCGCAGGCCGAGCTCGGCATCCACGAAGGCGAGCTCAAGCCGGCCGTGGCCCGGCTCCGCCAGGCGGTGCGCCACTGGCGCGAAGTGGGCTCGCCGGTGGGCGAGGCCGAGACCCGCCTGCGCCTGGCCGAGTGCCTGCTGCTCGACCACGACCTGCTGGGCGCCGAACTCGAGCTCTTCGCGGTGGAGTCGAACTTCGCCACGATGGTGGCCGCGCACGCGCCGCGCCTGGCCGCGTTGCGCCAGGCGGTGGGGCCCGCAGCCTGCCGGCCAGCGCTCAGTAGAAGTAGCGGTACACGCCCCCCTGGAAGTAGCTCGTCGCGATGAACGCGCCGGGCGTGCCGAAGGTGCCTGGGTCGACCACCACGCCGCTCAGTTGCGTGAGGCCGGTCCACAGCTTGTAGGTCGGGCCGAGGCCGGTCTTGTGCACGAAGGTGAGCGAGTTGAGGCCGAGGCCGTTGACGATGCCGATCTCGGCCACGACCACCCAGTCGCCCTTGACGGTCAGGTCGTCCATCGTCTGGTTGATCGTCGTCTGGTAGAGCGGCACCGGGATGCCGGCCGAGCCGTCGGACTTGATCGGAATGCGCCACAGGTTCTGCCCGCCGACGAAGTAGACGTTGCCGTTGTTGACGGTCACGCCGTTGTTCACGAGGTAGAGCGGCGAGCCGGGCAGCCACGTGGTGATGGTGTGGGCAAGCGTCAGCGTGTTGGTGATCTTGAGCTTGACGATGCCCGGCTTGGTGCCGAGCAGGGCCGAGGGTGTCATCAGCAGCGTGTTGCTGTCGAGCACCGTCATGCCGTTGTACCAAACGGGCGTGGCGAAGGCCTTGCTCACGACTTCGGCCGCAGTGCTGCCGTTGGCCGAGGGCTTCACGCGGAAGAGCGCCGCGCGCTTGGGCGGCGCCAGCAGCGGGATGGCGGCCGTCTTGTCGGCCACGGTGCAGGCGGCATACAAGTAGGTGTTGTCCGCAGTCATTCCCGAGTAGTCGCACTGGTCGGCTCCGTATACGGTGGAGACGAGCTCGCAGACCGTGAGACCCGTGCTCGCGTCGAGCCGGCAGTTGGGGCTGTTGTCGGCCGTCCGCTTGATCTCGTGGATGCCGTACTGGCCGCCCACGAAGTAGCGGCCGTTGAGCAGGACGCCGCGCTCGGTCGATTTGAGCGTGGTGGGTGACACCAGGGTGTCGGCATGGGCGGCGCCGGTGAGGCCGAGCGCGAGCGCGCACAGCAGCAGCGATTTCGACAGGAGTTTGTGCATGACGGGTCCTTTGTTTGTCTCCGAAGGGTTGCGCCTGCGGCAGCAGGGCTCGGCGTTTGTAGGCAGGCCGCCCGTTCGGCTGAATACCGAAATCGGGTTAAGCCGCGATGCGTCTTGACACGCGCGTCGACCTGCACTGGCTTGGCCTGCTCGACCAGCTCTACGCCTTGGTCGAGACCCCGGGAGCCGAGGCCGCGCTCGCCGGCACGGTTGACGAATGGCCGGCGCCGTGGCGGCCGCTCATCGCGCGCTGGGCGGCGCGCATCGGCGCCCGTTCCATACAAATCGCATCGCCCTTCGGTGCCCGCATCGCGCCGCAATCGCCCGGTCACGAGCCGGGTCTTCTGTCGCACCGCCGCATCACCGGCCAGGTGATCTCGGCGCACAGCGCATCGCCCGAGGGCTTCACCGACGCGCAGGCACGCGAGTTCAAGGCCTTCTGCTCGCACCTTCACAGCGCATGGGCGTTGCGATCGACGCTCGATGCCGCGCAGGCCAGCCTGGCCGCGCTGCACGACGTGATCGATGCATTGCCGATGGGCCTCGTGGTGCTCGACGAGCGCGCCGAGGTGGTGATGACCAACCGCCAGGGCGACAAGTGGCTCGCGCGCCTGCGCGAGATCGACACGCCACCGCCGCTGCTCGCGCAGCTCCTGCAAAGCCAATACGGCCTGACCGACAAGGAACTGCCGCTCGCCTGGAACCTCGCCCAGGGCATGCCGCTCAAGCAATACGCGGCGCTCTCGGGGCGATCGATCGAGACGCCGAGGGCACAGCTCAAGGCGGTCTTCCGCAAGCTCGGTGTGTCCGATCAGAAAGGCGTCAGCTTCGTCCTCTTCGAGGCCTTGCATGCCGTCACGCTGCAGGCGATGGGTGCGGGCGTGGCCGCGTGGGTCGCCGAGCGCCAGCTGCCCACGCCCGAATCCGCCCCGCGACTGTCATGGCGATAGCCACCCCAGGCGGCCCGGTCGAGGCCCTGCTCGAAGCGATCTACCAGTCGGCGCTGCAGCCCGATCAGTCGGGGCGCCTGCATCACCAGCTGCTCTTCCACTTCCGCGAAGACCGCAGCCGCGACGACACGCCGCTCACGCGGGTGATCCTGAGCCACATCAAGCGTGCGCTGCGCCTGGGGGCCGCGCATTCGGCGATGCAACGCGAGCGGCAGCGCCTGATGGACGTGATCAACGCGGTGGCGCCGCCCATCGTGGTGATCGATGCACAGTGCCGCATCCTCGGCATCAACGCCGATGCCGAGGCGCTGGTGCGCGACGGCGGGCTTTTCGCGAGCGAAGCGGGGCGGCTGCAATGCCGGGAGCCGGGCGTGCTGGCCGGGCTCATGGCGCAGGCCGATCGCGAGGCGCACGCCTGCGCGCGGCTCGACAGCGGCCCGCCGGGCGGCCTGCTGGCTTACCTCTACAAGAACCAGGGGCCGCGTGACGGCGGCGTGGCGCCGTCCTACGCGCTGCTGCTGGTCGACCGCCAGCGCGGACTGGTCCGCTCGATCGCTGGCCTGGGCCAGCGGGTGGGGCTCACCGCGCGCGAGGTCGAGGTGATCGAACTCTCGATCCAGGGGCTCGAGCTCCCCGCGATCTGCGCACGCATCGGCATCACGCTCCACACCCTGCGACAGCACATCAAGAACATCTACGCCAAGACCGGCGTGCACCACCAGAACGCGCTCTTCGCGCTGGTGCTGCGCAACATCGTGCTCGAGCAGGCCGGCAGCAGCCACAACCCGGAGCTCCTGCCGCACATCACCGGTCTCGCCCACAGCCGCGTCCTGCGGCTTGCCGATGGCCGGGCGCTCAGCTACGCCGAGTACGGCGCGCCCGATGGCGTGCCGGTGCTGTACTTCCACGCGTTGAACGCGTCGCGTCTCGAGCTGCTGCTCCATGCCGACCGATTGCGCGAAGGCGGCGTGCGCCTGATCGCGTTAGACCGGCCTGGCTTCGGCCGCAGCTCGTTCGCCGAGCGGCGCGACTACCGCGAGTTCACGCCGGACGTGCGCGCGCTGCTCGACGAGCTACGGCTCGATTCGGTCCACCTGCTCAGCGCCTCGGCCGGCAGCGCGCATGCGATCCACACCGCGTGGGCGATGCCCGAACGCACACGCAGCCTGCAGTGCACGGCGGTGGTGCCGCCGATCGGTTTCATCCTCGCGTCCAAGTCTCCCTCGACGCTGAACGCCATGCTGAACAGCTTCTTCCGCGTGGTGCCCAGCCTGCTGCGGCCGGCGATGGAACTCGCCCTCTTCGGCGAGACGGCCGAGTCGCTGCTGACCTCGATGTCGACCGAGCGCGGCAGCAAGGCCTTCAGCTTGGCCGAGCCCGACGTGTCCTACATCCTGCACCCCGACCGCCTGCCGTACTTCGTCGCATCGATCATGGAGTCATTGCACCAGGGGCCGCGCGCCTGGGCGCTGGAAGGCCAGCTGCTCAACCATCCCTGGTCGATCGACCTCGCCGAAGTGCGCGTGCCGGTGCACCTGTGGCACGGCACGCACGACGGCCTGGTGCCGATCGACATGGTGGAAGGCTTTCGCCAGGCGCTGCCCGAGGCCGAGCTCACCGTGCTGGAAGGCGACACGCACCTGCTCGCCTTCCGCAACATCGATCGGCTGGTGAAGGCGATCCACGACGCCGAAAGAAGACCCCGCGCCCGCGCCAGCGCCGGGTCGTGATGGGGATGCTGCAGAGCGTCGAGCCGGACGCGCTCGCACGCCGTCAGCCCGCCTTGCGCTGCACCGGCAGGTAGATCTCGACGATCGACGCCGGGTCGTCGGGCTCGAAGGCCTCGTTGTAGCGCTCGAAGAGCGGCCCGGGCAACTGCACGTAGCCGGACGCGGGCAGCAGCTTCTCGAAGATCTCGCCGAAGCCCGCGCCCAGGCCGGCGAGCGGGTAGCGGAAGAAGGCGTAGTGCGCGTTGGGCAGCACCACGCTTTCCATGCCGGCGGGCGCGCGCTCGTTCGGCGGCACCGCCACGGCGGCCCAGTAGTCGAGGCGGCTCATGTCGGCGGGGTCGCTCTTCATCACGCCGTAGGTCACCTTCGGTTCGGTGCGGCGGCCGATCTCGTGCACGCGGCCCATGAAACGGGGCCACAGCGCGGGAATGTCGGGCGACATGGGTTTCGTCTGGAGGTGCAGGCCCATCACGGTGAGGGCGGGGCGTTCGACGATGTGCAGGGTCATGGTCAAGTCCTTCCGGGTTGCAGGGGGATCGGCGGCAGGCAGGGCCGCCCCTTGCACGACGAACGAGACCGGTCGGTTTCGACATGGGGTCAGGTTCGCCGCCAAGCCCGGGAAGGACAGTAGCTCACGGCCCCGTGGGTGCGGGCGGCGGCACGGTGTAGTGAAACACCTTGGCGACGATCTGCCAGCGGCCCTCGAGCTTCACGAGCGTGAGGAAGTCGGTGAAGTGCTTCGGCGGGACCGAGCATTCCACCGTCGCCAGGGCCGTCACCGGCCCGGCGAAGGTGATGCCCAGGATGCGGTCGGTGCGCGCATGGCCCTGGCTCGCGGGCGAGGGGCGCGCCTCGACGATCGGGAAATACCGCGCCATGTCGAGCGTGAGCAGCGTGCCGTCGGTCGCGCAGTGGTAGCGGGCATCCGGATGGAAGACGCGCCGCAGCCGCGCGGTGTCGCCGTGGTGCAGGCCGTCGAAGTACTCGCCCAGCACGGCGGTGACGTCGGCGAAGGCCTCGGCGCCGTTCATGGCGTTGGCCTCGCACGCCAGGCCGGCACGCTGAGGCCGGCAACGCCCCAGTTGTCGAGCTCCACCTCGTCGATCACCACGTAGGTGGTGGCCGGGTCCTTCTGCAACACACGCTGCAGCAGCGTGGTCACGCCGGCGATCAGCTCGGCCTTCTGCTCGCGCGTCACACCTTCGCGGGTGACCTTGATATTCACGTAGGGCATCGCTGGCTCCTTCAGTTGTAGCGGCGCACGAGGTCGGCCACACGCTCGCCGAAGGCGCGCGCGGTGGCCAGGTCGCCGGCCGCCAGCTCGTCCACGCCGGCATCGGCCGGGGTCGTTGCCATCAGGCCGGCGAACGACGCGAGGTAATTGATGTCGTCCCGCGTCGAGGCCTTGACGTTCGCCGGTGGCATGCCGGTGCTCGCCCACACCATGCCGTGCTGCTGCGAGAGCGTGAACATCGCATGCAGCGCTGCGAGCTTGTCGCCATTCAGCCCGGCGCTGTTGGTGAAGCCGGCGGCGAGCTTGTCCTTCCAGCCCTGCCGGGCCCAGACGCTGGAGCTGGCGTCCGCGAACTTCTTGAACTGCCAGCTCACGTTGCCCATGTAGGTGGGCGAGCCGAAGACGATGGCGCGCGATGCGGCCAGGCGCGCCCAGGCGTCGGGCGGCAGCTCGCCCTGCGCGTCGATGGCCAGCAGCGTGCCGCCGCTGCCCTGGGCCACGGCCTGGGCGAGCTTCTCGGTGTGGCCGTAGCCGCTGTGGAAGACGATGCTGATGGGGGATGACATGGTTCCTCGAAAGGCAGTGGATGAAGGCTTGCCAGCGTATTGATGCGAGTGCGATCGATAAACTGGCTGCCATGCACTTCATTCATTACATGAGGTAATCCGATGGCGCGAGAGACCTCGGGCGTGATGCTGGGCAGCATCGAACTCTTCTGTGCGGCGGCCGAGCTGGAAAGCTTCACCGCCGCCGCGGCGCAGGCGGGCATCACGCCTGCCGCCGTGAGCCGCGCGATTGGCCGGCTGGAGGAGCGGCTGGCGGTGCGGCTCTTCGTGCGCAGCACCCGCCGCATGCGCCTCACCGACGCGGGCCGCGCCTACCACGCGCAGTGCCGGCAGGCGCTGGCCCAGATCGTCGAGGCCGAGCGCGAGCTGACGGGTCGGCAGGCCGAGGCCGCGGGGTTGATCCGCGTCAGCGCACCCACGACCTTCGGCCACTCGGTGCTGCTGCCGCTGCTGCCGGCCTTCCGCAAGCGCTACCCGAAGGTGAGCGTCGAGGTGCAGGTGAGCAACCGCAATGTCGATTTCACCGAGGATCACTTCGACCTCGCGATCCGCGCCCGCACGCAGCCCGACTCGGGCCTGGTCGCGCGCCCGCTGATCGAGGCGGAGCTGGTGGTGGCCGGGGCGCCGTCGTACCTGCGCAGGGCCGGCAAGCCGAAATCACTGGCCGACCTGGCATCGCACGAGTGCATCCAGTTCCTGCTGCCGCGCACCGGGCAGAAGGTGCTGTGGGAGTTCCGCGACGAGGGGCGTGACCTGCAGATCGAGACGAGCGGCCACTACACGGTGACCGACGACGTGCTGGCCACGCTCACCCTCGCACGCGCCGGTGCCGGGCTCGTGCAGACACACCGCTTCCTGATGGCGCAGGACCTCGCCGACGGCACGCTGGTGGAAGTGCTGCAGCGCTTCGGCGGGCGCTCGCGGCCGTTCTCGGTGCTTTACGCCGGCAGCCGCCACATGCCGCTGCGCGTGCGCCTCTTCATCGACTTCCTGGTGGAGCAGTCGCAGCGCCTGCAGGCGGCGCCACGGCAGCGCTCGACGACATCCTGACCGCCGGCCGCGACGTCAGCGGTGGCGGCCTTCGAACACCCGGTCGGGCACGATGTTGGCGACGACCAGCCGGCCCTCTTCCTTCACCACGTAGACGGTGAAGGGGCGTGCGTTCGGTGCGTCCGCATACTGCATCCACATGTAGAACGCGAAGCCCTGCTGGCCCGACGCATCGGTGGTGCCTTAGCGCGCCGTGATCGCCCGCTCGATCCACACGACGAGGTGGCCGATCACCTCGTCGCGGTTGGTCTCGTTGAGCGTCTCGTGGCGGCCGCCGCCGAAGACGTGCGTCGACACGTCGGTGAGGCCGGCGGCGCGGTAGCGTGCGGCGAGCGGGTCGAACCAGTCGAGGTTGCGGTTGATCGGGTCGTGGTCGCCGGTGAAAAGGTAGAGCGGCAGGTCTTTGGGCAGCCGCGCGAGCTCTTCCGGTTGCGTGGTGCGCATGCACGCCGCGTACATGCTCTTGCGCGACTCGGGCGTGACCGCGAAGCCACACAACGGGTCGGCGATGTAGGCATCGACCTGTGCCGCGTCGCGGCTCAGCCAGTCGAAGGGCGTGCGTGGGTTGGCGATGCCCTCGTTGGCATCCTCCAGCCGCCAGGTGGGCGGTCGGCCTTGCACCAGCAGGTCGAGCGCCGCGGTGCCCGAGAGCGAAACCGCGCTCACGAGCGCGGCGTGGTCGAGCATGTAGAGCTGCGCGGCAAACGACCCCATGCTGTGGCCGAGCAGCACCACCGGGAGGGCCGGGTGCTGCCGGTGGATGTGACGCGTGAGGTGCGCCATGTCGTCGGCCACGGCCGCGAAGCCGCGCGGGCCGAAGTCGCCCAGCGTGCCGGCTGCCTGCGCCGCGGGGCCGTGCCCGCGATGGGCGTTGGCGTAGACGGCCAGGCCTCGCGCGTTGAGCGCCTGTGCCAGGGGCCGGTAGCGCAGCGGGTGCTCGGCCATGCCGTGGGCGATCTGCACCACGCCGCGTGGCGCCGTGGCGGCCGGCCAGTGCCAGGTCTCGATGCGGTGGTCGTCGGCCGAGGGCAGGAAGAAGGTGGTGTCGTCCATGGGGGTCATTGGTTGCTGCCGAAGGGGAGTTTTTCGAGCCCGGCCTCGAAGCGCGCGGCTTGCGCCCGCATGCCGCTGGAGATGGCCTGCCAGGTGCGGGGTGGGTAGTCGGCGGGCAGGTGGTGCTCCACCGCATCGAGTGCCGGGCCCACGCGCGCCACCTGCTCCAGCATGCGCGCCCACACCGGCGTGCCACCGGCCTGCATCGCCAGGGCGTGCCAGTGGCGCGGCTGCTGGCTGTGCAGCTGGTAGTGGACGTTTTTCGCCCGCAGCGCGAAGGCCAACTCGGCCTTGCGCCAGCGGAACTGGTTGGCCGCGTCGCCCATGTAGGGAAAGATCGACAGCACGTCGTACAGCGGTGTCATCACGTAGGCATCGCCGGGGTGCAGGAAGAGCGAGTAGTTCTTCGCGTGGCCGTCGGTGGCGGCCATCAGCCAGAACGCGAGCTGCGTGAGCGCGAAGCGGGCGCGGTCTTGCGGCTCGCGGCTGCCCGCCAGCAGGCGCAGGCAATCGGCGATGCCGGGGCCGCCGTCCTTCTCGTATTTGCGGCTGGGCGCCTGGCCGAGCGCCTGGCAGAAGTCTTCCTGTGGGAGGCGGGCGATCCACTCGTGGCCGCCGGCTTCCTGTTGCCAGGCGCGGTCGAAGCGGGTGACGGCGAGCACCTTCTGGTCTTCGAAGCGCCAGATCTCCGCGGGCGCCACCGGCAGGCCGAGGTGGTGCAGGACGAGCGCGCACAGCCACTCGTTTTCCACCGAGTCGCCGAGGTCGACACGGCGCGAGCCGCCCACCAGGCCGAGCGGCAGCTTCAGGATGTGCGTGGTGGGCGTGGCGCCGAGCGGGCGGTGCCAGCGGCCGTGGTGGCGCAGCAGGGCGGTCTTCTCCTGTGCGCCCGCCAGCGATATCCGAAAGGTCTCGTCGTCCTCGGCCTGGCCGAGCACCGCCTCGGACGGCACCGCGCGCAGCGTGGCGGCCACCTGCGCTTCGCTCAAGGCCTCGCTGTCGATGCGGTCCCAGCCAGTGGGGGGTGTGCCGTCGGGCAGCAGCTGCACCGCGCCCACGCAGTCGCGGCCGATGGCTTCGAGCAGGGCGAAGGCGTCGGCCGAGCCGGTCTTGAAGCGGCGTTGCAGCCGCTGGCGGATGCGCTCGTTGTCGGGCAGCAGGTTGTCGAAGTAGTTCTGCACCGCCGGGCCGCGCAGCTCGCGGCCCGGCGTGATCGGCAGCGAGAGCGACAGTGCCCGGCACCGGGGGGAGCGCAGCCAGGCTTCGTCGTAGGTGAAGCGGTGGGTGCCGCGCTCGACCGCCCAGCGCCCGACGAGTTCGCCATTCATCCACGCAGCGAGGTGCGAACTCACCAGCTGCCTCGTGGCGGCGTGCGGGGCGGCGTGGGCTCCGAAGGCATGGGGCCCGGGTCGCGGATCACGAGCGTGGCGCCCAGCACACCCAGCACCTGCATGACCTGCTGCAGGCTCACCGCGCCCGGGTTGGCCTCGATCTCGACCACGCGGGCCTGCGTGACGCCAATGGCTGCACCGAGCTGGGCCTGCGTCATGCCGCGCTGCTTGCGCAGGGCCTGCAGCTGCGGGCGCAACTGGTCGGCCAGTTTGAGGGGGTAGTCCATGAAAAGCACATTACAAGTCGAGGCTTGTAATGTCAAGAAACAAGCCAGGACTTGTAATGACGGAATACAAGCCCTGGCTTGTTCAGTGGCGGCCGGCGCGCGGGATCCAGTAGCCCAGCACCGCGGCGCCACTGAGCGCCAGGAGCCCCGTCATCGCCACGCCAGCCCCGAGCGTCAAGGCCACGGCCACGAACGACAGCAGCACCGGCCCGCAGGTGGAGCCCAGGTCGGCCATGAGGCGCCAGACGCCCAGAAAGTGCGCCCGCCGGCCGGGCGGCGAGTGGTCGGCGCCGAGCGTCATCACCAGGCCCGAGCCGATGCCGTTGCCGAAGCCGATGGCCATGGCGGCGATGAGCAGCGTCCATGGGCCCGTCGTGAACGGCATCAGCAGCAGGGCCGTGCCCATGACGAGCATCGACGGCACCGCGACCCAGCGCCGGCCTTTCAGGTCCATCACCTTGCCGGCCGGGTAGAACACCAGCATGTCGATGCCCCCGGCCAGGCCATAGATCAGCGAGGCGACCGACGGGGCGAGCCCGAGGTGGTCGGCCCAGAGCGGGATCACCGCCTGCCGGCTCGCGCGCACCGCGGCCACCAGCATCACGCCGATGCCGAGCGTGACGAAGACGTGGCGGTGCTCGCGCAGCGTCGAGGCGAACGAGAGCCGGGCGCCCGGCAGGGTGTGCGCTTCGAGGTCGGGAATGCGGGCGGCCACCGCGGCGGCGATGAGCAGCGCGACGACGCCCGCGCCATACGCACCGACGAAACCCCAGGCATGCACCGCCGCCGCCGAGACGAAGGGGCCGATGAAGAGCCCGATGCGCATCACGCCACCGAGCGTGGAGAGCGCCCGTGCCCGCCATTCGGGCGGCACCGCTTCGCTGAGGTAGCTCTGCCGCGCCAGGTTGAACACCGCCTGCGACATGCCCACCATGACGCAGCCCGCCGCGAAGACGCCGAGGTGCTGCGTCACCGCGCACAAGACCAGCCCGAGCGCCGCCCACAGCGCGGCCGCCACGATGGCCCGGCGCTCGCCGAAGCGCATGGTGAACACCGACGCAGGCAGGTTCGACACGAGCGAGCCGATGCCCATCAGCGCCACCATCAGGGCCGCCACCGAGACCGAGCCGCCGAGGTCGCGCGCGGTGAGCGGCAGGATGGGCAGGATCGCGCCTTCGCCGATGCCGAACAGCAACGACGGGCCGAACGCCGGAACGGCGATGCGGCGAAGCGGGTGGGGGGCGGGAGACATGGGAACGCGCCCATTCTCCGGCACCTAGAATCCCCACCCCACCTTCATAGACGCACACACCGTGGACCTCAAGCTGCCCATCACCATCACCGACGAGCTGACCGACGAGGTCATCCACTCGACCGGCATGCTCGACCTGGCCAGCGGCGAGATCCGCAGCGTCGACTACAAGGATTACGACGCCGACCGCCTGGGCCTGCCGGCCGAGCGCGAGGACTACGAGTTCACCTCCGGCGCGCTGTCCAACGGCAAGAAGGAAGTCGAGTTCGGCATCCAGGTGAACCTCGCCACCGGCCAGTACTCGGTGACGCCCAACGAGCTGCTCGAACTCAAGGGCCGGGCGGCCAAGCTCTTCACCCTCGCCCCCGGCGAGACGACCCGGCCCGAGGCGGCCGGCAAGAAGGCTGCCGCCCCGGCGGCAAAGCGCAAGCCGCGCTGAAGCTCCCCGTCTGAAGCCCCCCGTCAACGCGCGACCGAAAGCCGCCAGCAGGTGAGCCCCGGGTCGTCGCACGGCACCGCGTCGAGCGTGCCGCCGTGGATCGCGGCCACGCGTCGCACAAGCTGATGGCCGAGGCCGAGGCCGGCGCTGCGGCGTGAGGGCGGCGCGCCCGACGCTCGGCCGTTGTCGAGCACTTCCACCCCCGGGGGCTCGGCCGTCACCCGTACCTGCACCGCCGTGCCGCGCGGGGTGTGCAGGATCGCGTTGTCGATCAGGTTGCGCAGCGCGAGCTCCAGCAGCGCCGGGTGGCCGGTGACGGGGCAGGGCCCATCGGCGTCGAGCGACAGCTCGTGGTCGTGGTGGTCGGCGGCCTGCGCGCAGTCGGCGGTGACTCGCCGCGCCAGCTCGGCTAGGTCGACCGGCTGCGCCGCTTCGGCCAGCTCGGTGCGGCTCGCGCGGGCCAGCGCCAGCAGATCGGCGAGCACGTCGCCGGCACGGCGGGCGTCGTCGTCGAGTCGGCGCAGCACGTCGGCCTTTTCTTCGGCCGACAAGGGTTGCTGCAGGGACGCCGCGTGAAGCTGCAGCGAGGCGAGCGGCGTGCGCAGCTCGTGCGCGATCTCGCTGGCCAGCGCCCGCTCGCGCTCGAGCGCGGCGTTGTAGCGCTCGATCAGCGTGTTGATCGCATCGACCGTGGCCTTGAACTCGTCGTGCGGTGGGGCGTGCAGGCGCTTGTCGTGGTGGATGTCGAGTGCGAGCACCTGGCGGCCCAGGTCGTTCAGCGGGCGCAGGCCGCGCCGGATGGCGAGCACGAGCCCGATCGCCACCACCGGCAGCAGCCACAGGCCCGGCTCGGCCACCTGCTCGGCGATGTCTTCGGCCAGGTCGTCGCGCTCGGCCATGCTGAGCAGCACCATGATCTTGCGCTGATGCTCGGCGCCGCTCCAGCGCGAGAAGGCGCGCCAGGCCTGCCGCCTGGGGCCGAGCTGCAATGTCTCGAAGCCTTCCTGCGCGCTGAACGCCGGGGTGGGCGCGCTGCCGCTGCGCGTGACGACGCGGCCCTCGCCGTCCCACACCACGATGCTCAGCGACTGCTGGTAGTCGTGCGCCTTCAGCTCGGGGTGGCTGCCCATCGCCTGCCCTTCGGGCGTGGGCAGGAACTCGGGGTTGCGCTGGCGCAGCAGCAGCGTGGCCACGCTCGCGAGGTGGCCGTCGGTCAGCTCGTCGGCCTCGTGCTCGCCGGTGTTGTAGCCCACCACCACGAAGAAGAGCCACACCGCGCACAGCGCGGCCAGCGCCCAGGCCAGCAGGTGCTGGAGCAGGGAGCCTCGCTGCAGGGTCAACAGGCGCTTCATCGGTCTTCGTCGGTCGGCACGAAATAGCCCACGCCGCGCAGCGTGCGGATCACCCGCTCGCCGAGCTTGCGCCGCAGGTGGTGCACATGCACCTCGATCGCGTTGCTCTCCAGCGGCGTGTCGAAGTTGTAGAGGCTCGCCTCGATCTGCTGGCGCGAGAGCACGCGGGGGCGTGCTTCCATCAGCGTCATCAGCAGGTTGAACTCGCGCGCCGAGAGTTCCACCGGCTGCCCGGCGCGGCGCACGGTGCGGCTCGCCGGGTCGATCACGAGATCGCCCCAGGTGAGCAGCACCTGGGCGCGCCCGGTGGCGCGGCGGCGCAGGGCGCGCATGCGCGCGGCCAGCTCGGCGGGGCTGAAGGGCTTGGTGACGTAGTCGTCGGCGCCCATGTCGAGGCCGGCGATGCGCGAGGCCACTTCGTCGCGCGCGGTCATGATGAGCGTGGGCGTGGCCGGGTCGGGCAGGCCGCCGGGCGGTGCGGCGCGCAGCCGGCGCAGCACCTGGGTGCCGTCGCCGTCGGCCAGGCCGAGGTCGAGCAGCACCATCTCGAAGGGCTCGGCCGTCAGCGCCGCCCACGCCGCGGCCACGCTCGGCACGATGTCGGCCACCCAGCCCTCCTGCCGCAGCGCCAGGCCCAGGCCGTGGGCGATGCCCTCGTCGTCTTCGATCACCAGAACCCGCATGCGCCGGATTCTGCACTTTGCGTTTCGTTAAGCCGTACTTAAGCCGGCGGCGAGATGCTTCCGGCATGAGATCGACGCGTGCGGCCGTGTGGGGCCTGTTCCTGTTGCCTGTCCTGCTGCTGTGGGACCGGTCCGGCTTCGACCTTGCGCTGGCCCACCTGGCCGGCACGTCGCAGGGCTTTGCCTGGCGTGACGAATGGTGGCTCACCGCGGTCCTGCATGACGGTGCACGCCACGCGGCGTGGGCGCTCGTCGTGGCCTTGTGCCTGGCCGTGGTGTGGCCGGTGGGCGCTTTCGCGCGGCTGCCGTTCCGGCGCCGCCTGCAGGTGCCGGTGGTGGCCTTGATGGCGACCGCCGCAGTGGCGCTGCTCAAGGCGGGCAACGCCACCAGCTGCCCGTGGGACATGGCCGAGTTCGGCGGTGTGGCCCACCCGGTGTGGCACTGGCAGGGCTGGCTCGTGAGCGACGGCGGTGCGGGGCATTGCTTCCCGGCCGGCCACGCGACGACGGGCTTCGCCTGGGTCGGCGGTTGGTTCGCATGGCGCGAGACCTCGCCGGTGGTCGCCTCGCGCTGGTTGTGGGCCGCCCTTGCCACAGGCCTCGCGCTCGGGCTCGCGCAGCAATGGCGCGGCGCGCATTTCGCGAGCCACACGCTGTGGTCGGGCTGGATCTGCTGGATGCTCGCGAGCGTCTCCGACCGCTGGTTCGCCGCCGAGGAGGCCCGCGCATGACCCGCCACCTGCCTGTGCTGACGCGTTCGGCGCCAATTTCGCCACTGTGGGTGCTCGCCGCCTGCAGCCTGTGGATGGCCGGGCCGGGCAACTGGGTGCTGTGGCGCAAGCTCGCGCAACTCGGCCTGCTGCAAGGTCTCGGCGGTGCGGCGTTTGCCGTCGCACTCGGCGTGATGCTCGCTGCGGCGCTGGCCGCGCTCATGGCCTTGCTGGCCTGGCGCCTCACGCTCAAGCCCGCGGCCACGCTGCTGCTCGTGGCCACCGCGGCGGGCAGCCACTTCATGGGCAGCTACGGCGTGGTCATCGACCCCGGGATGATGCGCAACGTGATCGAGACCGACCTGCACGAAGCGCGGGCCCTGGTCGACGTGCGCCTGCTGCTCGCGCTCGGGCTGCTGGCTGGCTTGCCGGCCTGGTGGTTGTGGCGGCAGCCGATTGCGCCGCGCCGCTTCGGCCGGGCGCTGTGGCAGAACGCCGCCACGGTGGGGGCCGCGTTGCTCGTGCTGGTGGCCGCGGGGCTTGCGAGCTTCCAGCCGCTGGCCTCGTCGATGCGCAACCACAAGGATCTGCGCTACCTCTTCAACCCGCTCAACAGCGTCTACGCCGTGGCGCGCGAGGTGGGGCTGCCGCGGGCGAATGCGGCCACGCCGATCGAGCCGCTGGGCGCTGATGCGCAGGTGGCCTCGGCTGCTCCGGCCTCGCGCGCGCCGATCCTGGTGCTGGTGCTCGGTGAAACCGGCCGCAGCGGCAACTTCGGCCTGAACGGCTATGCGCGCGACACCACGCCCGAGCTGGCGCGCGAGTCGGTGGTCAGCTTCCGCAACGCCTGGGCCTGCGGCACCAGCACGGCGGTGTCGGTGCCCTGCATGTTCTCCGGGCTCGGGCGCGAGCAGTTCAAGCCCGATGCCGCGCAGCGTGCCGAGGGCCTGCTCGACGTCCTGCAGCACGCGGGCCTCGCGGTGCTCTGGCTCGACAACCAGTCGGGTTGCAAGGGCGTGTGCGACCGCGTGCCGCACGCGGCCACCTGCCCGCAAGGCGATTGCCTCGACGACGTGATGCTCGCCGGCCTCGACGAGCGCCTCGCCGCACTCGACCCGGCCCGCCGCGCCCGCGGCACGGTGATCGTGATGCACCAGATCGGCAGCCACGGCCCGGCCTACCACCTGCGCTCGGGGCCGGCGCAGAAGCGCTTCATGCCGGAGTGCACGGCGGCCTCGCTCACCGCGTGCAGCCGCGAGGCGATCGTCAACGCCTATGACAACTCCATCGCCGCCACCGACCACGCGCTCGCGCTGACCATCGGCTGGCTGAAGGCGCGCGGCGATGCGCCGACGGCGATGGTCTACGTGGCCGACCACGGCGAGTCGCTGGGCGAGAACAACCTCTTCCTGCACGGCATGCCCTACGCCATCGCACCCGAGGTGCAGAAGCGCGTGCCGTGGGTGACGTGGATGTCACCCGCCTGGCAGCGCGAGTCGGGCGTCGACCTGGCCTGCCTCGCGTCGCGCCGTGACGAGGCCGTCACGCACGACAGCTACTTCCACTCGGTGCTCGGCCTGATGGGCGTGCACACGCGCGTCTACCAGCGCACGCTCGATGCCTACGCGCCTTGCCGTGCCGAGGGGGTGGCCAGCGCGCGGGCGCCGGGCTGAAGCCCTGCCAGCAGCGCGAGGTAGTAGCCGAGCGGCGGCGTGGCCTGGTCGGGGGTCTTGGCGAGGTCGTCCCAGCGGCGCAGCCGCACCGCGTCCATCGCGAAGGGTGTGGATTCGAACTCCGCCGCCTCGCAAGCCGTCATCGGCCCGCCCTGCAGCGCGAGCGAATGCACCGAGGCCTCTGACAACCCGCGGAGGTAGGTGTCGTCGGTGGCCACCAGGTAGCGCTTGGCCGCCACGTGCAGGCGGATCGGCTCCAGCACCGCCGCGCCGAAGCAGCCGGCGAGGTAGGGCAGGGCGATGGCCTCGTGGCGGTCGTCTTCGCTGTCGCCTTCGACGGGGGTGAGGAAGTGGCCGATGTCGTGCAGCAGGGCGGCGGCGACGAGCGCGTCGTCGGCATGCGCCCACTCGGCCAGCTGCGCGCACTGCAAGGCATGCTGCAAGGCGGTGACCGACTCGCGCCGGCTGCCGTCATACAGCTGCTGCCCGTGCTGCGTGAAGAGGGCTTCGATCTCGTCGAGCCTGAGGGTGCGCGGCATGACGGTCGGCCTCAGGTGGCGAGCTTGCGCAGCCGCGAGGAGGCCACGTCGATCAGCGACACCGACACCACCAGCATGATGAGCACCGCCGCCGTCTGCGCATAGGCGAAGCCGCGGATCACGTCCCACAGCACCATGCCGATGCCGCCCGCGCCCACCATGCCCACCACCGAGGCCGAGCGCACGTTGGATTCGAAGCGGTAGAGCGCATACGAGATCCACAGCGGCATCACCTGCGGGATCACGCCGTAGACGATCTCGGCCAGCGGGTGGGCGCCGGTGGCGCGGATGCCCTCCACCGGCTGCGGGTCGATCGCCTCCACCGCTTCAGAGAAGAGCTTGGCCAGCACGCCGGTCGTGTGCACCCAGAGCGCCAGCACGCCCGCGAACGGGCCGAGGCCCACCGCCACCACGAAGAGCAGCGCGAACAGCATCTCGTTGATGGCGCGGCAGCCGTCGAGCAGGCGGCGCACCGGCTGGTGCACCCACCACGGCGTGATGTTGGCCGAGGCGAGCAGTGCGAGCGGCACCGAGCACGCGATGGCCAGCGCCGTGCCCCACAGCGCGATCTGCAGCGTGACCACCAGCTCGGTGACGTAGTGGCGCCAGTCGCTGAAGTCGGGCGGAAAGAAGCCACGGGCGTACTCGCCCATGTTGCCGCCGTCGCGCAGCAGGTCGAGCGGGCGCATGTCGGCACCCTTCCAGCTGGCGGCGAGCACCGCCAGCAGCATGCCCCACACCGCGAGGGTGAGGAGCGAGGTGCGCGGCGGGGCGATGCGGTCGGCCACCGGGGCGAGGCTGAGCGAGGACACGGCTTACTTCGCGAGCGCGATCTGCTGCGCCAGCTCGGCCAGGCGCTGGTCGATGTCCTTCAGCTTCTTCGCGCGCTCGTCGGCGGGCAGCGCGGTGTCGGCCTCGACCTTGCTGCGCTCCTTGGCGAGCTCGAGCTGGCGGATCGGCGTGAGCTGCTGGTTGTCGGACTTCACGAAGGCCGACCAGGTGAGCGTCTTCATCACCTCCTTCTCGCGCGCGTCCTTGCTGCCGTAGGTGAAGAAGAAGTTGCGCAGCTTCTGCTTGGTGACCTCATCGAGATCCTTGCGGTACAGCAGCGGGTCGCTCGGGATCAACGGCGAGCGCCAGACTTCGCGCAGCTCGGCCGCCTTTTCCGGCAGCTTCGCTTTCACACGGTCGAAGGTGTCGCTCGCCACCGTGGCCACGTCGACCTGCTTGTTCGCCACCGCGAGGATGTTGCTCTCGTGGTTGGCGCGGGCGCTGCGTTTGAAGTCGCGCACCGGATCGACCTTGTTCGCCGCCCAGGCATAGAAGCCCGGCACCAGCGTGCCGCTCGTGGAGTTGGTGTCACCCATGCCGAGGGTGAGGCTCGTGCGCTGCTTCAGCACGTCGTCGAGCGACTTGAGCGGGCTGTCCTTGTGCACGATCATCAGGCTCCAGTAGCCCTGCGTGCCGTCGAGCGAGACGACCTTGCCGAACACTTCGCCGTTCGCGCGGTCGACCGCTTCCATGCCCGACTTGTTGCCCATCCACGCGAGCTGGACCTTGTTGAAGCGCATCGCCTCGATCACGCCGGCGTAGTCGGGCGCGAAGAAGGCGGTGACCTTGAGGCCGGTGGCCTTCTGCAGGTCGTCGATCAGCGGCTGCCAGGCGGTCTTGAGGTTGGCCGAGGACTCGGTGGCAATGATGCCCATCTGCAGCTCACGGGCCTGCGCATGGGCATGCTGGTGGAGCCACATCGAGGCGGTGGTGGCGAGGACGAGAAGAATGGCTCTGCGGTTCATGCGGGGCTCCAAAGGGGGTCAGGCGGCCAGGGGCACGGGGTGGAAGGGCGCCGAGGCGTCGTGCGGCCTCGGCATGAGTTCATCGGTCTGCGTGCCGTAGAGGTCACGCAGGCGTTGCGGGGTCAGGTCGCGCGTGGCGCCGTCGTGCACCACCTCGCCGGCGCGCAGCGCCACGGTGCGCGGGCAGTAGGCGAAGGCGTAGTCGATCTGGTGCAGCGAGACGATCACCGTCACGCCCAGCTCGCGGTTCACTTCGGCCAGCAGCTCCATCACACGCCGGCTCGATTCGGGGTCGAGCGAGGCGATGGGCTCGTCGGCGAGGATGATCTGCGCGCCCTGGACCAGCGCGCGCGAGATCGCGGCCCGCTGCTGCTGGCCGCCGGACAGCGTGGAGGCGCGCTGCCAGGCGCAGCGCTCGATGCCCACACGTTTGAGCGCGTCGAACGCGCGTTGCAGCTCGTGTTGCGGAAACTGCGCGAAGAGCCCGCGCCACAGCGGCTGGCGGTGCAGCGCACCGGCCAGCACGTTCTTCATCACGGAGAGGCGGTCGACCAGGTTGAACTGCTGGAAGATCGCCGCCACCTGCGCCCGTGTGGCGCGTGCATCGCGGGCCAGCCTGCCGCCGCGCTGCAGCGTGCGGCCCAGCACCTCGACGTGCGAGGTGCTGCTAGCGTCGGCCCGGTGCAGCCCGTTGAGGTGGCGCAAGAGCGTCGACTTGCCCGAGCCCGAAGCGCCGAGCAGCGCGACCATCTCGCCGCGTTGCACGCTGAGCGACACGTCGCGCAAGGCGGTGTGGGCACCGAAGGTCTTGCGCAGCTGCGTCACCTGGATCACGTTGTTCGTCATGCTTGGCGTCCTCGTCTTCAAACCTCGAAGATTGTGGGAAGCCAGCGTGACGATTGCGTGACGACTCCTCTACAGGGAGATGAAAGGTCTAGATGACTACGGCACGCTGTAGCTGGCCAGCGGCTGGCCGAAACGGATCAGCCAGAGACGCGTGTCCCGCTCGCTGTCGGCCCCGCGCGCGAGGCGGGCGCCCACCACGCCGGCCGGGCAGCCGGAGACGATGGCACCGCTCGCGTCGACCGTGCAGTCCTCGATGCTGCCGGCCACCGTGGCGCCCGCCGCGTCGAGCAGGATGGTGCGCAGGCCGAAGTCGTTGTCGTTGACGAGGGCCAGCGTGTTGGCGTCCACGAGGGTCAGGCCCTCGGCCTTCTCGGCCACCCAGCCGGCGGCGTTGAGGTCGAGCAGCTCGGTCTTGCGCAGGGTGACGACGGTCGAGTAGTCGGCGCCGTTCGAGGCGGCCTGCGTGATGCTGCTGATCTCGAGGTCATGGCCCTGCGCGGTGATGTCGGTGGCGTTGGCCGGGATCTCCACCAGGTACAGCTTGTTCATCACCCGCGCATCGCTCTTGCGAGCACCCTGCTCGATGACGATGAACTTGCCATGGCCGAGGCTCACCACGTCGCCGAGCTTGGCGTTGCCGGTGCGGTCGCGGTCGTACTGCGTGCCGTCGATCGGGTAGGCGTAGAGCTTCGAGGTTTCGGTCGTCGGGTCGAACTCGAGCCAGCGCACGAACTTCGCGATGTGGCGCACGTCGGTGTTGCTGCCGCCGGGCGGGCGCGCGCGGAGGGACGCGCCGTTCGCGTCCTTCGGGTCGATGGGGCTTTGCAGGAAGCCGTGCAGATTGCCGCTCGCGACATCGAGCGTGAGACCTTCCATGCCGCGGTTGACGCGGCGCTTGGCGAGCACGGCCGGCAGGTCGGCGGCGCCCGGCCCCGGGCCGTACTTGCGCTCGATCACGCCGGTCGTGCGGTTGATGCGCACGATGAAGGGGCCGTATTCGTCGCTCGCCCACAGCACGTTGCGCGCGGCGTCGACGACGATGGATTCGGGGTCGAGGCCGTTGGCGTCGTAGTTGGCGGTGGCCGCATCGAAGCGGTAGGCGTCGTTGAGCGGCGTCTCGCCGGTCGAGCCCGTGCCGGCCTGGGGCGGCAGGCCAGTGATGCGGGTGGTGGCGTTCGACCGGAGCGGGGTGGCGCTCTGGAGCACGGCGTTGGCGCCCACGCGGATCACGCCGAAGCTCGGCGCGAACGAAGGCGCTGGGAACACCTTGCTGATGCCGTTGCCCGTGCCGCCGGGCACGGGCGCGCTGGGGCCGTCGCCATTGGGGCCGCGGTCGGTGATGGCGTAGAACTCGAGCGTGCCGTCGGCGAGTCGCTCCTTGAAGGCGAGGCCGGAGCCGTAGGCGGGCAGGAAGCCGCTCGCGAAGTCGGCCGCGATGGCGGCGTTGCGGCCTTCGTAGGGAAGGTTGAAGGACGCGGCCGCCTGCAGCTCGTGCTTGGTGACGCTCACCGACACGTTGCCGAGCGCATTGCTCTGCGCATAGGCCTGCGGCGCCGGCGCGGTGGGGCCGGAGGTGTCATCGTCGCCACCACCGCAGGCGGTGAGCAGGAAGGTGGCCGCGGCAAATGCGGCCCAGGAGCGAGTGTGTTGTTTCATGGTCGTTGACGGACTGCGACGGTGCAGCCCCCCATTGCATGACGTCGGCATGAAACCCGTGTGACACTCCCGCGCATAAAACCGGGCACGTCGATGACCCGAAGGGAGTGTGTGATGTGGCATGGATGGGCCTTGGGTCCGATTTGGCGTGGCGCGGCGGGCCGCCTGCGCGACTGGGTGCGGCGCAGGCTGAAGATGGGTGCTCCGCCGCCCGCGGCGGCGGCCGGCGTGCAAGGCTCAGAGGCACGGGCTCGCCTGCGGCGCCTGCTGGAGCAGCGGCGCTCGGCCGATGCGCTCGCCGTCTACATCTCGACGCTCAAGGTGCATCCCTCATTCGACCCTGGCACGGTGGCGGTGGTGCCGCTCACCAAGCAGGCGCTGAAGCAGCAGCGGCCCGACCTCGCCCTGCAGCTGCTCGAAGCCTTCGGCCAACGGCGGCCAGCCGACACGCGCACAGCGCTCTATCGCTGGCTGCACGGGCAGGCGTTGATCGAAGCTGGCCGTGGGCCGGAAGGCGTGGCGCAGCTGCAGGCGCTGATGCTGCACCACCCGGGCGATCGGCACGCGCGCGAGGCGCGCAGCCTGCTGGCGCACCACCGCGACAGCGGCACCACGTCGACGGCCTGAGGCGCTGAGCGCGGCTCAGGGCAGGCGTGGCCGGTGCGCCGCGTCGGGGGTGGCGATGAAGGCCTGCAACTCCGCCGCCCGTGCGTGCTGGGGCGACAGGCCCACGAAGGTGCTGTAGGCCGCCAGCGCCTTCTTGTCGTCGCCAGCCTGCAGCTGCGCATCGCCGAGGTTGAGGTAGGCGAGCGCGCGGCTGCCGTCCATCTCGATGGCCTTTTCGAACCAGCGCGCCGCTTCGACCGGCTTGCCGCGCTTGAAGTAGACGAAGCCGAGGTTGTTCGCGGCGAGCGCGAATTTCGGTTGCAGCTTCAGCGCCTCGGTGAACGCGGCTTCGGCTTCGTCGTAGCGGCGCTCGCGGTAGAGCGCGAGGCCGCGGTCGTTGGCGCGCTGCGCGGCCACGCGGGCTGGCACGGCGGTGGCGGCGGTGGTGATGAGCTTCACGTCGGCGCCATCGAGGTTCTTCACCGTCACCTGCACCGCCGCACCGGGTTTGGCGGCTTCGGGGGCGGCGTCGTCGAGGCGCTTGGCGAGCTGGCTCGCGGCGGCGTCGAGCTGGCGGGTGTCGGCGCTCAGGCCGTCGCGCTCGATGGGCAGCTCGAACACGAACTCGCCACCTTCCGAGCCGGGCAGGTTGCCGAAGGCCGGCGTCTGCTTGGCGATCGCGCTGACCGAAGGCGCCACGTAGGCCGCGAGCTCGGTGCCGGTGATAACACCGTCGCCGTTCAGGTCGGCCTTGCCGTTAAGGGCCTGCAAGAGCGTCCAGGTGAAGACCGAGTGGCCGCCGGGGCCGTCGTCGGCCACCTGCTGGTCGGCACCGCCGGCCGTGAGCATCTGGCGGCCCACGCGACGTGCGTTGTCGGCGAGGAAGTTCTTGCTGGCACCGGCGCCGCCACGGGTGAGGCCGAGGCCGGAGTAACACGCGTCGACCATGAACATCACGTGCTTGGCGCTGATGGCTTCGGCCACCTCCTGCAGCTGCGGCATCGAGATCGCATCGCTCGCGAAGTCTTGCAGTGAGGCATCGACCGGGATCAGGTAACCCACGTCGCGCCCGCTCGTCAGCTTGCGCGTGCCGCCGTGGCCGGCGAAGAAGACGAGCACCCGGTCGTCTCGCTTGATGCGGGCGCCATCGGCGAGGCGTTCGTTGAGGGCCTTCAGGATGTTGGCGCGCGTGGCCTCGCCGTCGTAGAGCGCGGTCACGTTCTCGGGCTTGAAGCCGAAACGGGTGGTGAGGGCTTCTTGCACCGCCTTCGCGTCGCGCACCGCGTGCTGCAGGCCGGGCCACTTGCCGTACTTGTCGATGCCGATCACGAGGGCGTGGCTGTCGCGGTAGAGTGTGTCGCTCGACGCGGCCATCGCCGCATCGGGCGCGGCCTTCTTCGGCGTGCCGACGACGAACTTGCCGTCGCGCCAGGTGGCGAAGCGGTAGCCGTCGGCCACCAGCGCATCGAGCACCGCCGGCAGCGCCTGCACCGTGCGACCCTGGATGTCGTGGAAGAGGATCACGCCGCGCTGGTGCTTGTCGACTTCGCTCAGCACGCGCTCGGCGATGGAGCGCGGCACCGGGTCGGCCCAGTCCTGCGAGTCGATGTTCCACATCATCGAGTGCAGCTTCAGGCCTTCGACGGTGGCCAGCGAGACTTCGTTGCGCGCACCGTAGGGGAAGCGAAAGAGCTTCGAGGGCTGGCGGCCGGTGGCGTCGAGCAGCGCCTCGGTGTTGGCCGCCTCGACCTTCACCGCATCACCCGTCAGCTTGGCCATCACGCTGTGGCTGTAGCTGTGGTTGGCGAGCTGGTGCCCGGCGGCGAGCACGCGCTTGGCCACCGCCGCATGGGCGCCGGGCCTGGCTTTGCCCTCGGCGTCGACGCTGCCGAGGTTGCGCCCGAGGTGGAAGAAGATCGCGGGTGCGTCGTAGCGCTTGAGGATGTCGAGGATGTCGTCGGTGTAGCGTGCGTGCGGGCCGTCGTCGAAGGTCAGCACCACGGTCTTGGGTGGCAGCGACATGCCGAAGATCTCGCGCGTGTCGGCCTCTTCGGCGCCCGCCTTGCCGCTCGGTGCGGTGTACGGCACGACGGTGGCGTAGTCCTTCAGGATCTGCTCTCGGTTGTAGAGCGTCGAGAGCTTGGCGACGTAGTCGCTCCACTTCTCGCGCTTGAGCTCGATGCCGCGTTTCGCGAAGCGCCCGAAGACCTCTTTCAGCTCCTTGTCGTAGGCCTGCTCCACCTCGGCGAGCACGGCCAGGTCTTCGTTGGCGCGCTTGGCGAGCTTGAGGCCGGCGATGGAGTGCGAGCTGCTGTAATGCGCGGCCACGCGGGTCAGGAACTCCTTGAATGCGAGCCGGTCGGCATCGAACCACGAGGGCTCGCCCTCGATGCGGTCGAGCAGTGTGTTGACCGCGCCGAGCACGGCCGGGTCTTGCGCGGTGGCGGCGGTGGTCAGCGTGTCCAGGCGCTGCTGCATGTCGTGGAACAGCATCTGGCCGACGGCCGCGACCGCGCGCCGCTCGGCCGGCTTCAGGCTGCGCTCGCCGTGCATCAGCACGATCATCTGGCGGTGCGAGGCGAGCACTGCGTCGGCCATCGGCGTGAGCTGTGGGGCTGGCGCGTTCTGCGATGCAGGCGCGGCGGGGCTGGCGGCGACCGCCGCGGTCGGCGTGGCCGGAGCTTCCGGCGTCTCTTGCCGCTGGCAGGCGACCAGCATCAACAGGCAGGAAACGGCGAGGCTTCGGCGCGGCGTGAACATGGGCATGGAATGTGGGTCGGCGAAAGACGCGCGACGATAGCGCACCCGCCTAAAATCGCGGGCTGCTCTTCCCTCCAGCTTTTCCGGCGCCCGACGCCCGGCCTGTCGTCATGAACCTCAGCTCCCTCACCGCCCTCTCGCCGCTCGACGGCCGCTACGCCTCTCGCATGGGGCCGCTGCGGGGCCTCCTGTCCGAGTTCGGCCTGATGCACCGGCGGGTGCAGGTGGAAGTGGAGTGGTTCATCGCGCTGTCGGACGCCGGCTTCGCCGAGTTCAAGCCACTCACCGGCGCCGGGCGCGGCCTGCTGCGCGGGCTCGTCACCCGCTTCTCCGAGGCCGACGCGCAGGCCATCAAGGAGATCGAGAAGACCACCAACCACGACGTGAAGGCCGTGGAGTACTGGCTCAAGAGCCGCTTCGAAAACAGCGCCGAACTGAAGGCCGCGTCGGAGTTCGTGCACTTCGCCTGCACCAGCGAAGACATCAACAACACCAGCCACGGCCTGATGCTCAAGGCCGCACGGCAGGACGTGCTCTTGCCCACGCTCGACAAGATCATCGGCGCGCTCACCACGCTCGCGAAAGACCTGGCCGATGTGCCCATGCTGGCGCGCACCCACGGCCAGACCGCCAGCCCCACGACGGTGGGCAAGGAAGTCGCCAACGTGGTGGCCCGCCTGCAGCATGCGCGCGAGCGCATCGCCTCGGTCAAGCTGCTCGCCAAGATGAACGGTGCGGTGGGCAACTACAACGCCCACCTCTCGGCCTACCCCGATTTCGACTGGGAGTCATTTAGCCGCAAGGTCATCGAGAAGCAGCTGGGCCTGGAGTTCAACCCGTACACCATCCAGATCGAGCCGCACGACTACATGGCCGAACTGTTCGATGCGGTCACGCGCACCAACACCATCCTCATCGACTGGTCGCGCGACGTCTGGGGCTACATCAGCCTCGGCTACTTCAAGCAGCGCACCAAGGCGGGCGAGATCGGCTCATCGACGATGCCGCACAAGGTCAACCCGATCGACTTCGAGAACGCCGAAGGCAACTTCGGCCTCGCCAACGCCCTGCTCAGCCACCTGAGCCAGAAGCTGCCCATCAGCCGCTGGCAGCGCGACCTGACCGACAGCACGGTGCTGCGCAACATGGGCGTGGCCATCGGCTATGCGGTGCTGGGCTACGACAGCCTGTTGAAGGGCCTCGGCAAGCTCGAAGTCAACCGCGAAGCGCTCGCCGCCGACCTCGACTCGGCCTGGGAGGTGCTCGCCGAGCCCATCCAGACCGTGATGCGCCGCTACAAGCTGCCCAACCCGTACGAGCGCCTGAAGGAACTCACGCGCGGCAAGGCCATCACGCGCGAGGACATCCAGGCCTTCATCGGCACGCTCGAGATCCCCGAGAGCGAGAAGACCCGCCTAATGGCGATGACGCCCGGCAGCTACACCGGCCAGGCGGCGGCGCTCGCCGGGCGCATCGACGCCGGCAAGCCGGCGTCGAACTGACGTCCTACTTCAGCAGGCCTTCTGCCTTCAACGCCGCCTGCACCTGCGGGCGTGCGCTCACGCGCGCGAGATAGGCCTTGAGGTGCGGCACGTCCGACAGCGGCAGCCCGAGGAAGTTGGACCAGTTCACGATCGTGAACGCATAGGCGTCGGCCACGCTGAATTCACCCGCCAGGTACTCGCGCGAGGCGAGGTGGCGGTCGAGTTCGGCGAAACGTGCGGCGAGCTTCTCGCGCACGGCCTGCTTGGTGGAGTCGGCCGTCTCCTTGTGCCACAGCCAGGGGCTGAAGGCCTTGTGCAGCTCGCTCGCCACGAACGCGAGCCACTGCGTGACCTGCAGGCGGCGCTCGGTGCGGGGTGCGCCGATCAGTGCGAAGGCGGCGTCCTGGTCGGCGATGTGCGCGAGCAGCGCGGCCGCTTCGGTGTGGCGGCTGCCGTCGTCGAACTCCAGCATTGGCACGTAGCCGCGCGGCGAGATGTCGAAGTAGTTGCGGCCGTCTTCGAGCGTGTGCCGGGCGAGGTCGACCTTCACGAGCTCGAAAGGCTGGCCGGCTTCGCGCAGGGCGATGTGGACGGCAAGCGAGCAGGCACCGGGGGCGTGGTAGAGCTTCATGGTTCAAGTCCTTTCAGGGTGAGGAACGATCAGGCGCGCGAGGCGCCGGGGGTGAGGAAGGGGCTGCGCTTCAGGCTGTAGTCGCCGTCGCCGAGCAGCCAGTGCACGAGCGAGGCGACGGCGAGGAACACCGGGTACTCCCAGCCGCCGCCGGTGCTGGTGTGCACCCAGCCGTTGGGCAGGTGCACCCAGGCCGCGGCCAGCAGCACCGGCACCAGCAGCAGCGAGACCTGGCGGGCGTACACCCCCGCCAGCAGTGCGACGCCGCCCAGCAGCTCGGCGGCAAACACCGGGTAGGCGAGCGCGCCGGGCAGGCCGATGGAGTCGAAGAACTGCGCCGTGCCGGGCAGCGTGAAGACGAAGAGCTTGAGCAATGCGTGCGCGATCCACATCGTGCTGAGGGCGACGCGCAGCAAGAGCAGGCCGAGGGAGGTGGGGGTCATGGAAGGGCTCCGTTGAGTGATGACGGAGCGAAATCTATGATTGCGCCTGTGCATTTAAAATAGGCAGAACGGCAAACGATGAATGCATCCATGCAATCGACCCTCGGCGCCGCCGAGCTGGCCCTGCTGCTCGCGCTGGTGCGCGGCGGCAACCTCGCCGCAGCCGCGCAGCTGGCGGGGGTCGACGGGTCCACCGTCTTTCGCACCGTGCAGCGCGCCGAGAAGGCGCTGGGCCAGCGGCTCTTCGAGCGCTCGCGCAGCGGCTACCAGCCCACCGAGCTCGGCCAGCGCCTCGCCCACCACGCCGAGCGCATCGAGGCCGAGCTGGAAGCGGCGCGCGCCGAGGCTCGGCTCGATGCCGGCGCGGTGAGTGGCGTCGTGCGCATCGCCACCGCCGACACGCTGCTCAAGGGCCTGCTGATGCCGGTGCTCAAGCCGCTGCATGCGGCGCACCCGGGGCTGCGGCTCGACATCACCGCGCGCAACGAACTGGCCAACCTCACCCAGCGCGAGGCCGACATCGCCCTGCGCGCCACCGCCAAGCCGCCGCCGCATGTGGTGGGCCGTGAGCTGGGCACGGTGCGCAACGCGGTGTTTGCGCCCAGGCCTGCGGGCCGGCGCGCGCGGGTGCTCGACCTGAGCACCGCGCCGTGGATCAGCGTCGACGACGCGATGCCCGACCACCCCTCGGTGCGCTGGCGCCGCAAGCACTTCCCGCGGGCGGAGCCGGTGCTCTGCGTCAACAGCGTGCAGGCGGTGTTCGACGCCATCGTGGCCGGCCTCGGCGTGGGCCTGGTGCCGGTCTTCCTGGCCCGCGAGCGCCACGATGTCGTGCAGGCGAGCGAGCCCGTGCCCGAGTGCGACGTGCAGCTCTGGCTGCTCACGCACCCCGAGTCGCGCCATCTGCGGCGCATCGCCACCGTGGCTTCACACCTCGCAGAGCACATCGCTCTCTAAAATCCGGCTCTCATGAAATTCACCGACCAGCTCGCCGCCGCTCAGCGTGGCAACGACTCCCTGCTGTGCGTGGGCCTCGACCCCGAGCCGGGCAAGTTTCCGGCCAAGTGGAAGGGCGACGCCGATCGCATCTACGACTTCTGCGCCGCCATCGTCGATGCGACCAAAGACGTGGCCTGCGCCTTCAAGCCGCAGATCGCCTACTTCGCCGGCAACCGCGCCGAAGACCAGCTCGAGCGGCTGATGGCCCACATCAAGCGCGTGGCGCCCAGCGTGCCGGTCATCCTCGACGCCAAGCGCGGCGACATCGGCTCGACCGCCGAGCAGTACGCGCGCGAAGCCTTCGAACGCTACCAGGCCGATGCGGTCACGCTCTCGCCCTTCATGGGCTTCGACTCCATCGAGCCCTGGCTGCGCTACAGCGGCAAGGGCCTGATCCTGCTGTGCCGCACGTCCAACCCCGGCGGCTCCGACCTGCAGGCGCGACAACTGGCGAACGGCGACCTGCTGTACGAGCACGTCGCCAAGCTCGCGCAGGGCCCGTGGAACACCACCGGCCAGCTTGGCCTGGTGGTGGGCGCGACCTTCCCCGGCGAGATCGCGCGTGTGCGCGAACTGGCGCCCACGCTGCCGCTCTTGATCCCCGGGGTCGGCGCGCAAGGCGGCGATGCCGAAGCGACCGTGAAGGCCGGCTTCAAGCCCGGCGGCACGATCGTCGTCAATTCCTCGCGCGCGGTGCTCTACGCCTCGTCGGGTGACGACTTCGCGAGCGCCGCGCGGGCCGTGGCGGTGCAGACGCGTGCGGCGTTAAATGCCGCACGGTCATCCTACGCAGCCGGGTAAAACACGCATCGCACGCCCGTGCATGGCGCGGGACACTTGCGGCTGGCCGTGGCGCCTGAGCGTGCCGCGGCTGCCGCATGACAGAAGTACACGACACGTCCGAGGGAAGTGCCACCGCCACCAGGCGCAATGGCCTGAATGCCACCATCGCCCGCCTGTTCTTCGGGCTGGGCTGCGGCATGTCCGTGGTGGGTGCGGCCGCCTACGGGCTGCTCGACCTCCGGCTGGAGCCCGGCATGCAGGCGATGCTGGTGTCGGTGTGCTCGGCGCTGGCGCTCGTCTTCGCGCTCGCGACGGTGCTGCTGCGCCGCGCGCCCCTGTCGACGGTGATGCTGGTGGTGGGCTGGAGCGGCGTGACCGTGGTGGCGCTCACCGCGGTCGGGGTCGGCGAAGGGGTGCGCAGCCTGAGCCTCGGCTTCTTCGGCCTCATGGTGTGCCTGGTGACGGTGCTCACCAGCCTGCGCGCCGGCCTGGTGCTCGCGCTCGGCTGCGTGGCAGCGGTGCTGGGCCTCACCTGGGCCGAGTCGGCCCGGCTGCTGCCCGGTGTGCTGGCGCTGCAGCGCAACCCCACCGTGCTGCACGTGATCGCGCACATGATGCTGCTTGCGACCGCCGTGGTGGCCGGCACGCAGATGTCGCAGATGATCGACCGCGCGATGCGCGACGCCGAAGAGCGCCAGCAGCGTTTTCGCAACCTGCTCGCCATCGCCGCCGACTGGTACTGGGAGCTCGACGCCGACCTGCGCTTCAAGCGCATCGACACCCATGTGCACGCGAGCGCCGGCCCGGCCGCCGAAGCGCGCATCGGCCAGCGCCCCTGGGAGAGCCCGCAGCTCGACATGGACCCGATCGCGCTCGACCTGCACCGCCAGGACCTCGAAGCGCACCGCCCCTTCAGCGACCTGCCGGTGCGCTACCGCTCGCCCTCGGGCCGGCTGTCGCACTTCAGCGTGAGCGGGCGACCCCGCTTCGACGAGGACGGCCACTTTCGCGGCTACTGGGGCGTGGGCCGCGACATCACACCCGAGGTGCAGGCGCGCGAAGCGCACCGCGCGAGCGAGACGCGCTACCGCGAGCTCTTCGCGATGTCGCCCACGCCGCTGGTGCTGCACCGCAACGGCATCACCATGCTCGCCAACGAAGCTGCGGCCCGCCTCTTCGGCTTTGCGAGCCCCGAGGCGATGGGCGGCTTCAACCTCGAGCAGCTCTACCCCGTGCCGCAGCGTGGGCTGCTGCACGACCGCATCCGTACGCTGAACGGCTACCCCATCGGCAAGACCCTGGACCTGGCCGAGTTCCACCTGCACGCCGTCGACGGCCGGCGCCTCACGGTGCAGGCCAACAGCGCCCGCGTGAGCACCAACGACGGCACGGCGATCCTGTCGATGTACTTCGACGTGACCGAGCGGGTGAGCACCGAGATCCAGCTGCGCCGTTCGCAGGCGATGCTGTCGCACCTCTTCGCCACCAGCCCCGACTTCATCACCCTGAGCGACATGGAGACCGGCGTCTACGTGATGGTCAACGAGAGCTTCACGCGCATGTTCGGCTACAGCGCGGCCGAGGTGGTGGGCAAGAGCGCGCTGGAACTCGGAATCTGGTACCAGCCGGCCGACCGCCAGAGGATGGTGGCCGAGCTGCTGGCGCACGGCGGCGTGAACGAAGTGGAGACGCTCTTCGTGCACAAGTCGGGCGCCATCGTCACGCTGATGATGTCGGCCGGCCGCTTCACGATGGACGGGCGCAACTACCTGGTCGTCAACGGCCGCGACGTGACCGAGATCCAGCGCACGCGTCTCGAGCACGAGGCCATCCTGAAAAACGCGTCGATCGGCATCGCGCTCACGCGCAACCAGCGCTTCCTGCAGGCCAACCCGAGCTTCGAGCGCATGTTCGGCTGGGCGAGCGGCGAGCTGATCGGCAAGCCCGGCGCGGTGGTGTGGGCCACCGAAGAAGACTATGCCGAGGTGGGCCGCATCGCCGGGCCCTTGCTCTCGGTGGGCAAGCCGGTCGAGATCGAACGTCAGATGCTGCGCCACGACGGCACGCTCTTCTGGTGCCGCCTGCTCGCGCAGGTGGTCGACCCCGGCCACCCGAGCATGGGCGGCACCATCTGGATCGCCGAAGACGTGACCGAGCGGCGCCAGATCGAGCAGGCACTCGCCGCCGCGCGCGACGTGGCCGAGGCGGCGAGCCGCGCCAAGAGCGCCTTCCTCGCCAACACCAGCCACGAGATCCGCACGCCGCTCAACGGCCTGCTGGGGCTCGCAAGCCTCGCGATGCAGAAGGGTGTCGACGAGAAGCGCCGCCTGCAGTACCTGGAGCAGATCCAGGACAGCGCGCAAAGCCTCTCGGGGATCATCAGCGACATCCTCGACCTTTCGAAGATCGAAGCCGGCAAGTTCAGCATCGAGGCGGTGCCGTTCAATCTGCGGCACCTGCTGAAGGCGGTGCACCATGCGTACCAGTCGCTCGCCACGGCGCGCTCGCTGCAATTGAAGCTCGACGTGGCACCCGACGTGCCGGTCACCGTGCTCGGCGACCCCGTGCGCCTGCGGCAGATCCTCAGCAACTACATCACCAACGGCCTGAAGTTCACCGAGCGCGGCGAGGTGAGCCTGGAGGTGTCGATGTCGACCGCCCCGGCGCGCTCGGGGCAGGTGCGCTTCACCGTCAGCGACACCGGGCCGGGCATCGACACCACCACGCAGAAGCGCCTGTTCCAGCCCTTCACCCAGGCCGACGATTCGACGACGCGGCGCTTCGGCGGCACGGGCCTCGGCCTGTCGATCTGCAAGGAGCTTGCGGAGCTGATGGACGGCGCGGTGGGCGTCGACAGCACGCCGGGCATCGGCAGCCGCTTCTGGGCCGAGCTGCCCCTGCCACCGACGGACCTGCCGGTGGTCGACCCGCGCGTGGAGGCAGAGGACATCCAGCGCCTCGAAGGCCTGCGCGTGCTGCTGGTGGAAGACAACCCCGTCAACATGATGATCGGCGTGGCCATGCTCGAGCAGTGGGGCGTGGAGGTGACGCAGGCCGCCGATGGCGCCGAGGGCGTGGCGGCGGTGGAGCGGGCGCAGGCGGCGCAGCGGCCCTTCCATGTGGTGCTGATGGATGTGCAGATGCCCCGGCTTTCGGGGCATGAGGCGGCGCGGCAGCTGCGGTGCCTGTACTCCGCGGAGGAGCTGCCGATCATTGCGCTCACCGCGGCTGCGCTGGTGTCGGAGCGCGAGGAGGCGTTGGCTTCGGGGATGAACGACTTTTTGACGAAGCCGATTGATGTGCACAAGTTGAGGGTGGCGTTGGTTCGGGCGGTGGGGTGATGTCTTTCGCTGCGTGGTGGGTTGCCGGGATTTCGCCCCGGCGGGCGACCTTCTTTTCTTTGCTTGCCCAAAGAAAAGAAGGCAAAAGAAAGGGCACCCCGTTCGCCGGTCGGCCTAGGGCCGACTGCTCTGCGCTGCTCGGACTTTGTGGGTCGGGCAGAACTCACTCCGCGAGCTTCGCTCGCTGCGTTCAAACAGCTGCCCGAAGTCAGATTACGAAGCGCGCTGACGCGCGCCCCACAAAGCCCTGCGCTGCTCGACGGCACTCAAGGGCCCCGGGATACCCTCGCCCGCTGCGCGGGCCTCGTACTCTCGGCTCGCTTCGCCTCGTGCTTGAAGCGGCGTGTGCGTAGCGCCGCCCTGGAGGCGATGCGAAGCGAGCAGTCCGGCCTTCGGCCGGACCGCCACCGTCGGGTCGCCTTTTCTTGGTTACTTCTTTTGGCGAAGCAAAAGAAGTAACTCGGCCGCCGGGCCGAGACCCGGCAAGCCGCCACGCAGTGCTCACATCTTCGGCGGCACCACCGGCAACGAAGACGACAACCCGCCGTCGACAGGAATCGCCTGCCCATTCACATACGACGCGTCATCGCTCGCGAGAAACAGCGCCGCATACGCAATCTCATGCGGCAACCCCCCGCGCCGCAGCGGGTTCAGCTGCCCGATCTTGTTCTCGGTGCCCCGCTCACGCGCCCGGTCGAACACCGGCTTCGTCATCCCGGTTTCGATCAACCCCGGGCAGATCGCATTGATGCGCACCCCGGTGCCGCCAAACTGGTTCGCGCTCGTCTGCACCAGGCTGATGACCCCGGCCTTGCTCGCGCTGTACGGCGGCCCGCCCGCGCCCGAACGCAAGCCCGCGACCGACGCGGTGCAGATGATCGAGCCGTGCCCCGCCGGCACCATCACCCGCGTGGCGTACTTGATGGCGAGAAACGTGCCGACCAGGTTGATCGAGAGGACGCGGTTCCACTCCTCCACCGTCCACTCGTCGAAGGCGCCCATGCCACCGCTCACCCCGGCGTTGGCGAAACACACGTCGAGCCCGCCGTGGTGGCGTACTGCCGTTTCGATGTAGTCGGCGACGTCCTTCTCCTGCGAGGTGTCGCGCTGGAGCGCGATGGCGGTGCCGCCGGCGGCGCGGATGTCGGCGACGGTGGCCTCGACTTCGGGGGCGCGGTCGACGGCGACGACCTTGGCGCCCTGCTCGGCGAAGAGTTTGGCGGTGGCGCGGCCGATGCCGCTGGCAGCGCCGGTGACGACGGCGGACTTGCCTTCAAGACGTTTCATGGGTGGCTCCGTACCGATGTTTCCAAACCGCCAAGCATAGGCCGAGGCGCGGCCGCCCGGCCCCGGTGCGATCCCCAGGCAAGGGTGTCGTGCAGGCGACGCGGGTTTGCTTTAGTATGACGACCATCATGTAAAGGAGAAGCCAATGAGCGCCACCACCTTGACCGTCGACCCCGCCATCGAGCGCGCTGCGCTGGCCTTCCTCACGCCCTCGCCGCTCGCCAAGGCACCGTCGCTCGACTTCCTGCCCGGCGCACGCCGCCGTTTCATCGACAGCCCGAGTGGCCCGCTGGCGGCGGCCGAGTGGGGCGATGGGCCGGCGGTGCTGCTGCTGCATGGCTGGGATGGCAAGGCCAGCGACCTCGCCGCATTCGCGCCGCCGCTGCTGGCGGCTGGCCACAAGGTGATCGCCGTCAACCTGCCGGCGCACGGCGAATCGGCCGGCGAGCGCACGTCCATTCCGGGTTCGGCGCGGGCGTTCGTCGCGGCTCAGCAGGCGCTGGGCCCGCTGCACGCGGTGGTGGCGCACTCCATCGCCACGGCGGTCACCGTGGAAGCGGTGGCCCTCGGCCTGCCAGCGCAACGGCTTGCGCTGATCTCCGCGCCGGCGCGCTATGCGATGTATGCGAAGGGCTTCGCGGCGCAGGCCGGCCTGTCACCCGAGCAGACGGAGCAGATGCTGCTGCTGTTGCGCGAGATGGGCGTCGACGTGCACGCGATCTCGACACCCCGCCGCGGGGCCTCGTTGCAGCAGCCGGTGCTCTTCGCCCACTCGGCCGACGACCGCGTGGTGCCGATTGCCGATGCCGAGGCCAGCCATGCCAAGTGGGCCGGGCCGGCGCAGTTCCTGCGGCTCGAGGGCCTCGGCCACCGGCGCATCCTGCAGGCGCCCGAGGTGGTGGCGGCGGTGACGGCCTTCGTCACCGCGCCCTGAGCGACTTCAGCCTGCCAGTCGCTGGCCCGAGGTCACCGGCCAGTGGCCCCCGAGCGTGCGCGTGGCGGTCTCGGCGGCGGTGAAGAGCAGCGAGTTCATGCGCTGCACGGCCAGGTCCGAGAAGCGCTCGAGCGGCCCCGAGAGCGACAGCGCACCCAGCAGGATGCCGGCCGGGCCGAACACCGGGGCGGCGACGGCACCGCACAGCGGATCGCGCTCGCCGAAGGAGTTGTGCAGGAGCGGCGTGTCGCCCGCCACGTTGAGCCCGCCGGCAAACGCCTGCAGCACCTTGCCGGCCGCGCCGCGGTTGAGCGGCAGCACGTCGCCCGCGCGCACGCGGTCGAGCGTGGAATGGGCCGAGTCGATGCGGAAGAGGCACAGGCGCGAATCCTTGCCGTGCCGCACATGGAACGACGGGCTCTCGGTGCCCTTGCTCACCAGCCACTCCAGCACCGGCTGCACGCCTTCCTTCAACCCGTAGGTCTGCTCGAAGGAGCGGCCGAAGAGAAAGGCCAGCGGCCCGAGCGCGTAGCGCTTGTCGCTGCGGTGCACGACGAGCCCCGCACGGGCCAGCGAGGCCAGCAGGCGCAGCAGCGTGCTCTTGTACATGCCGGTGCGCCGCGCGAGTTCGGCCAGCGTGAGCGGTGCGCTGGCGCGGGCGAGCGTGGTGGCGATCGAGAGGGCGCGGTCGACCGCAGCCACCCCGTCGGCGGGCGCCGAGGGCGGGGGTGCGACGGTCGGGATGTCGTGCGGAAGCGCGGTGGGAGCGGGCGCCACGGGTGCCGCGGCGGAAGGGGGCGTCAAGACCTGGGACACGGAGACCTCCGAATACACCCGCGTGGTGAGGCACGACGTGTGTTCTGCTAAGTGGAATTTGGGTTCTCTTTGTGGCATCAGTGTGCGGCAGCAAGGGGGTCGACCGTTCCTCGGGTGATCCCTATTGACCTGCCGGCCGGCTGGTTCGGATACTGAAAAAACGGACCCAGAGTTCCATCCGACAGAACTCACGAACTTCACCGGGTCCACCGGAATTCACAGGAGGCGAACCGATGACCCCTCGCAAGGCCAGAAGAGCCCTTTGCCTCGCCGCGGCGCTGTGCGTTGCGGCGGGCGTGTCCCCGGTGCAGGCGCAGGGCTACCCGGCCAAGCCGATCCGCTTCGTGGTGGGCTTCAGCCCCGGCAGTTCGATCGATACCGTGGCGCGCATCGTGGCCGACCACCTGAAGACGAAGCTCGGCCAGCCGGTCACCGTCGACAACCGCACCGGCGCCAACGGCATGCTGGCTGCCAGCGAGCTCGCGCGTGCGCCGGCCGATGGCTACACGGTGCTCGTGAGCAACTCCAGCACCATCACCGTCAACCCGCTGCTCTACGGCAAGAAGATGGCCTACGACGTGGAGCGCGACCTGGCGCCCGTCTCGCTGGTGGTCTCGGTGCCCTTCATCCTGACCGTCAACCCCGACAAGGACACGACGGCCAAGGTGATGAACGTGCCCGACTTCGTGAAGGCCGCAAAGGCCGGCTCGTTGGCCTACGGCTCGGCCGGCGTGGGCAACCTCACGCAGCTGAGCATGGAGCTGCTCGCGCAGCAGTCGGGCATGAAGATCACGCACGTGCCCTACAAGGGCTCGGCGCCGGCGCAGCTCGCGTTGCTGGGCAAGGAGGTCGATGCGGCCTTTGACAACCCGGCCGCCATGCAGCAGATCAAGGCGGGCAAGCTGCGCGCGATCGCGGTGTCGTCGGCGCAGCGCTGGCGTGACCTGCCCGAGGTGCCGAGCATCGCCGAGCAGGGGTTCCCGGGCTACGACATCTCGTTCTGGGTCGGCGCCTTCGTGCCGGCGAACACGCCGCCTGCGGTGGTGAAGGTGCTGTCCGATGCGATGAAGGCCGCCACCGAAGACCCCGCCACGCGTGCCCTGCTCGCGCAGCAGGGAAACATCCTCGCGCTCGGGCCGAAAGACTTCGCCACCCGCATCAAGAGCGAGACCGCGCAGTACGCCGAGATCATCAAGCGCTCGAACATCGAGTTGAAGGAATGACGTCTTCCTGGCAGGCCGAACTCGACGAGCTGGCCCGGCGCCAGCAACTCGCCGCGCGCATGGGTGGCGAAGACAAGCTCAAGCGCCACCGTGACAACGGCAAGCTGCCGGTGCGCGAGCGCATCGCAGCGCTCGTCGACGAAGGTTCGTTCATCGAAGTCGGCGGCCTGGCCGGCAGCGGCCAGTACGACGAGCGCGGGCAGCTGAAAGACTTCACGCCGTCCAACGTGCTGATGGGCCGCGCGCAGGTCGAGCAGCGGCCGGTGGTGGTGGTCGGCGACGACTTCACCGTGCGCGGTGGTGCCAACGATGGCGCGGTGGGCGACAAGCTGATCGTGGCCGAACAGATGGCGCACGACCTGCGCGTGCCGCTGGTGCGCCTGGTCGACGGCACCGGGGGTGGCGGCTCGGTCAAGAACATTGAGCTCAAGGGCCACACGCTGCTCCCGAAGCTCAAGGCCTGGCCCTACATCGCGCGCAACCTCGCCACCGTGCCAGTGGTGTCGCTCGGCCTCGGCTCGGTGGCCGGCATGGGCGCGGCGCGCGTGTCGGCGGCGCACTACTCGCTGATGGTGAAAGACATCTCGCAGGTCTTCGTCGCCGGCCCGCCAGTGGTCGAGCGCACCGGCCAGAAGATCGGCAAGAACGAACTCGGCGGCAGCCACATCCACACCCGCAACGGCGTGGTCGACGACGAGGTGGCGAGCGAAGCCGAAGGCTTTGCGCGGGCGCGGCGCTTCCTCTCCTACCTGCCCTCGTCGGTGCATGGCCTGCCGCCGCGCAGCGGGGTGGGCCGCGAGCAGGCGAGCGATCCCAGCCTGCTTCGCAATGCGATCCCGAAGAACCCGCGTGCTGTCTACAAGGTGCGCAGCATCGTGGAGTCGGTGGTCGATGCCGGCAGCTTCATGGAGCTCGGCCGCCACTGGGGCCGCGCCATCGCCACCGGCCTCGCACGCCTCGATGGCTGGCCCGTTGCGGTGATCGCGAGCGACCCGTATCACTACGGCGGCGCGTTCGACCGGCTGAGTGCCGAGAAGTACACCCGCTTCATCGACTTCGCCGAGCTCTTCCACCTGCCGGTGATCAACTTCGTCGACATCCCGGGCTTCCGCATTGGCCTCGAAGCCGAGCAGGAAGGTGTGATGCGTGCCGGCGTGCGTGCGCTCACGGCCTTGTCGCAGACGACCGTGCCCTGGTGCAGCTTCATCCTGCGCAAGGCGTTCGGCGTGGCCGCGGCCTCGCACCAGCATCCGGAGCGTTTTGCCTTCCGTTATGCGTGGCCCTCGGCGCAATGGGGCTCGCTGCCCATCGAAGGTGGGCTCGAGGTCGCCTACAAGGCGGAGATCGAAGCCGCCGCCGACCCCGAAGCCAAGCGCACCGAGATCGAGGAACGTGTGCGCGGCCTGACCTCGCCCTTCCGCAGCGCCGAGGCCTTCGTCGTCGAAGACATCGTCGACCCCGCCGACACGCGCAAGCTGGCCGTCGAGTTCGCCAACCTCGCCGCACCGCTGCGCGTGGCGGGTGTCACCCGCTTCCCTTACAGACCCTGATTCCCGACGCCACCATGCCCCAGATCGAATCCCCGCTGACCGGCCGTGTGCTGTCGGTCCTCGTGTCCGAAGGTGATGCCGTCACGCCCAGCATGTCGCTGATGCTCATCGAGTCGATGAAGATGGAGATCCCGCTCGAAGCGGAAACCTCGGGCGTCGTCGCCAAGGTGCTGGTGGCCGAGGGCGACGAGATCAGCGAAGGCCAGGCGGTCATCGCACTCTCGTAAGGCTGGTCGATGCTCGACAAGACCGTTGCCACGCTGGCCGACGCCGTGCGCGGCGTACACGACGGCGCCACGCTGCTCGTGGGCGGCTTCGGTGTCTCGGGCGTGCCGCAGGAACTGCTGTGCGCGCTGCTCGACCAGGGCGCGCGTGATCTGGTGGTCGTCAACAACAACGGCGGCAACGGGCCGAAGGGCCTGAGCCAGCTGATCGAGGCCGGGCGTGTGCGCAAGGTGATCACCTCGTATGCGCGCTCGGCCAACCCGGCGCGGCCCAGCGCGCAGGCGCTGGCCGAGGCCTATCACGCCGGCCTTGTCGAACTCGAATGCGTGCCGCAGGGCACCATCGCCGAGCGGCTGCGCGCGGCCGGCGCCGGCATCGGCCCCTTTTTCACGCCGGTGTCGTATGGCACGCCGCTGGCCGAGGGCAAGGAAACACGCGTGATCGATGGACGCGGCTATGTGCTCGAACACCCGCTGCACGGCGACTTCGCCTTCGTGAAGGCACAGGCCGCCGACCGCCACGGCAACCTCGTCTTCAAGAACGCTGAGCGCAACTTCGGCCATGTGATGGCCACTGCCGCGAAGACGACGGTGGTGCAGGTGGAAGAGATCGTGCCGCTCGGCGCCATTCCGCCCGAGCAGGTGATGCTGCCGGGCATCTTCGTGCAGCGGGTGGTGCAGTGCCACCACGAGCCCTGGATATGACGCATACGCCACTGACCCGATTGCAGATGGCCCAGCGCGTGGCGCAGGACATCCCCGACGGCGCCTACGTCAACCTCGGCATCGGCATCCCCACGCTGATCGCGAAATGCCTGCCGCAGGACCGCGAGGTCATCCTGCACAGCGAGAACGGCATCCTCGGCATGGGCCCCGGGCCGGCCACGATCACCGACGTGAGCCTCATCAACGCGAGCAAGGAACAGGTGACGCTCCTGCCCGGCGCGGCACTCTTCGATCATGTGCTCTCGTTCGCGATGATGCGCGGCGGCCACCTCGACCTCACGGTGCTCGGCGGCTTCCAGGTCTCGCAACACGGCGACCTCGCGAACTGGGACACCGGGGCACCGGGCGCCATTCCCGCGGTGGGTGGTGCGATGGACCTCGCAGTCGGCGCGCGCCGCATGTTCGTCGTGATGGAGCATGTCGACAAGCAGGGCCGGCCCAAGCTCGTGCGCGAATGCAGCTACCCGCTCACCGGCCGCGCCGTGGTCGACCGGGTCTACACCGACCTCGCGGTGATCGACATCGAAGACGGCCAGTTGCTCGTGCGCGAGATCGTGCCGGGCCTGGGCTTCGATGGACTTCAGGCGCTCACGGATGCACGATTGACCCTCGCCCTTCATCCCCACCGCACGACATGAGCGACCTCCCCGCCCGTGGATTGACCGAGCCCGACCCGGCCCGCCACGTCTTCGACGAAACCCTGGGCCGAGCACCCGCCCGCGGCCGCATGCAGGGTCGCTCGGTGCTGGTGGTGGGCGCCGGCCAGCAGGTGGTGCCCGACGACCCGTCGCCGCCCACCGGCAACGGCCGCGCGATCGCGATGCTGCTCGCGCGCGAAGGCGCGCACGTCGCCTGCCTCGACCGCGACGCCGCCGCCGCGCAGGCCACCGTCGACCTCATCCAGCGCGACGGGGGCCGGGCCTTCCCCGTGATCGCCGACGTGGCCCAGCCGCCCGAGATCGAGCGCGCGGTGCAGGAAAGCCTCGCCACGATGGGCCGACTCGACGGCCTGGTGATCAACGTCGGCATCGGCGGCCCGCCGCTGCTCGCCGGCCAGACGCCCGACGCGTGGGATGCCGCGATGGCCGTCAACCTGCGTGCGCACATGCTCTTCTGCCGAGCCGGCCTGCCGGTGATGGCGCCGGGTAGCGCCATCGTCTTCATCTCGTCGACGGCGAGCCTTCGCCCCGGCACGCGCATCCCGTCGTACGACACCTCGAAGGCCGCGCTCGCTGGCCTGTGCCGCCATGTGGCGCTCGAAGGCGAAGCGCTCGGCGTGCGTGCCAACGTGCTCGCCCCCGGGCCCATCGACACCCCGCTCGGCCGCAACGCCAGCGCGCGCCGCCCGGCGCGTGCGGCGCAGCGCCTGCCCTTCGGCCGCGAAGGCACGGCGTGGGAGGTGGGCTACGCCACGCTCTTCCTGCTGTCGCACGAAGCCTCGTTCATCAACGCGCAGGTGATCGTGGCCGACGGCGGCATCACCGGCCTGCAGTTGCGCTAGGAGTCAGAGATGCCCCGCCTTCCCTACATCACCGACGAAGAGGCTGGCCCGCCGGAGCTGGTCGAAGCGATCCGCAAACGCCGCGGCGGGCGCCTCGCCGAACTCGACCGGCTGCTGCTCTACAGCACCCCGTTCGCCACCGGCTGGGGCTTGATGATGGGGCGTGTGCGCACCGAACTCTCGCTCTCGCCCCTGCTGCGCGAGATCGGCATGCTGGGCGTGGCAGTGCTCAACGGGGCGGAGTACGAGTTCCACCACCACAGCCAGCCCTTTCTCGATGCGGGCGGCACGCCCTCGCAACTGGAGGCGCTGCGCAAGCTGCCGGCGGTCGATGCGTTGCTCTTCAATGCGACTGAGCGTGCCGCGCTGCAACTCACGGTGGAGATGACGCGCGACGTGAAGGTGGCCGATGCGACCTTCGCTGCCGCCCGCGCCGCGCTCGGCAACGACACGCACCTGGTCGAGCTGATTGCCGTCATCTCGTCCTACAACATGGTGTCGCGCTTCCTCGTGGCCCTCGACCTCACACCCGAGTAGTTTTTCAACTGACCTTCAAGGGAGACAAGATGAGCGCAGAAACCCAACTGCTGGAGATGATCGCCACCAAGGCCGCCTACCCGGCCTCGATGCTGATGCCGCTCTTCGACCAGCTCAAGCCGATCAGCGCCGCCGAAATCATCGGCATGTGGCGCGGCGGCAAGTTCGACGGCGGCAAGGACCCCGACCCGATCAAGTGGTACGGCAAGCGCTTCGTCTCGCGCGAGCACGTCGACCCGCTGATGTGCCGCGCCGAAGACGGCTCGATCTATTCCTACGACAAGCTCGGCTTCGCGCAGCTGCGCGAGGTGGCGCACAACGGCGTGGTGTCGGCCTCGCTGATCTACGACAAGCAGCCGATCATGGATTACTTCCGCAAGGTCACCGACAACGTGATCGTCGGACTGGGCGACATCAAGGGCAAACCGCTGGACTTCTTCTTCCACCTCACGCGCGAAGGATGACAGCCCCTCGGGCCGGTTTGGGAGCGGCCCGCCCCGCGCGAACACCCTGCTGTGCGGTGCTCGCCCTGTGCGCCCTTGGGGCGCACGCCGCCGAGCCCCTGAAGAACTGGTTCGACGATCCGTTCTTCCAGGTGTCGTCGGCGATCGAAGGCTGCCCCACGCCGCTCGGCCCCCTGATGACCGAGGCCGAGCGGCGTGTGCAAGCGCATTCACGCGCCGAGCGGGGCACGACGTGCTGGCTCGCCGGGCAATGCGACCGGCCCAACGACTTCGCCTATTCGGCCGACATCGCCGAGGGCGTGCGCGCAATGGTGGCCGCAAACGCGAAGCGCTTCGAGCGCACGAGCTTGTGGGTCACCGTCCAGGGCCGGGTGGTGTTCATCGAAGGCTGTGTGCCCGATGCCCGGGCCGGCCCGGCCATCGAGGCACTGGCGATGAAGGTGCCGCATGTGAAGCAGGCGATCGCCAGCGTGCGCGTCGGGCGCTCGGGCCAGGTGCCGTACAAGCCGATGCCGCGCTGATGCCCGCGTTCTTTTCCTGACATTTACACGGGCGACGCATTCCATCACCGGCAGATCGTGGAGCATCGCGGTTCTCACGATCAGCACGCGTGCCACGCGTTGGAGCCACCATGAAACCCACCCCCGTCGCCGCCGCGCTTGTCTTCGCTGCCGCCACGCTCGCGCCTTGGGCCGCGCAGGCGCAATCGATGCGCTGCAAGAACGACCTCGCCAATGTCGGCGAGGGCAAGGCGTCGGTGCTGCAGAAATGCGGCGAGCCGATGCACCGCGAGTCGTTCTGCAAGCCGGTGGCGCAGACGCCGGCGCCGAGCCCCAACGCGGGCGGCACGACTGTCGTCAACGTGACGCCCTGCGAGACCGTCGACGAGTGGACCTACAACCCCGGGCGCGGCCAGTTCCTGACCATCCTGCGCTTCGAGTCGGGCCGGCTCGCGGGCATCTCCTACGGCGATCGTGTGAAGTAGGGCGGTGGCTTGAAACCGCCGGGCGCGGGCCTCACCTGAGAAGCCTCCCCGCTTCAAAAGGCCCGCGTGTGACCCTCTTCGTCGCCTTCGGTGTGATGGCGTTGCTCGTGGCCTGGTTCGCCGGACAGCCGCTGTGGGTGGCGCTGCGCCGTGCGCGCATCCGGCGTCAGCCGTTTCCGCTGGCGTGGCGCGAGATCCTGCGCCGCCGGGTGCCCTACGTGCGGCACCTGCCGGCCGACCTGCAGCTGCAGCTGAAGAAGCACATCCAGGTGTTCGTGGCCGAGAAGCCTTTCATTGGCTGCGCCGGCCTCGCCGTCACCGACGAGATGCGCATCACCATCGCCGCGCAGGCCTGCCTGCTGCTGCTCAACCGCGTGCGGCCCGGCTACTACCCGATGCTGCGCCAGGTGCTGGTCTATCCCGGCGCCTTTGCCGTCGACCGGGTGCATGCCGATGGCAGTGGCGTGCTGCAGGAGCAGCGGCTCGCGCTCTCGGGCGAGTCGTGGTCGCAGGGGCAGGTGATCCTGTCGTGGCAGGACACGCTCGATGGCGCCGCCGCACCCGGCGATGGCCAGAACGTGGTGATCCACGAGTTCGCACACCAGCTCGACCAGGAAAACGGCCCCGCCAACGGCGCTCCGCACGTGCCCGGCCGCCGTGCGCGCGAGCGCTGGGCGCAGGTCATGACGGCGGAATTCGCGCAGTTGCAGTCGGCCGTCGAGTCGGGCGAGTCCACTCTGCTCAACCCGTATGGCGCCACCAACCCGGCCGAGTTCTTCGCGGTGGCGAGCGAGGTCTTCTTCGAGCAGCCGCAGGCCCTGGCCGAACGGCACCCGGCGCTGTACGACGAACTCGCGCGCTGCTACCGGCTCAACCCGCTGTCCTGGGCGTGAGGGAAATTGCAGACGCCTGAAAGACGTGATCGTCTCTCGGGGCAAACCCATAAATGTGCAAAAAGCACATTCAGGTAGAGTAGGCCCTCCCGTGGCCCGTCCGTGCACGCCTTGTTCCTCGAAGACCACCCCTCGCCGCCTGCCGCCCCGCCCTCCGCGCCCGACGCGTCGGCGGTGCTGGCCGCCTGCCGGGCGCTGCTGAGGCCGCTGGCCGAGCTGGCCATTGCGCGGGGTCTGCATCACGCCGACGTCGACGAGCTGCTGCGAGGCGCCTTCGTCGACGCCGCCCTGGCCGCCCACCCCGATGTGACGCCGCACCGCGCGGTGAGCCGGGTCAGCACCGCCACCGGCCTGCACCGGCGCGAGGTCAATCGCCTCCTTCAACGAGAGCCTGCACTCACTGCGAAGCGCACGCCGGCGACCCAGGTGTTCACCCGCTGGTTGAGCGACCCGGCCTGGCGCGAGCAGACCTCCTTGCCACGCCAAGGGGCCGGCTCCAGCTTCGAGGCCCTGGCCCAGTCGGTCACGAAAGACGTGCACCCGCGCAGCCTGCTGGAAGAGTTGTGCCGGCTAGGGCTGGCGCGCGTCGACGAGGAAAACGACCGCGTGGAGCTCTTGCTCGAACGTTTCACCCCGGCCGGAGACGAGCCGCGCATGCTGGGCTTCGTGGCCAGCAACGTGGGCGACCACCTGCAGGCCGCGGTGGCCAACGTGCTGTCGCCGAAACCGCTGCACCTGGAGCAGGCCGTGTTTGCCGACGAACTTTCAGCCGAGTCGGTGCAACAGCTGCAGCCGCTGATCCGCGAGCAATGGCAGCGACTGCTGCGCGCGCTGGCGCCTGAGCTGCAGAAGGCCATCGACGACGACGCCGCGAGCGGCCGCACCCAGGACCATCGCCTGCGCGTGGGCCTCTACGGCTATCACGCACCGATGCAGGACGATCCCCCACCCCACGACGTGATCGAGAAGGCCCCGAGGCGCGCTGCCGCCCGCAAGGCCGCACGAAGGAGCAGCCCATGAAGCGCCTGCGGTTCGACGGGCCCGCGTCCACCACCGCCGTGCTGTCGCTGGCGGCCGTGCTGGCCCTGTTGCTGCTGGCCACGGTGCTGCCCGGTTGCGGCGGCGTCGACAGCGGCGGCACCGGCCAGACCGTGGAAGACCCCAACTCCACCTCCGGCCGCATCAGCGGCTTCGGCTCGGTGATCGTCAACGGCATCCGCTTCGACGACAGCCAGGCGGTGGTCATCGACGACGACGGCGTCATGCACCCACGCACCGACCTGCGCTTGGGCATGGTGGTCGAGGTCGAGGGCCGCTTGCGCGGCAACTCCGGCGAGGGCACGGCACGCCAGATCCAGTTCGGCCACGAGATCGCGGGGCCGGTGGAGTCGGTCGACGTGCCGGGCTCGAAGCTCGTGGTGCTCGGCCAGACGGTGCTGGTCGATGCCGACACCCTCTTCGACGGCTACGCCGCCGGCCTGGGCGATGTGCTCGCGGGCCAGCTGGTGGCGGTGCACGGCTTCTACGATCCGAGCGCGGGCCGCTACAGCGCCACGCGCATCGAGCGGCGCGCGTCGCTTTCGCAATACACGCTGCGGGGCCGCATCAGCGGGCTGCAAGGCCCGCCGGCGCGCACCTTCTCGATCGGTGCCGCGCTCATCGCCTACGGCAGCGTGTCCCCGCCTCCGCCGCCGCTGTCCAACGGGCTGTCGGTGCGGGTGAGCCTCAACACCACGCCGGTGTCGGGCCGCTGGGTGGCGAGCTCGGTACACGTCTCGCAGCGCAACTTCCCCGACAACGACGAAGCCGAGGTCGAGGGCTACGTGAGCGGCTATGCCAGCAGCGCCGATTTCCTCGTGGCGGGTCTGCGGGTGGATGCGAGCGGCCCCGGCGTGAGCGTGCGCCACGGCACGCTTGCCGACCTGGCCGATGGTGTGCGCGTGGAAGTCGAAGGTGTCATGCAGAGCGGCGTGCTGGTGGCCAGCACGGTCGACTTCAAGCGCGGCGGCCGGCAGGAATTCGAGTTGCACGGCGCGGTCGAGTCGATCGACTTCGGCGCGCAGACCCTGGTGCTGCGCGGCGTCACCGTCGCATGGGGCAGTTCCACCCGCTTCGCCGGCGGCAGGGCGGCCGACCTTGCGGTCGGCGCCCGGCTCGAGGTGCGTGGCATGCCGTCGGGTGGTGTGCGCATCCAGGCCGATTCCATCCGTTTCGAACGATGAAGACCGATCTCAACCCGTCGCCGCGCCGCACGCCGCTCTGGCAGGAGCGGCACGACGCCCCGACCTTCGTGGCCGGCAGCCGCCGACCGCATGTGCTCGTGGTGGAAGACGACCCCGTGCAGGCCCTGCTGCTCACGCTGATGCTCGACCACCACGGCGTCGACGCCACGCTCGTCACCGATGGCGCCCAGGCCGTCGAGGCGGTGAAGGCCGGCGGCTACACGCTGGTGCTGATGGACTACCTGATGCCGGTGGCCAACGGCATCGAGGCCACGCGGCAGATCCGCCAGTGGGAACATGAGCACCATCACATGCCCACGCCCATCGTCGCCGTCACGGCAAGCGTGATGGCCGCCGATTGCGCGGCCTATCGCGCGGCGGGCATGGACGACGTGATCCTCAAACCTTTCTCGGCCGGTGCCCTGGCCGACGTGCTGGCCCGCCACGGCTGCGCACGGCAACACGGGGCTTTCGTACACGGAGCACTCTCATGAAGCAGTATTCGAATCTCTTGGGCCTCGCCGCGGTGGTTGCGGCCCTGTCGTGCGGCGGCGCCGCCTCTGCGCAGACCAGCGTGGGTGTTTCGGTGCAGGTCGCGCAGCCGGGCGTCTACGGCCGCATCGACATCGGCAACATGCCGCCGCCGCCGGTGGTCTACACCCGGCCGGTGGTGATCGCGCAGCCGGCCGTCGTCGTGCCGGCGCAGCCGGTGTACCTCTACGTGCCGCCCGGCCACCAGAAAAAATGGGCCAAGCACTGCCACCGCTACAACGCGTGCGGCCAGCAGGTGTACTTCGTCAAGGAAAGCTGGGTGCGCGAGCGCTACGAGCACGAGCACGGCCACAAGCACGGCAAGAAGGACAAGTCGCACAAAGGCCACGGCAAGCACGACTGACCCAACTTCGGATCGGCGGGCGGGCCGAGCGCCGGGCCGCTCCCAAGCCGGCCCGCCATCCCCTTGGGGGATCGACCGGCGTACCCGCCGGTCGAGGGGTCAACATCTCTAGCCGACGAGGCGCCCGTAGCGGTCGATCGCGATCAGGTCGACGTACTGCGAGCCCTGCGTCACACCGGGTGCGAACTCGACGCGGTAGCCGCCGAGGTCGGTGCGCAGGCCGGCGATCGATTCCTTCAGGCGCGCGCGGCTCACCCGCTCGCCGCCGCTCACCTTGAGCGCGGCACGCGCCGCTTCGATGGCGGTGCGGCCGGCGATGTAGCCCTCGAGCGTGGTGATGCCGAGCTTGGCTTCACCACCGAACGCGGCGAAGTCCTGCTTGGCGCGGCTCACCACGTTGGCGGCCCCCGAGTTCGGGCGCGGCACCACCATGCTCATGATGCAGCTCTGCTTGCGCGCGGTGAGCGTATCCATCAGCCCCTGGCCCGCGTACGACGACGCGTAGAAGAGGCCCGGGTACTTCGCGTTCGACATGTGGTCGATGATGGTGGCCACCGGGCCGGCGTTGGCCGAGATCAGCACGATGTCGACCTTGGCGGCCATCAGCGAGGCCGCCACGTCTTCGAAGTTTGTGCCGGCGCGTTCGATCGCGATCGACACCGTCGGCGTGATCTGCACCGCGTTGAGCGCCTGCGTCATCACCGCCAGGTTGGCCGGCGAGGTGTCTTTCAGGTAGACGTAGCCGATGCGGCGCATGCCGAACTCCTTGATGTAGTTCGCCATGCGCTTGTATTCGAGGTCGTAGCCGGCGCGCACGTGGAACACGCCGCCGGACACGCCGGTGCGCAGGCCCATGTTGCCGCTGGCCGTGCCCAGGAGCGCCATCTGTTCCTTGTTGGCCAGCGGCACGCAGGCCTCGGCCGCGATGCCGTTGGTCAGGCCGACGATCGCCGACACGCCGCCCTCGACGAGCGTGTTCACGTTCTGGATGCAGCGGTCTTTCACGCCGCCGTCGTCGAGTGTCACGAGCTCGAAGCGCGGGCTGCCCGGCACCGCCGAGGCCGCGGCAAAGGCGGCGGTGATGCCGTCGCGGATGTCCTTGCCATACGCGGCCTGGCCGCCGCTCAGCGAGGCCGATTGACCGAACTTGATGACGGGGCCGTTGGCGGCACGGGTGGCCGCCCAGGGGGCCAGCATGCTGCCGGCGACGATGGCGGGGCTGCCGATCACGAGGTGTCTGCGCTTCATTTCAACTCTCCCTAGCTAGAACAGTGGACCTGAGAAAGAACTGCCTGCCGTCCGCGGAGGACGGATGGGGTGACGGGTTCTCGGCCGACTTTTTTCACGGTTGAGGGTTGTGTACAGATTGATACCGTCGCTGCATTTCGGTTGCAGCTGCGATTCGTGAAGTGACGCACAACGTCACTTCAGACGCGAACCGAGCGCGCATTTGTGCGCAATGACGACGCGCTGTATCAGCCGTTTACGAATTGACACAGCCCGCGGCGCGCCAAGACACTGGCCTCACCGCAGCACACGGAGCCTTGACGCCATGAAGACCGCACGCACTGCCACCCGCCTGATCGCGCCGTCCCTGGTCGCTTCCGTCCTCGTGCTGGCCGCGGTGGGCGCACAAGCCTTCCAGTTGCGTGGTTTCCGCGGTGTCGAGTGGGGTGCCGAAGCCGAACGCCTGGGGCCCGATGCGACGGTCGTGTCGCGCGAAGGCGAACTCACCTGCTACCAGCGCGCCAACGAGAACCTGCTCTTCGGCGACGCCGAACTCAAGGCGGTGCACTACTGCTTCGTGAACGACCGGCTCTACACCGTGCGCCTCGAAGCCGCGGTGGGCGCGAAAGCGCTGGCCGCCGAACTCGAACGCGCCTACGGCCGCCCCGATGCCCGCCGCGGCCTCAACGCCACCTGGGGCCGCAAGGCGAGCGATGCGCGCGCCGAGCTGGTCTCGCGCGGCGAGCATTCGCTGCTCACCCTGTCGCCCGACAGCTCACGCAAGACCGAGCTGGCGCTGCGCAGCACGGCCGCGCCCGCGCCCGGCTTCTGATTCAGCGCGGCGCGGCGGCCTTCTCCACCCAGTCGGCCACCGCGCTCGCCTCGGCGCCCTGGGTGCGCAGGCCACGCGCCACACCTTCGCGGTTGGCGGCCGTGTGGTTCTGGCTCATCTTCCATTTGCCACGCAGCGACGTCAGCGGGATCTCGATGCCCACGATGCCGCGCAGCATGGCCTCGAGGTAGTCGGCCGGCGCATCGCTCACCTGCCATGGCACTGCCTGCGTCGCCTCGTGGCGCTGCGTGAGCCGCGTGACCAAGCGGCGCAGCCACGCCACGTCGTCACGAACCACGAGCTTGCCGCGCGCCTGCACCACGACATAGTTCCAGGTGGGCACGGCCTTGCCGTTCTCGGCCTTGCTCGGGTACCAGTTGGGTGAGATGTAGGCCTGCGGGCCCTGGAAGGCGACGAGCACCTCGGCGTCGGCGGCTTCTTTCCAGACGGGGTTGGCGCGTGCCACATGCGCGGTCAGCACACCGGCACCACCGGGCTGCGCGTCGTACAGGAAAGGCACGGGGTTGGCGTCCAGCCCCTGCGGGCCGTGCGTGATCAAGAGGCCCAGCGGGTGCTCGTGGAGCAACTGCTGCAGCGGCTCGGGCCGGGTCTCGTCGAAGTGGCTCGGTGTGTACATGGTCAGGTCGCGATCGTCGGCTCGCAGAGGATCTCGCTCTTCACCGAGTTGGCGATGAAACATTCCTCATGGGCGCGGTGGTGCAGGTGCTCGTGCTCTTCTGGCGTGGGCTGCTTGCCGACGAAGCGCACGGCAGGCCGCAGCGTGACGCGCGTGACGGCGACGCGCCCTTCGGCGTTGGGCTCCATCACGCCCACCGCGTCGTCTCGGTAGCCGTCGACCACGAAGCCGGCGCGGCAGGCGATGTCGAGGAACCACAGCAGGTGGCAGCTGGAGATCGAGCCGATGAAGCTCTCTTCCGGGTCGACTGCGGCCGCGTCGGAGTAGGGCACCCGCACCGACAGCGGTGACGAGGAGGCCGGCAGCACGTGCCCGCCGTCGAAACGGATCTCGTGGCGGCGGCTGTATTTCTTGTCGCTGAAGGGCGCGTCACCGCGTTGCCAGACGGTGGTGGCGGTGTAGACGTGTTCGGCCATGGGATGCTCCGGGTCAGAGGGTGTAGTCGTAGCGGATGAAGCCCTGGAATTGGGCCACCTTGTCGTACAGCGCACGCGCGGTGTGGTTGTGTTCCTGCGTGAGCCAGTAGTAGCGCTGGGCGCCGGTTTCGCGTGCTGCGGCCGCCACCGCGTGGATCAGCGCCCGCGCCACGCCGCGCCCGCGCTGCGCGGGCTCGACGAAGAGGTCTTGCAGGTAGCCATAGCGGGGTGCCCATACGCCGGTATGGAAGAGGTAGTGCGCGATGCCGACCAGGCGGCCGTCGAGCGTGGCGCCCAGTCCGTAGACCTCGTCCCGCTTCAGCAGGCGTTGCCACGCCGTCTCGTACTGGTCGGGCGTGGCCTCGGTCTTGTAGAAGGTCTTGTAGCCGCGCGCGAGCCGCTCCCAGGCGGCGCGGTCGTCGGGGCGCAGTGGCGTGATTCGGAGTTCTGAATTCATTGGCTCCTGATCGTAGACACAATGCGGTGCACCAAAGGAGCCAATCCGCCATGGATGCCAGAACCAATCCGGCTGCGTCGCTGCGCCAGCAGGTCTACCTGCAGTTGCGCAGCGCCATCGAGCAGGGCACCTTCGCCCCGGGCAGCCGGCTTCCGCCCTCGCGCGAGCACGCCCAGGCGCTGGGCGTGGCGCGCAACACGGTGCTGTGGGCGCTCGACCGGCTGCGTGCCGAGGGCTACATCGTGGCGCGGGTGGGCGACGGCAGCTACGTCGCGCCCGACCTCGCCGCGCTGCACCCCGCGGTCGCGCCGGGCAAGCGCGGTGCACTGCAGCCCGAGGGCGGGCTGTCGGGCCGCGGCCGGCAGATCGCCGACACCGCCTTGCGCTGGCGCCCGCCGGTGTCGACCGTGGTGCCCTATCGCATCGGCGCCCCTTCAGTGGCCGACTTCCCGTTCGAGCTGTGGTCGCGCCTGGCGCGCCAGGTGCCGCTGGGCCTGCAGCAGCGCCTCGCGCAGTACGGTCCGCCGGCCGGCCACCCGCCGCTGCGCGAGGCGATCGCGCAGTGGTTGCTGGTGTCACGCGGCATCCGCTGCGCGCCGGAGCAGGTGGTGGTGACCTCGGGCTCGCAGCAGGCCATCGACCTCCTAGCCCGACTGCTGCTCGACGTGGGCGACGAGGTGATGGTCGAAGACCCGGGCTACCTCGGCATCCGCGCGTGCCTCGTCAGCCATGGCATCACGGTGCGGCCAGTGGAGGTCGATGCGCAGGGCTTCGCCATCGCCGAGGGCGCGGCGCGGTGGCCGCAGGCGCGCATGGCGGTGGTCACGCCCACGCACCAGTTCCCGCTGGGCGTGCACATGGGCCTGCCGCGCCGGCTGGAGCTGCTGGAATGGGCGCGCCAGCAGCGAGCGTGGATCGTGGAAGACGACTACGACGGTGAGTTCCAGTACGGCACGCACCGCATTCCGGCGCTGTGCAGCCTGCCGCACAGCGAACGCGTGCTCTACGTGGGCACCTTTTCGAAGACGCTGCACCCGGGCCTGCGGTTGGGCTTCATCGTGCTGCCGCACCACCTGGTGGAGGCCTTCGCCAGCGCGCGCTCGCTCACCGACCGCCACAGCCCGGGGGCCTCGCAGGAGGTGCTCGCGCGCTTCATCACCGACGGCCACTTGCTGCGCCACCTGCGCCGCATGCGCGAGCTCTACCAGGAGCGGCAGGCGGCGCTGGTCGATTCGCTGCGCAAGGCGACCGACGGGCGGGTGCAACTCACGCCGGCGGCGCAGGGCATGCACCTGTCGTTCGAGATCGGGGCTGGGCGGGACGACACGGCGCTGAGCCGTGCGGCGGGGGAGGCAGGTGTGTATCTGGCGCCCTTGTCGCTGTATGGCGTGGAAACGCGGCGGCGTGGGTGGGTGTTCGGGTATGCGGGGTTTTCGGAGCGCGCGCTGCGGTCGGCGGCGCGGGCGTTGGGGCCGGTGGTGGTCGGAGCGGCATCCCGGGCGTGGGGTGGGTGACTCCGTTCATGTCCCCCGACGAAGACCACTCCCGTGGTCGTCGTCTCCTCCTTCACTCCACTCCGTCACCCACCCCACGCCCGGGATGCGAGACACCGTGCCCAAGCGAGATCACGTCAGTTCGGTGCGCAGTGCTCTTGCGGCTTCCACCATGTGCCGCAGGGCACCGCGTGTCTCTTCCCATCCGCGGGTCTTCAGGCCGCAGTCGGGGTTGACCCAGAGGCGGTCGTCGGGAATCACCTCGCGGGCCTTGCGCAGCAGGGCCAGCATCTCATTCGCATCGGGCACGCGTGGCGAGTGGATGTCGTAGACGCCGGGGCCGATCTCGTTGGGGTAGGCGAAGTCGCCGAAGCCGCGCAGCAGCTCCATCTGCGAGCGCGAGGTTTCGATGGTGATGACGTCGGCGTCCATCGCGGCGATCGACGGCAGGATGTCGTTGAACTCCGAATAGCACATGTGGGTGTGGATCTGCGTGTCGTCGCGCACGCCGCTCGCGCTGATGCGGAAGGCGCGGGCGGCCCACTCGAGGTAGGTCGCCCAATCGGCGCGACGCAGCGGCAAGCCTTCGCGGAAGGCCGGCTCGTCGATCTGGATCACGGCGATGCCGGCGGCTTCGAGGTCGTTGACCTCGTCGCGCAGCGCGAGCGCGAGTTGCAGCGCCACCTGCTCGCGTGGCAGGTCGTCACGCACGAAAGACCATTGCAGCATCGTCACCGGGCCGGTGAGCATGCCCTTCATCCAGCGCTTCGTGAGGCCTTGGGCGTAGCGTGTCCACTCGACCGTCATCGGCACCGGGCGGGCCACGTCGCCGAAGAGCACCGGCGGTTTCACGCAGCGCGAGCCGTAGCTCTGCACCCAGCCGTTGTCGGTGAAGGCATAGCCCGAGAGCTGCTCGCCGAAGTACTCGACCATGTCGTTGCGCTCGGCTTCGCCGTGCACCAGCACGTCCAGGCCCAGCGCTTCCTGCTCGCGCACGGCCTGGCCGATCGCCTCCTGCATCTGCTCGCGGTACAGCGCCTCGCGCAGCTCTCCGCGCTTGAAGCGGGCGCGGGCGACGCGGATCTCGTTGGTCTGCGGGAAGGAGCCGATGGTGGTGGTGGGGAAGGCCGGCAGCTTGAGGCGCGCGCGTTGCTGCACGCGGCGCTCGGCATAGGCGTGCTGACGCTCGGCGTCGGCAGCCTGCAGCGCGGACACGCGGGCGCGCACCGCGGGCTGCTGCACCTGCGGGCTGCTGCGGCGTGAGCGCTGGGCGGCGTCGCTCTCGGCGAGCGCTGTCTCCTCTGCGGCCTCGCCGTCCTGCAATGCGCGCTTCAAGGTGCCGAGTTCGGCCAGCTTCTGCACCGAGAACGCGAGCCAGCGCCTGACCTGCGGGTCGAGCCGCGTCTCAGGGGCGAGGTCGACCGGGCAGTGCAGCAGCGAGCAGCTCGGCGCGAGCCACAAGCGCTGTCCCCAGCGGGCGTGCAGGGGTTTCAGCTGCACCAGCACGGCGCGCAGGTCGGCGCGCCAGATGTTGCGCCCGTCGATCACGCCGGCCGACAGCACCTTGTCGCGTGGCCACAGGCGCAGCGCCGCGGCCGCCTGATGTGGGGCGCGCACCAGGTCGAGGTGCAGGCCGTGGATGGGCAATGTCGCCAGCGTTGGCAGATGCGCTTCGATCGATTCGAAGTAGGTCGCGAGCAGGATGCGAAGGTGCGCCGGGGCCAGCGTGCGGTAGACGTGGGGCAGCGCGTCCACCCACGCCGGTGGTAGGTCGAGCGCGAGCACGGGCTCGTCGATCTGCACCCAGGCCACGGCGCGGGCTTCGAGTGCGGCGAGCAGTTGCTGGTAGATCGGGAGCAGTCGCGGCAGCAACGCAAGTTTGGCCTCGGCTTCATCGCTTCCCTCGGGCACGCCGTGGATCTTCGAGAGCCACAGGAAGGTCAGCGGCCCGATCAGCACCGCCTTCGGGGTGAAGCTGCGGTTCTCGACCTCGCGCACCGCGTCGAGCAGGCCTTGCGCGTGCAGGCTGAAGTCCTGGTCGGGCGACAGCTCGGGCACGAGGAAGTGGTAGTTGGTGTCGAACCACTTGGTCATCTCCATCGCGCCCTGTGCGGCATTGCCGCGGGCGAGCGCGAAGTACTCGGCCAGCCCGATCCGGCCCGGCGTGAAGCCGAAGCGTTGTGGCACCGCGCCGAACATGAGCGCGTGGTCGAGCATGGTGTCGTAGAGCGAGAAGTCGCCGGTGGTGGCGAAGTCGAGCCCCGCGTGCCGCTGCAGCAGCCAGTGGCGGGTGCGCAGCTCCTGCGCCATCTGCGGCAGCACCTCGGGTTGCGACTCGCCGCGCCAGTGGCGTTCGAGGGCGAACTTCAGTTCGCGTTGTGCGCCGATGCGCGGAAAGCCCAGGGTGTGCGTCTTCATGCCGATCTCGTGGAATCAAAGAGAGTCGGGATGCTAGGAACGCGACGCATATGATTCAAGCGAAAGAATTTCACCGATCGCTTGAAAAGCATTCATACCCCATGCCCACACTCCTCGAACTGCGCCACCTGCGCACCCTCGCCGTGCTGATGGATGCCCCCTCGCTGAGTGCAGCCGCCGAGCGCTTGCACCTCACGCAGTCGGCGCTGTCGCATCAGTTGAAACTGCTGGAGGGCGTGTACGAACTCGAACTGCTGGAGCGCCGCACGCAGCCGGTGCGGCTCACGCCGGCGGGCCTGCGCCTCGCGCAGCTGGGCCTGCAGGTGATGGATGCGGTGCAGGCCGCCGAGCGCGACCTCGCCAACATGGCCGGCGGCAGCGCCGGGCCGCTGCGCATCGCGGTGGAGTGCCACACCTGCTTCGACTGGCTGATGCCCGCGATGGACGCCTTCCGCCCGCACTGGCCCGAGGTCGAGCTCGACATCGTCTCGGGCTTCCACGCCGACCCGGTGGGCCTGGTGGTGAGCGACCGCGCCGAGCTGGCGATCACCTCCGAGGTCGACGACAGCAGCGGCATCGAGTTCGTGCCGCTCTTCCAGTACCCGATGGTCGCGGTGATGGCCAACGACCACCGGCTCACCGCCCGCACGCACCTCACGCCGAAAGACTTCGCGGGCGAGACGCTGATCCACTACCCCGTGCCCGACAGCCTGCTCGACATCATGCGGGTGCTCGCCCCCGCAGGCGTGAACCCGACACGCCGTACCTCGGAGCTCACGGTGGCCATCCTGCAACTCGTGGCCAGCCGCCGCGGCATCGCGGTGCTGCCGAGCTGGAGCGTGCAGCCCTACGTGGAGCGCGGCTACGTCAGCACACGGCCGGTGGGCAAGCGCAGCTTGATGTCGCGCCTGCATGCGGCGCACAAGGCCGGCCTGTCGCAGCGGCCCTACGTGCGCGCCTTCGTGGAGACCTTGCGCGACACCAGCTTCCAGCTGCTGCCCGGTCTCGTGCGCCTCTAGGTCGACAGAGCCAGGGCGGGCCGCCGCCCCATCTGCCGCAGGAAGCGGAAGTGCGAGCCCACCGCTTCGCGCACCGTGCCGAAGCAGCGGTAGGGCACGCCGTACTCCGCGCAGGTCTCGCGGACGATGCGGTGGAGCGCCGGGTAGTGCACATGGCTCACGTGGTGGAAGAGGTGGTGCTCCACCTGGAAGTTGAGGCCGCCCATGTAGAAGGTGGCGAGCCGGTTGCGCGGTGCGAAGTCGGCGGTGGTCTGCACCTGGTGCGTGGCCCAGTCGGTGGCCATGCGGCCGTTGGCCGGGTCGGGCTGCGGGAACTCCAGGTCTTCGACGATGTGCGCGAGCTGGAAGACGAGGCTCAATGTCAGCCCGAAGAGCGCGTGGATGCCGAAGAAGACCAGCAGCACCAGCCACGCCGGGTGGAAGAGCATCGGGATCACCAGGGCATAGGTGACGTAGAAGGCCTTGGTGGCGAGGAAGTAGGCCACGTCGGTCCACTTGCGCGGCAGCAGCGGCGTGTGGCCGATGCGGCCGGTCACGAGCTTGTGCCAGTCGGAATAGATGGCGAGGTAGAGGGTGAGCAGGCTGTACAGCAGCGGGGCGTACCAGTGCTGCACGCGGTGCCACGGGTGCCACGGCTGCTGCGGGCTCAGGCGCAGCAGGCGGCCCAGCGCCAGGTCGTCGTCCTTGCCGTCGATGTTGGTGTAGGTGTGGTGCAGCTGGTTGTGCTTCTGGCGCCACAGCAGGGCGCTGGAGCCGATGAAGTCCATCGACGCGCCGGCCAGGCGGTTGACCCAGGTGCGGCGCGAGTAGCTGCCGTGCGCGCCGTCGTGCATCACGTTGAAGGCGATCAGCACGTAGCCTTGCACCATGCCGAGGGCCGCCAGCAGGAGACCCCAGCCGCTCTGCACCCACCAGATGGCACTCACATAACTGCCTATCAAAAGGGCATAGGAGAAGACGGTCTTGGCGAAGAGGCGCCAGTCTCCGCGCTCGCTGCGGCCGGTGCTCGTGAAATACGCGGCGACGCGCGACTTGAGGGCATCGGCAAAGGGCGCACGTGGCGCGAAGCTGATGCGGGGAACACTGAGGGTGGTCATGCGGATCGGCGCGTGCGCCGAGGTGGTCGGGTCGGAGCGGGATTCTGCCCGGTCCGACCCTTACCGCCGCCACCCCCATGCGGGTTGCTTGACCCGCATCATCGGCGGGCCGTCGGGTGCGTCATTTGATCGGCGTGTAGTGCACCGGCACGAACACGTAGCCCTTGCCGTCGGCGCGCAGATGGCCGATGCCGGGGAAGGGCAGGTGCGCGCTGGCCACCCAGTAGCCGCCCTTGGCCGCATCGGCGAACGCCTTCTTGCGCTGCGCCATCGCCGCCTTGCTGTCGCTGTCGAACTGGATCGTGACCTCGGGTTTCGGGAACTGCACCGCCGCCACGTGCATCAGGTCACCCCACAGCACGAGCTTCTGGCCCTTGGACTCGACCGCGTAGACCGCGTGGCCCGGCGTGTGGCCGTGTGCGGCGATCGCCTTCATGCCCGGCACGATCTCGGTGTTGCCCTCGAAGGTCTTGAACTTGCCGGCCGCCACGTAGGGGTTGAGCGTCATCTGCGCGCCCTGGAAGAACATCTTCATCTGCTCGGGCGCCTTGGCCAGGTTCTCGGCGCTGAGCCAGAAGTCGGCGTCGTGCTGGTCGGCCATCACGGTGGCGTTGGGGAAGGCGATCTTGCCGCCCTGGATCAGGCCGCCGATGTGGTCGCCATGCATGTGCGTGATGACCACCACGTCGACCTGCTCGGGCTGGTAGCCCGAGGCCTTGAGGTTGGCGTGCAGCTGGTCGAGGCCGGGGCCGAAGAGTGCGGCCGCGCCGGCGTCGATCAGCACCAGCTTGCTGCCGGTGTTGACCAGGTAGGCGTTGACCGAGGTCGGCACCGTGTCGCTCAGGAACGACTTGGCCAGGAGCCGGCTCACGTCTTTCGGCTTGGTGTTGGTCAGGAGCTTCTGCGGCTCGAGGTTGATGACGCCGTCGAGCAGCGCGGTGACCTCGATGTCGCCGATCATCAGGCGGTACCAGCCGGGGGCCTGGGTCTTGACCTGCGGCGCCTCGGCGTGGGCGGCGGTCGAGAGCAGCAGGGCGCCGGCGAAGGCGGCCACGGCGCGGCGAAGTGATCGTGCAATCGTCATGGGAGTCCCTCTTGGTGTTGTGAGTGGGGACGCGAGCATAGGCGCGGCGCGTTAAACCGCATTCATGACAGGGAATGCTCAGACCCCTGCTTTGGCCAGCACCACCACCGACACGCCTTGCGCTGCGGCCAGGGCATCGGCGTTCTGGTACGAATGCGGCAGGTTGCCCGGGAAGGCCAGTACTTCACCCGCTGCCAGCGGGTAGCGCTCGCCGGCCACGCTGATCACCACCTGGCCGTGCAGGCAGGTGAAGAACTCCCGCGTGCCCGGCAGGTGCGGCGTGCCGGCCATCACCGCGCCCGGGGCGAAGTCCATCACCTCCATCATCTCGTCGGGCACGGGCTCGGGCACCAGCTCGCGGATGGTGACGCCGCGCCCTTTCTGCCGCTTCGCCACCTCGGCGGCCGACCAGTGCCGCACCAGCGCGCGCGGCGAGGCCAGCAGCTCGTCGATCGGCACGCCGAGCGCGCCGGCCACCTTCACCAGCACCGCGAGCGACGGGTTGCCTTCGCCGGACTCCAGGTTGGCGATCGTCGACCGCGGCACGGAGGCGGCCTTGGCCAGCTGCTCCTGCGTCAACGAGCGCGTGTGACGCAGGCCGGCGAGGTTGCGGGCGAGGTGGGCAGGAATCGAAGACGGGTCGTCGGCCGGCATGGTGGGCTGCATTGTCCATTCGAAGGCCGGCTTGCCAATCGGATGGACAAGACGCTCGTCGCGCAGGGCACGGCTGCCTATCGTGCAGCCCATCGACACCTCGAAAGCCACACCATGCACCACTCCTCTCTTCAAGACCTGCAGGATCTTCGAGTGGCCGTCACCGGCGGCACCTCGGGCCTCGGCCTCGCGCTCGTGCGCGAGCTGCACGCGGCGGGCGCCCACGTCGCCTTCGTCGCCCGCACGCCCGGGCGTGTGGCCGACGTGGCGCGCAGCCTGCCGGGCACGCACGGGCTCGTCGGCGACATCACCCGCAAGGACGACATCTACCCGCTCGCGCTGCAGATCACCGCCGCACTCGACGGGCTCGACGTGCTGGTGAACAACGCCTCGCACCTCGGCCCGGTGCCGCTGGCCTTGCTGGCCGACACCGACTGCGAAGACCTGGAGGCGGCGCTGGCCGCCAACCTGCTCGGCCCCTTCCGCCTCACCAAGGCGCTGCTGGGGTCACTGCGTGCCTCGGCGCGCGATGGCCGGCCGGCCACCGTCGTCAACATCACGAGCGACGCCGCCGCCACGCCCTACCCCGGCTGGGGCGCCTACGGCGCGAGCAAGGCTGCGCTCGCGCACCTGAGCCGCATCTGGCACGAAGAGCTGCGCGAGCACGGCGTGCGCATGCTGGCGCTCGACCCGGGCGACATGGACACACCTTTCCACGCGCTCGCCCTGCCCGACTCCGACCCCGCCGCCCTCAAGCGGCCCGTTGATGCGGCGCGCGAGATCCTGCACCACCTGATCGACAAGGAGCCTGCATGACACCCGCCACCACCCCGGTGCAACGCCCACGCGATGCGCGCCTGCTGGTCGTCGACGGCCAAGGCCGGCTGAACCACGCCGCCCGCAGCGCATTGCCGCGCTTCCTGCGCGCAGGCGACCTGCTCGTGGCCAACGACGCGGCCACGCTGCCTGCCAGCCTGCACGGCCTGCACCTGCCCACCGGCGAGGTGATCGAGGTGCGCCTCGCCGGCCGCCGCTCGCTGGCGGTCGACGACGTGCACGAGTTCACCGCCATCGTCTTCGGCGCTGGCGACCACCGCACCCGAACCGAAGACCGCCCTTTGCCGCCGCCCCTGAAACCCGGAGACCGGCTCGCGCTCGGCCCGCTGCGCGCGCAGGTGCTGCGGCTGCTCGACCACCCGCGCCTCATCGCGCTGCACTTCGAGGGCACGCCCGATGCCATCTGGGCCGGCCTCGCGCGCCACGGCAAGCCGGTGCAATACGCCCACGTGCCGCAGGCGCTGGCGCTGTGGGACGTGTGGACCCGCGTGGCCGCGCTCCCCGTCGCCTTCGAGCCGCCCTCGGCCGGTTTCCTGCTCGACTGGGGCCTGCTGCACACGCTGCGCGACCAAGGGGTGGGTTTCGCCACGCTGACACACGCGGCCGGCTTGTCGTCGACCGGCGACGACACGCTCGATGCGCGCCTGCCCTTCGACGAGCCCTATCACCTGCCCGCTGCCACCGTGCAGGCGATCCACGCCACGCGTGCAGAGGGAGGCCGCGTCATCGCGCTCGGCACCACCGTCACACGCGCGCTCGAACATGCGGCCCGCCGCGGCACCTTGCGCGCCGGCCCCGGTGTGGCCACCCAGCGCCTCGGCCCGCAGAGCTTCGGCTGGCTGCAGGTGGTCGACGCCATCGTCACCGGCACGCACGAGCCGGGCTCCAGTCACCATGGGCTGCTGCACGCGTTTGCCCCGGCGGCGCTGCTGCAGCAGGTCGACCGCAGCCTCGAGGCGGGCGGATACCGCACGCACGAGTTTGGGGACTCCGTGCTGATTGAGCGACAGCCGGTGCGCAGGGCAGAACCCGCGTCGAGTCGCGCCATATCGCACGCGGCGTGACGCGGCGCGGGGTTTCCCGGGAGCCGCGCGCTTCGGCGGGGCAGGAATAATCCGGCCATACCGACATCTCGAAATCCGGAGTTCTCATGCGTGCTGCCCTTGCCCGCCCGTTAGCCGCCTTCGTGACCAGCCTGGTGCTGACGCTGGGTGCTGCGCAGGCGCAAAACACATCCACCAAATTCGAAACGACCACGGTGGTCGCAGGCACACCGCTCATCCTCAATGGTTCCGGCACGCGCCACCGCGCGGTGTTCAAGGTCTACGACATGGCGCTCTACACCGCCAAGAAGGTGAGCAAGGTCGACGAGCTGCTCGCGCTGCCCGGGCCGAAGCGGCTCAACTTCGTGGCGCTGCGCGAGCTGCCCAGCACCGAGCTCGGCCGCCTCTTCCTCAAGGGCATGGGCGAGAACTCGTCGAAAGACCTGATGACCAAGCACGCACTGGCCTCCACGCGGCTGATCGAGGTCTTCTCGGCCAAGGCCAAGCTGATGCCGGGCGACTCGTTCGCGATGGAATTCGTGCCCGGCAAGGGCACGCAGTTCTTCATCACCGGCAAGGCCCAGGGCGAACCCGTGGGCGACGCCGAGTTCTTCTCGATGATCCTGAAGATCTGGGTCGGCCCCTCGCCCGCCGACAACCTGCTGAGAGACGCGCTGCTCGGCGGCTGAGGCCGCCCCGCTCAGTCCACCGGCGGCGCCAGCAGCGCACGCACCGCTGCCAGCGAAAACGGCTTGGGCAGCACTCCCGCCGTCTGCAGGCCCATTGCCCGCGCTTCGTCGAGCGCTTCGTCGAGCTCACCGGCGCCGAGGCCGCTCGAGACGATCACCTTCGCGCGGCATCCCGCGTCGGCCAGCCGGCGCAGCACCTCCTGGCCGGAGATGTCGGGCATCAGCAGGTCGACCGCCACATGCGTGGGGTGCCAGTCGGCGAGGGTTTGGAAGAAGGTGTGAACGTGCTCGCACCATCGTGCCTCGACGCCCGCGCTCTTGGCCGCCATCTGCAGGATCTGGCCCACCGCGGGGTCGTCGTCGAGGATCAACAGTCGTCCATCGGGCATCGGGCAAGACCTCTGTCGGATACAGCCACTGGCGCGGTCGGCGCTTATGATCCGCCGCAACTTCGCCCTCGGCGCACCCGCTGCCGCAAGGCCGAAGCAGCATAGCAGCGCACACCGCACGCACAGACAGCAGGGAGAACCATGAGCATCCGAACCCGGCTGTTGCTGCTCACGTTGTTGGCCACCGCCCTGCCCGCCCTGCTCGCGCTCGCCCGCTTCTTCCACGACCGCGACCGCGCCGTCGAAGCCGACACCGCCGTGCTCGTGGCCTTCGCGCAGCGGCGCAGCGAGACGATGGTCGACCGCATCCAGGGCACGGCCCAGCTGCTCTACGGCCTGGGCCGCGCACGCGACCTGCAGACCGACGACCGCGATGCGTGCTCGGCCTTCCTCTCCAACGTGCGCGAGACCTACCCGCAGTACACCGGCATCCTCACGATCAAGCCCGATGGCCGGCTCTTCTGCGACTCGCTGCGCACCGGCCGCGACCTCGACCTGCGTGACCGCGCCTACTTCAAGGCTGCGCTCGCATCGCGTGACGACAAGGTGCTGCTCGAGCCGACCTTCGGCCGCCTGACCGGCGTGGCCGTGCTGCAGATCGCCTACCCCGTGCGCGCGGCCGACGGGGCGCTGCAGTTCGTGCTGCTCGCCTCGCTCAACCTGCAGAAGCTCTTCGACGGCGACACGCCGCCGCTGCCCGGCGCGAGCCTGATGCTCTTCGACCGCAAGGGCGCGGTCTACGCCCGCTCGCATGGCCCCGATGCGGTGTTGCCCGAAGGGGCCTCGCTCGCCGGCACCGCGCTGCACCAGTTCGCTGCCCAGCACGCCGGGGTGGCCAGCGGCGAGCTGGCCGACACCGCCGGCCATGCGCACGTGTGGGCCCTGGCCGACAGCGCCCCCTTGCAGGGCACCGGCCTGCGCATCGCGGCCGGTGCCCCCAAGAGCAGCCTGCTGGCCAGCGCCAACCGCCGCTTTGGGCAGGACATCTCGCTGCTGGCCGGGCTCGCGCTGGTGCTGTTTCTCGTCGTGTGGTTCTTCGCCGAGATCGTGCTGCGCCGGCAGATCGTGCGCAGCACGCGCATGGCGCGCCAGCTCGCCGAGGGCGACCTGAGCGCCCGCATCGCCCCGCCGCTGCCGCGCGGCGAGCTGGGCGAGCTGATGACGCGGCTCAACCAGGCGGCCGAGTCGCTGCAGCACCAGCACGACGACATCAGCACGCTCAACGCGCGGCTGATGCAGTCGCAGCGGCTCGAAGCCGTGGGCCAGCTCACCGGCGGCGTGGCGCACGACTTCAACAACCTGCTCACCGTGGTGATGGGCAATGCCGAGCTGCTGGCCGAGCAGGCGGGCGACAACGTCGAACAACGCCAGCTCGCCGAGATGATCGTCGGCGCCGCGCAGCGCGGGGCCGCGCTCACGCAGCAGCTGCTCGCCTTCGCACGCAAGCAGGCGCTGAGCCCCAAGCCGCTCGACGTCAACCAGCTCATCGCGCAGATGGACTCGATGCTGCGCCGCACGCTCGGCGAGCACATCGAGATCGAACTCATCCGCGCGGCCGGCCTGTGGCAGGGCATGGTCGACCAGGGCCAGCTCGAGAACGCGCTGCTCAACCTGTGCCTGAACGCGCGCGACGCCATGCCCAAGGGCGGCCGCCTCACCATCGAGACGGCCAACACCGTGCTCGACCAGGCCTACGCCGACAGCCACCCCGAGGTGAAGCCGGGCCAGTACGTGATGCTGGCCGTGTCCGACACCGGCCAGGGCATCTCGCCCGAGCACCTCGAACTCGTCTTCCAGCCCTTCTTCACCACCAAGGAAAAGGGCAAGGGCACGGGCCTCGGCCTCGCGATGGTCTACGGCTTCGTCAAGCAGTCGGCCGGGCACATCAACATCTATTCCGAGCAGGGGCACGGCACCGCCGTCAAGCTCTACCTGCCGCGGGCGCTCTACACCCAGGCCGGCAGCCCCGAGACCCACGATCGCGTCATGCCCACCGGCGGCAAGGAAAGCATCCTCGTGGTCGAAGACGACGAGATGGTGCGCCGCTACGCCTGCCAGCAGCTGCGTTCGCTCGGCTACCGGGTGATCGACATGGACAACGGTGCCGATGCGCTCGCCCACATCGAGCAGCACGACAACATCGACCTGCTCTTCACCGATGTCGTCATGCCGGGCGGCATGAACGGCCGCGCCCTGGCCGACGCGGCGCGCAAGCTGCGCCCCGGCCTGCGCGTGCTCTACACCTCGGGCTACACCGAAAACGCGATCGTCCACCACGGCCGGCTCGACCCGGGCGTGCAGCTGCTGGCCAAGCCCTACCGGCTGGTCGAGCTGGCGCGGGCCGTGCGCTCGGCGCTGGGGCAGGCGACGACGGCCTAGCCTTCGTCGTCCGAGAGCGGCAGCCGCTCCAGCAGCACCGCGTAGTCGCGGTAGCCCATGCGGCGCCAGAAGGCGAGCGCGCGGGCGTTGCCGGCGAGCACATCGACGGTGAGGCGCTTGTCGGGCCAGCGCTCGAAGACGCTCAGCATCAGGTGGCGCGCCACGCCCTGGCGGCGGTGCTCGCGCTGCACGAAGATCTGGCGCAGGTAGACGCAGTCGGGCTCGTCGCGCCACAGCACGTAGGCCACCAGGTCGTCGCCGTCGAAGCCGAGCAGCGCTTCATAACCCTCGTCGGCCAGCCAGCGGCGCATGCGCTCGACCAGCTCGTCGACCCCCATCGGGTTGCGGTGGCCCTCGTCCCGGATCAGCAGGTGGTTCAGGCGCCCGAGCACCGCGGCATCGGCCACGGTGGCTGCGCGGAAGCACAGAGACTCTTCAACCATGCGGCCGATCCTAGCCAGTGAGCCCGCACTTGCGCCCTTCGGGTCTACCCCAGAAGGATATTCATGCGCCCGTCATCGGCGCTGGAACTTGAACACCGCCACGCTGGCCATGAGGTTCGGGAAGCGGCGCACCACCTCGCCGTTCTGGATGCCGAAGCCGTCGAGCACCTCGAAGCCGTCCTTGCGCAGCAGCACCTCGCAGTCGGTGTAGGTGCCGACGCGGATGTTGGGGGTGTCGTACCACTGGTAGGGCAGCGCTTTCGTCACCGGCATGCGGCCGGTGGCCACGCGCAGGCGGTTGGGCCAGTGCGCGAAGTTGGGAAAGCTCATGACCCCCACACGCCCCACGCGGGCCGTCTCGCGCAAGAGGCGCTCGGTGTGGCGCAGGTGCTGCATCGTCTCCAGCTGCAGCACCACGTCGAAGCTCTGGTCTTCGAAGATCGCGAGGCCGTCTTCCAGGTTGAGCTGGATGACGTTGACGCCGCGCTGCGTGCAGGCGAGCACGTTGGCGTCGTCGATCTCGATGCCGTAGCCGGTGCAGCCGCGCTTGTCGCGCAGGTGGGCGAGCAGCTCGCCGCTGCCGCAGCCGAGGTCGAGCACGCGCGAGCCGGGCGGCACCAGCTCGGCGATCAACTCGATGTCCTTCCTGTCGCTCATGCGCCGACCTCCTTCGCGATGCCATCGAATCGAGCCCGCATCAGTGCGTGGTAGCGCGGGTCGTCGAGCAGGAAGGCGTCGTGCCCGTGCGGTGCGTCGATCTCGGCGTAGCTCACGTCGAAGCGGTTGTGCAGCAGCGCCTTCACGATCTCGCGTGAGCGTGCCGGCGAGAAGCGCCAGTCGGTGGTGAAGCTCACCAGTTGGAACTTGCAGCGGGCGGGCGCGAATGCCGCCGCCAGGTTGCCGCCGTGCTCGCGCGCCGGGTCGAAGTAGTCGAGGGCGCGGGTGATGAGCAGGTAGGTGTTGGCGTCGAAGTACTCGCTGAACTTGTCGCCCTGGTAGCGCAAGTAGCTCTCGATCTCGAACTCGATGTCCTGCGTGCTGTAGGCCGGCTGCTCGCCCTTGAGGCTGCGGCCGAACTTGGCCTCCATCGAGTCGTCCGACAGATACGTGATGTGGCCGATCATGCGTGCCACGCGCAGGCCGCGCTTGGGCACGACGCCGTGCGCGTAGAAGTGGCCGCCGTGGAACTCGGGGTCGGTGATGATGGCGCGGCGCGCCACTTCGTTGAAGGCGATGTTCTGCGCCGAGAGGTTGGGCGCGGTGGCGACTGCGATGCAGTGGCGCACCCGCTGCGGGTGGCGCATGGCCCAGCTGAGCGCCTGCATGCCGCCGAGGCTGCCGCCCAGCACCGCGGCGAGCTGCGTGATGCCCAGGCGGTCGAGCAGACGGGCCTGCGCGTCGACCCAGTCTTCCACCGTGATCACCGGGAAGTCGGCGCCGTAGGGGCGGCCGGTGTCGGGGTTGGTGTGCATCGGGCCGGTGGAGCCGAAGCAGGAGCCGGGGTTGTTGACGCCGATCACGAAGAAGCGGTTCGTGTCGAGCGGCTTGCCGGGGCCGACGAGGTTGTCCCACCAGCCCTCGCTCTTGGCCTGGCCTTCGTAGGTGCCGGCCACGTGGTGCGACGCATTGAGCGCGTGGCACACGAGCACGGCATTGCTCTTGTCGGCATTGAGCGTGCCGTAGGTCTCGTAGGCGAGGGTGTAGTCGCGCAAGGAGGCCCCGCTGCGCAGCGGCAGCGGGTCGGCAAACTGCATTGCCTGAGGTGTCACATGACCGAGTGAAGCTGTCACGTTGTCCTTCGCACCATGAAAAGAAAAAACCCGGTGCCGCCAAAGCGGGACACCGGGTGTGCGTCCTGTCTTTAGCTGAATTTATTAAGCGCTCGCAATCCGGAACAAATCAGCGCTGGGGGCGGAGTATAGGCGCGTCGGGAACTTCAGCGTGTCAGCACGCCGGCTTTGAGGAGCTCGCGCCGGCTGGGTGTCCAGATGTCGTCGTGCGGTGTTTCGAGCACGCGACGGATGAAGGCTTGCGGCAGGCCTGCCTTGGCATACACCTCGGCGTCATGGGCTTCGCTTTCGCCCTTGGCGTTCTGGCCGGGCGCGCGCCCTCGGTGGAAGCCAAGCACCGCCCCTTCGCCCAACGTGCGGTCGATCCCTGCGAGAAATGCGACCGTGCAGGCCGAATGGCATTCGGTGTCGACACGGGTGCTGAGGCCGTAGCGCCGGATCACTGCCGCCATGCGCTCGCCTTCGCGCATCCAGCCCCCCGGGGATTCGAGGCGCACGGTGGTGACGCGGGGCGCGTCGGCAATCACCTGGTCGAGCACCCGCGAGGCGCCTTCGTTGACGCCGCCGGTGTACGAGACTACCCGGCCCTCCTCCAGCAGCACCACTTCGAAGTCCTCGGCGGGCTGCTCGCCCCGCGCAATCGCCCAGTGTTCGCGAAGGGCCGGGCGGAGCTCGATGTATTCGCGCATCGTGCCGACTGCTCCGAAGGCGAGCGAGAGCATTGCCAGGATGGCCCAGAAGCGCCCGCCCCGGCCGAAGAGGCTCTTCATCGCCGACATCCAGGCACCGGCGAGCGACCAGGCAGTGATCAGCAAGGCCACGCACAGGTAGACCAGCAGCGTCATCGACGCATGGCGCGCAGCATGATGCTCACCCACCTTCTGGATGGCGTAGATGCCCAGCCACGATGTGCCCCAACCCAGCAGCACGGTGTGCAGCCAGTACGAACGCGCGAGCGAATAGTCGCCCTTCAGGTGCTTGATGGCCAGGCCCGGCTCACGGCGGCGCCGCGCGGTGGTGTTGTTCGGCATTCGTTCTCCCCTTGCGGAGGATTATCGCGACGCCTCAGCCCAGCTCCCGGCTGGCCAGCGCCGCCGCCGCAGCGCGCGTCTCCACCCCGAGCTTCTCGAACACATGCTCCAGGTGCTTGTTGACCGTGCGCGGGCTCATGCCGAGGATGTCGGCCACGTCGCGGTTGGTCTTGCCCTTGGCCACCCACGACAGCACCTCGGCTTCGCGCGGCGTGAGCGCCGCGGTGCTCAGGCGGCTCGGCATGGCCGCTTCGGGCGAGCGCCGCTGCAGCAGCAGCATCTGCTCGCCGAGGCCGACGGCGCCGAGGTTGCGCAGCAGCAGCGCGTCGCTCGCGTGCTCGTGGGTCTGCCCTTCGGTGAGCCAACGGCGCCAGGCCGGCGGCAGACCCTCTTCGCCGGGATAGAACTCGCGCATCCACGCCGCGGCCTGCGGTGAGCGCCACGCCACGCGCTGCTGCGCGTCGATCACCAGCACGCCGTGGCCGCCCACGTCGAGCGCGTCGCGTGCGAGGCGCGCCACACGGGCGTTGCGCAGGTGCGTGGCCAGGCGCGCCAGCACCTCCTGTGCACGCACGGGCTTGACCACGTAGTCGACACCGCCGCTCTCGAAGCCCTCGACGATGTGGGGCGTCTCCGACAAGCCCGTCATGAAGATCACCGGCACATGCGCGAGCGCGGCATCGGCCTTGATGCGCCGGCACACCTCGAAGCCCGACAGGCCGGGCATCAGCGCATCGAGAAGGATGGCGTCGGGCGAGACGAGCTCCAGCCGCGCGAGCGCCGATTCGCCGTCGTGGGCCACCACCACGCTGTAGCCGTGTTCCTCGAGCGCGAGGCACACCGGTCCGAGCGACTGCGGCGCGTCGTCGACCAGCATCACGACGCCGGCGAGCCGCGTGCTGGCGCTCGCGCTCACAGCGGCACCTCTTCTTCGGTGGCGCGGCCCTGCAGGTTCTTCACCAGCTGCTGCAGCACGCCTTCGAGGTCGTAGCGGGCGACGAGTTCGGCCAGGCGCTGCAACTCCGGGGCGCACTCGGCGTGGGTCTGCAGCGCGCTCTCGACGGCGGCCTTCAGCCCCTGCACATGGCCGAGCCGCGCGAGCCGCATCAGCTCGCCCACGAGCTGCGCCGGCAGCGACGCTTCCACGTCGGACACCACCGAGCCGGTCCACGCCGGCATCGCGAGTTCGGCCAGCCATTCGAGCTGCAGGTGCCGTTGCAGGGCCGCGAGCAGCTCCGACTCGATCACCGGCTTGTCGACGAAACCCTGCACGCCGGCCTCGGCCAGCTTGTCGGGCTGGTTCTCGAAGGCGTTGGCCGAGACCATCACGATGGGCAGCTGCGCAAACCCGGCGTGGCGGATGCGGCGGGCGGTCTCCCAGCCGTCCATGTCGTCCATTGACACGTCGAGCAGCACCGCATCGGGCGGCTGCGCGAGCACGCTCTCCAGGCATTCGCTGCCGCTGGCCGCCTCGCGGATCTGGAAGCCCAGCGGCACCAGCATGCCCACCAGCATCTGCCGCTGCGTCGGCTGGTCGTCGACCACCAGCAGCGTGCGCCGCGGGCCCACGTAGCCCGTCACCGGCCGGTGTGGCAGGCGCGGCCGGGTGGGCGCGCTGACCTCGCGCAGGTACAGCCGCACGCTGAAGGTGCTGCCCTCGCCGGGCGTGCTCTTGAGCGTGAGCTCGCCGCCCATCAGCTGCGTGAGCAGGTGCGTGATCGTGAGGCCGAGGCCGGTGCCGGGGTCGCCGGTGCGACGGCCCGCGCTGCCGCGCTCGAAGGGCAGGAAGATGCGCTCCTGGTCCTGCGCGGCGATGCCGATGCCGGTGTCGATGACCTCGAAGCGCGCCACCTCGCGGCGGTGGTCGAGCCTGAGCGTCACGCTGCCGCGGTCGGTGAAGCGCACCGCGTTGCCGAGCAGGTTGATGAGGATCTGCCGCAGCCGCCGCGCGTCGGCGTTCACGTACTGCGGGATGCGCCCGCTGGTCTCGAGCTTGAACGCGAGCCCCTTGGCCTCGGCCTGCGGCGCCACCATGCGCACCAGGTCGTCGAGGAACTCGTGCATGGGCAGCGGCGCGGGGTCGAGCCGCAGGCGGCCGGCCTCGATGCGCGCGAGGTCGAGCAGGCCGTCGATCAGGCCGTGCAGGTGTTCGCCGCTGCGGTGGATGGTGGCGACCGAGGCGCGCCGCGCGCCCTGCACCTGCTCGTCCTTCAGCAGGATCTGCGCATAGCCGAGGATGCTGTTGAGCGGCGTGCGCAACTCGTGCGTCATGCCGGCCACGTAGCGTGTCTTGGCCTGGTTCGCCGCTTCGGCGAGGTCTTTCGCCTGCTGCAGCGCGGCGTCGGTGCGCTGGTGGGCCTCGATCTCGCGCGTGAGCAGCAGGTTCTGGCGGTTCGACTCGTCTTGCGCCATGTGGCGGCTCTCGCTGCCGAGCACGATCCACCATGCCCCCACCGCGGCCACCAGCGAGAGCAGCGCGAACACCTTGAGCAGCGGCGCCTGCAGCAGCACCTGCTCGCCGGCGTGCAGCACGCGGTGCTGGTCGTACACCACGCCGAGGATGACCGCCAGCAGGCCGATCAGCGAGGCGAGCACCACGAGGTAGTGCGCCACGCGCGAGTTCACGCGCGCCGCCAGGCGCTCGGGCAGCACGGTGGCGAGCGCCGCGCTCACCTGCTCGGCGGCGCGCGAGTTGGTCTTGCAGCGGTCGTGGCAGCGCGACTCGAGCGTGCAGCACAGCGAGCAGATCGGCGCGTCGTAGGCCGGGCAGTGCGCCATGTCTTCCGACTCGAAGGTGTTCTCGCACACCGAGCACTGCACGTTCTGCCCCGGCGCCCAGCGTGTGAGGTTGCGCCGCGCGAGGTAGTAGCGGCCCCGCGTGGCCCAGGCCAGCAGTGGCGAGAGCACCATCGCCGTCGCGAGCGCGATGAAAGGCGAGAAGGCTTCGGCGGTGGGCCCGAGCACGCCCGCGTAGGCCACGATCGCGACCACCGCCGCGGTGAGCATTGCGCCCAGGCCCACCGGGTTGATGTCGTACAGGTGCGCGCGCTTGAACTCGATGTGCTTCGGGCTCAGGCCGAGCGGCTTGTTGATGACGAGGTCGGCCACCAGCGCGCCCACCCAGGCGATGGCCACGTTGCTGTAGAGCCCGAGCACCCGCTCCAGCGCCTCGAAGACGCCAAGCGTCATGAGCAGCACCGCGATCAGCACGTTGAAGACCAGCCACACCACACGCCCCGGGTGGCTGTGCGTGAGGCGCGCGAAGAAGTTGCTCCACGCCAGCGAGCCGGCATATGCGTTGGTGAGGTTGATCTTCACCTGCGAGACCACGACGAAGAGCACGGTCGCCGCGAGCACCCATCGGGCATCGTCGAACACGTAGGCGAAGCCGGCGAGGTACATCTGCGTCGGCTCGATCGCCTTGCTCGTGGGCACCTGGTGCTGCAGGGCGAGGAAGGCGAGGAAGGCGCCGCCCAGCATCTTGACCATGCCAAGCACGATCCAGCCCGGGCCGGCCACGAGCACCGCCGTCCACCAGCGGCGCTGGTTGGCCGCCGTCTTCTCGGGCAGGAAACGCAAGTAGTCCACCTGCTCGCCGATCTGCACCACGAGCGAGAAGGCAACGGTGGCCGCCGCGCCGAACATCAGCCAGTCGAAGCCGCTGCTGCCCGAGGCGCGGCCCACGAGGCCGGTGAAGTCGGCATACGCCTGCGGGTTCTTCGCCAGCACCCACACGAAGGGCAGGGCGAGCAGGAAGAGCCAGAGCGGCTGCGTCCACGTCTGCAGGCGCGAGATGAGCGTGATGCCATACATCACGAGCGGCAGGATGCCCAGCGACGACAGCAGGTAGCACCACCCGAGCGGCCAGCCGAAATACATCTGCAGTGCGAGCGCGAGGATGGCCGCTTCGAGCGCGAAGAAGATGAAGGTGAAGCTCGCGTAGATCAGCGAGGTGAGCGTGGAGCCGAGGTAGCCGAAGCCGGCGCCGCGGGTGAGCAGGTCCATGTCGACGCCGTACTTCGCGGCGTAGACGCTGATCGGCAGGCCGGTGAGGAAGGTGATGAGGCCGACGACGAGGATGGCCCACAGCGCATTGGAGAAGCCGTAGTTGATGGCGATGGCGCCGCCGATGGCTTCGAGCGCAAGGAACGAGGTGGCGCCGAACGCGGTGTTGGCCACGCGGAACTCGCTCCACTTGCGGAAGTGGCGCGGCGTGTAGCGCAGCGCGTAGTCCTCCAGCGTCTCGTCGGCGACCCAGGTGTTGTAGTCGCGACGGATGCGAAAGATCTTTTGCGTGGCCCCGGACACAGCTCGTACTCCTGCTCTTGCCAGCGTCAATGCAAGAAGCGAACCCAGCGGGCCGAGCGCCGGGCCGCTCCCAAGCCGGCCCGCATCCCCTCGGGGGATCGGTCGGCGTACCCGTCGACCGAGGGGCTGTCGTCCTCTACGTTGAATGACGTATTCGCCATACGCAGGGGTTCCGGGACAGTGACATCAACGCGATCAGGCACACGCCGCACAAGGCTGGTGCCACTCGCACGATTTCTTCACCACCACTGCCCGCCAGGAGCACCGCCATGTCACGCGACCAAGACCGCACCCCCGACGCCCAACGCCGCCGCCTGCTGCAAGGCGCCGCCGCCCTGCCGCTGGCGGGGCTGGCCGCGCCGGCCTTCGCCCAGCAGTACCCGACCGCGAAGGTGAACACCACCAAACTCGCCGTCACCGACACCGAGGTCACGGTGGGCCAGCTGCACTCGGCCACCGGCACCATGGCCATCAGCGAGACCGGCTCCATCCAGGCCGAGCAACTCGCCATCGACCAGATCAACGCGATGGGCGGTGTGCTCGGCCGCAAGATCAAGGTCATCAAGGAAGACGGCGCGAGCGACTGGCCGACCTTTGCCGAGAAGAGCAAGAAGCTGCTCGTCAACGACAAGGTCGCCGCCGTCTTCGGCTGCTGGACCAGCGCCTCGCGCAAGGCGGTGCTGCCGGTCTTCGAGAAGGAGAACGGCATGCTCTATTACCCGACCTTCTACGAAGGCCTGGAGCAGAGCAAGAACGTCATCTACACCGGCCAGGAGGCCACGCAGCAGATCCTCTGGGGCCTCGACTGGGCCAACAAGGAGAAGAAGAGCAAGAGCTTCTTCCTCATCGGCAGCGACTACATCTGGCCGCGCACCAGCAACAAGATCGCGCGCAAGCACATCGAGAACCAGCTCAAGGGCAAGGTCGTCGGCGAGGAGTACTACCCGCTCGGCCACACCAACTTCAACTCGCTGATCAACAAGATCAAGGTCGCCAAGCCCGATTGCATCTACGCGGTGGTGGTGGGCGGCTCCAACGTGAGCTTCTACAAGCAGCTGAAGGCTGCGGGCATCACGTCCGACAAGCAGTTCCTGCTCACCATCTCGGTGACGGAAGACGAGCTGCTCGGCATCGGCGGCGAAAACACGGCCGGCTTCTATGCCTGCATGAAGTACTTCCAGTCGCTCGACAACCCGAACAACAAGAAGTTCGTCTCGGCCTTCAAGGCCAAGTACGGCGACAAGGCGGTGATCGGCGACGTGACGCAGGCCGCCTACCTCGGCCCGTGGCTGTGGAAGGCGACGGTCGAGAAGGCCGGCAGCTTCGACGTCGACAAGATCGCCGTCGCCTCGACCGGCGTGGAGTTCAAGGAGGCCCCCGAGGGCTACGTGAAGATCCACGAGAACCACCACCTGTGGAGCAAGGCACGCATCGGCCAGATGACGGCCGACGGGCAGTTCAAGCTGGTGGCCGAGTCACCGAACCTGATCGAGCCCAACCCCTTCCCCAAGGGATATCAATAGGCCACCCCCTACGGCCTGACGGCCGCCCCCTCCAGGGGGCAACACCAGTGGACCGGCAAAGCCGGCTCCACGGTGTTCGCCCCATGTGGCCCGGCCCTCCGGGCGGGCATTCGGTAGCGCAGGACTCATGCGATGACGTTCTCTGAATTCATGAACATCGGGCTCATGCAGGGCTTTGCCGGCCTGAGCCTCTTCTCGGTGCTGCTGCTGATGGGCCTGGGCCTGGCCATCATCTTCGGGCAGATGGGCGTGATCAACATGGCGCATGGCGAGTTCATGACCATCGGCGCGTACACCATCTTCCTCGGCAGCACGCTCACCGAGAAGTTCGCGCCGGGCTTCACGCCCTACTACTTCCCGGTCGCCATCCTCGTCGCCTTCGTGTTCGCGTTCATTGCGGGCTGGCTCGTCGAGTGGGCGCTGATCCGCCACCTCTACAAGCGCCCGCTCGACACGCTGCTGGCCACGTGGGGCGTGAGCCTTGCGCTGCAGCAGTGCTTTCGCACCGGCATCGGCCCGAAGGAAGTGAGCCCCACGCTGCCCGAGTGGCTGATGGGCTCGTGGGCACCGAAGGAAGGGCTCGACATCCCGATCAACGGCCTCTTCGTGCTCGCGCTCACCGCCGTCGTCACGGGCGGTGTGATGCTCGCGCTCTACAAGAGCCGCTGGGGCCTGCGCGTGCGCGCCACGGTGAGCAACCGCCAGATGGCCAACGCCATCGGCATCAACACGAAGAAGACCGACCGGCTCACGTTCGCCATTGGCTGCGGCATCGCCGGTGTGGCCGGCGCGGCCTTCACCACCATCGGCTCGACCGGGCCCACGAGCGGCTCGCTCTACATCGTCGACGCCTTCCTCGTCGTCACCTTCGGCGGCGCCGCCAGCCTGCTCGGCACCGTGGCCTCGGCCTTCGGCATCGCACAGACGCAGTCCATCAGCGAGTTCTTCATGACCGGATCGATGGCCAAGGTGCTCACGCTCTCGCTGATCGTGCTGATCCTGATGGCGCGGCCACAGGGGCTGTTCGCGGTGAAGGTGCGGCGCTGACCTGCAGTTCTCTGGAGTACCCGAATGATTCCCTTGAAGAAGTGGTTGTTGAAGCCCGGCACGGGCAGCACGCTGATCCTCGCGGTCTTCCTGCTCGCCGTGCTGCCGCTCACGCTCGACGTGTTCCGCCTCAACCTCGTCGGCAAGTACCTCACCTATGCCTTCGTCGCCATCGGCCTGGTGATGGTGTGGGGCTACGGCGGCGTGCTGAGCCTCGGGCAAGGTGTGTTCTTCGGGCTCGGCGGTTATGCGATGGCGATGTTCCTGAAGCTCGAAGCCAGCGACCCGGTGAGCACCAAGATCCAGAGCACGCCGGGCATCCCCGACTTCATGGACTGGAACCAGCTCACCGAGCTGCCCACCTTCTGGATCCCGTTCAAGAGCCTGCCCTTCACGCTCGTCGCGGTGATCGCCGTCCCGACGCTGCTCGCCTTCATCATCAGCTACGCGATGTTCAAGCGCCGCGTGGGCGGGGTGTACTTCGCGATCATCACGCAGGCGGTGGCGCTGATCCTGTCGGTGCTCATCATCGGCCGGCAGGGCTACACCGGCGGCGTCAACGGCATGACCGACCTGAAGACGCTCGTCGGCTGGGACATCCGCACCGACAGCGCCAAGGTCATCCTCTACTACGTGTGCTGTGCGCTGCTGCTCGCGAGCATCGTGCTCTGCGCCTGGGTTCAGAAGAGCAAGCTCGGCACGCTGCTGCTCGCGATGCGCGACAAGGAAGACCGGGTGCGCTTCTCCGGCTACGACGTGGCGATGTTCAAGGTCGCCGTGTTTTGCCTCGGCGCGGCGCTCTCGGGCATCGGTGGTGCGCTCTTCGCGCTGCAGGTGGGCTTCATGTCGCCGAGCTTCGTGGGCATCGTGCCGTCGATCGAGATGGTGATCTACGCGGCGGTGGGCGGGCGCATGAGCCTCGTCGGCGCGGTGTACGGCGCGCTGCTGGTGAACGCGGGCAAGACGCTCTTCTCCGAGACCTTCCCCGACCTGTGGCTCTTTCTGATGGCCGCGCTTTTCATCGGCGTGACGATGGCCTTCCCGAACGGCTTGGCCGGCCTGGTCGAGAGCCACCTGAAGCCGTGGTGGCAGAAGCGCCAGGCCGAGCGCCGCTCGATCCGCGAGCGGGTGGCGGCGGCGCAGGCCTCCTACCCCGAGCCGCCGGCGCCGCGCCCCGCACCCAAGCCCCTGAACCCCACGCTGAGCGGCCAGCAGGCCTGAGGAGGACCGCCCCATGAGCAATACCGACTTCGCATTGGCAGTCGAAGACCTCACCGTCAGCTTCGACGGCTTCAAGGCCATCGACGCCCTCACGCTCTACATCGACAAGAACGAGCTGCGCGTGATCATCGGCCCCAACGGCGCCGGCAAGACCACGCTGCTCGACCTGATCTGCGGCAAGACCAAGGCCAGCGCCGGCAGCATCAAGTTCAAGAACGAAGAACTCACCAAGCTCGCCGAGCACACCCGCGTGCGGCGCGGCATCGGCCGCAAGTTCCAGACACCCTCGATCTACGAGAACCTCACCGTCTTCCAGAACCTCGAGGTCTCGTTCCCGAAAGGCCGCTCGGTGCTGGGCGCGCTCTTCTTCAAGTGCAGCGACGAGGTGAAGGCGCGTGTGCAGGTGGTGGCCGAGGAAGTGGGCCTCGCCGAGATGCTCGCGATGGAAGCGGGCCTCCTGAGCCACGGCCAGAAGCAGTGGCTGGAGATCGGGATGCTGCTGATGCAGGAGCCCGAGCTGCTCATGCTCGACGAGCCCATCGCCGGCATGAGCGCGCGTGAACGCGAGCTCACAGCCGAGCTGCTCAAGCGCATCTGCGCCAACCGTGCGGTGATCGTGATCGAGCACGACATGGATTTCGTCAAGCAGATCGCGCACAAGGTCACCGTGATGCACCAGGGAAAGATCCTCGCCGAGGGGTCGATGGAGAAGGTGCAGAACGACCCCAAGGTCATCGACGTCTACCTCGGCCATTGAACAGGACCCTCACATGCTGAACGTCAAGGACCTCTACGTCGCCTATGGCCAGAGCGAGGCGCTGCACGGCATCTCGTTCGAAGCGAACAGCAAGGAGACCGTGGCCATCATGGGCCGCAACGGGATGGGCAAGACCACGCTCTTCAAGTCGCTGATGGGCGTGCTGCCCACCAAGAGCGGCAGCGTGCAGGTGGCGGGCAGCGAGATCAGCCACGACGAGAGCTACCGCCGTGTCGCGAAAGGCATCGCCTACGTGCCCCAGGGCCGCATGATCTTCCCGACGCTCTCGGTGGAAGAGAACATCCAGACCGGTCTCGAGAACGCGAAGCACAAGCGCATCCCCGACGAGATCTACGCGCTCTTCCCGGTGCTGTGGGACATGCGACGCCGCAAAGGCGGCAACCTCTCGGGTGGGCAACAGCAGCAGCTCGCCATCGCCCGCGCGCTCGTCACCGACCCCAAGGTGCTGCTGCTCGACGAGCCGACCGAGGGCATCCAGCCGTCCATCATCAAAGACATCGCAAAGGCGCTCAACGAGATCCGCAAGCTGCGCGAGATCACCATCGTCGTGAGCGAGCAGGTGCTGAGCTTCGCGATGGACGTGGCCGACCGGCTCTTCGTCATCGAAGGCGGCCGCCTGGTGCACGAAACCAAGCGTGCCGACACCGACGTCGCGCACATCAAGCAATACCTCTCCGTCTGACCCATCCACCCTGCGAGGAGCCCCACCATGCCCGAGACACTCATCAAGGTCGACCTGTCCAAGCCCGCCCCCACCAACGAAGGCGTGCACAACCGCTGGCACCCCGACATTCCGATGGCCTGCTGGGTCAAGCCCGGCGACGACTTCGTGCTCGAGACCTACGACTGGACGGGCGGCTTCATCAAGAACAACGATTCCGCCGACGACGTGCGCGACATCGACCTCACCACCGTGCACTACCTGAGCGGCCCGGTGGGCGTGAAAGGCGCCGAGCCCGGCGACCTGCTGGTGGTGGACCTGCTCGACATCGGCGCCAAGGACGACAGCCTCTGGGGCTTCAACGGCTTCTTCTCGAAGAAGAACGGCGGCGGTTTCCTCACCGAACATTTCCCGCAGGCGCAGAAGTCGATCTGGGACTTCCACGGCATGTTCACCACCTCGCGCCATGTGCCGGGCGTGAAGTACGCCGGCCTCATCCACCCCGGCCTCATCGGCTGCCTGCCCGACCCGAAGATGCTGGAGATGTGGAACACGCGCGAGCAGGCGCTCATCGACTCCGACCCCGCGACCAGCGGCCTGGCCAACCCACCCTTCGCCGGCACGGCGCACATGGGCAAGCTGAAGGGCGATGCGCTGACGAAGGCCGCCGCCACAGGCGCGCGCACCGTGCCGCCGCGCGAGCACGGCGGCAACTGCGACATCAAGGATCTGTCGCGCGGCTCGAAGATCTTCTTCCCGGTCTACGTCGACGGCGCGGGCCTGTCGGTGGGCGACCTGCACTTCAGCCAGGGCGACGGCGAGATCACCTTCTGCGGCGCGATCGAAATGGCCGGCTGGGTGCACATGAAGGTCAACCTGATCAAGGGCGGCATGGCCAAGTACGGCATCAAGAACCCGATCTTCAAGCCGAGCCCCATCACCCCCACCTACAACGACTACGTGATCTTCGAAGGCATCAGCGTCGACGAATCGGGAAAGCAGTACTACCTCGACGTCAACGTGGCCTACCGCCAGGCCTGCCTGAACGCGATCGAGTACCTGAAGAAGTTCGGCTACTCGGGCGCGCAGGCCTACAGCATCCTCGGCACGGCGCCGGTGCAGGGCCACATCAGCGGCGTGGTCGACGTGCCGAATGCGTGTGCGACGCTGTGGCTGCCGACGCAGATCTTCGACTTCGACATCAACCCGAACGCCGCGGGCCCACAGAAGTTCATCGACGGCTCGATCCAGATGCCGCTCTCGCCCGACCTCGTCTAGGAGCGACGCGCATGCCGACCTACGACTACGCCTGCGCCGATTGCGGCGGCTTCGATGCGTTCCGCACGCTGGCGATGCGCAACGAGGCGGCGGCCTGCCCCGACTGCGGCGCGCCCTCGCCGCGGGTCTTCGCCACCGCACCGCGTCTCGGCCTGATGGAAGGCAGCACGCGCCGCGCGATGGAGACCAACGAGCGCGCCCGTCACGAGCCCAAACGTTCGAGCGACTACGCGCGGCTCAAGCACCCGGCCGGCTGCGGTTGCTGCTCGACGGGCGCCTCGCGCAAGGCCACCGTCACCGCGCCCAACGGCGCCAAGGCCTTCCCGAGCAAGCGGCCCTGGATGATCAGCCACTGATCAGCGCAGCGCTGCGTTGAGGAAGGCCGTGATGCGCGGGCCGGCGGCGGCCTGCCATGCGGCGCGGTCGAAACCGTCCGGGTCGGCGGCCGGGTCGAGCCCGGGCGGGCCGAGGCGGCCGGTGCCGGTCTGGAAGATCGCGTGGTGGCCGGCACGCTCGTCGCGGTAGCAGGTGGCCTTGGGCAGCGCGGCACACAGCGCCTCGGCGTGGATGCGCGGCACGAGGTTGTCGTCGAGCGCGCCGTATTGCACAAGCAGCGGCACGCTGATGCCGGCGAGCGACTCGGCCGCCAGGCCCATCTCGAGCGGCGAGTCGGCCACCACGGCGCGGATGCGCGGGTCGCGCCGGTCGACCGGCTGGCCGGGCTCTTGCGGCGCCGGCGCGGGCTGGGCTTTCGTGAAGCCTCCTTGCAGGCACATGGTCACGTCGTCGTCCAGGCCCCGACCTTGCACGCTGCAGTGACGCGCGGGACGCGTCGGGTCGGGCCGGGCACCGGCCAGCGCCAGCACGGTGTGCCCACCGGCCGAGGTGCCGACGGCGGCGATGCGCGTGGCGTCGATCAGCGGCGCCCAGCGCTCGCTGGCGAGCAGCTGGTCGAGCACCTTCGTGAGGTGGCGTGGCCGCTCGGTGAAATAGATGGGCCGGCCCTTGGCGCTCATGTCCTGGTAGTTGGAGCCGGGGTGGCGGATCGCCACCACCAGGTAGCCGGCCGAGACCAGCGTCTCAGCCAGCCAGGCGTGGCCGATCTCGGTGCCGCCGTTGCCGTGCGAGAACAGCACCAGTGGGTGGCGGCCCGGGGTGGGCGGGGCGCCGAGCGCGGCCTGGACCTGGAACGGGCCGAAGCGATGGGCCTCGCTTGATGCGGCGGTCGGGTACCAGACCATGCCGGGCACCGTGTCGGCAGCGCCGTCAGCCTTCTGGACGGTCCAGCTCTCGCGCTGCAGGCCGACCTGGGCCGAGGTCTGCGAGGCACACAGGGCGGCCAGCGCCAGCCCGGCGAGTGTCGAAGCGAAGCGGAATGTCATGCGGTTCTCCTGGGGCGTCGGGTGGGAATGAAGCCATTCTTTCCACCCCAGGAGGGGGCCGCGAGGTGCGTGCGACGAGGCGCTGCGGGCCGGCGCGAAACGCCGGCCCGTGGGCGCGAGCCGAGCGCTCAGCGCGCGTTGGCGCGCGGCTGGGCTTGCGGTGCCTGCGGCACGGCGCGCCCGCCCACCCCCATCCACCAGCGCAGCTTGGGCGCGGCGGCGGTGCTGCTCATGCGCCGCTCGGTGGCGGCGGCGGCCGTGGGCGTGCCGCGGTTGTAGAGCACCGACACGCCGGCCTGGGCGATGTCGACGCGGCCGTCGCCGTTGAGGTCGCCCACCGCCAGGCCGTGCGGGTTGGCGCTGCCGTCGGTGCCGTCGAAGCGTTGCTCGGCCTGCAGCGTGCCGTTGGCGGCCTGCAGGTAGACGCCGACGCTGCCCCAGCCGTCGTGCGCGACCACGGCGTCGAGGCGGCCGTCTTGGTTGAGGTCGGCGATCTCGATGGCGCCCGGGTAGTCGAGGCTTGCCAGCGTGACCGGCGGTGCGAGCGTGCCGTCGGTGCGCTGGTAGAAGACCGAGAGCGCAGCCGGCGCCGCGCCGCCCCAGGTGACGGCGAGGTCGCGGCGGCCGTCGCCGTTCAGGTCGCCGATGGCCACGCCGCGTGCGGCCCAGGTGCTGTCGACCGACAGCGTGAGCGGTGTGCCGTAGCGGCCATCGGCCTGCTGGTACAGCACGGCGATGGAGCGGGCCGCATCGCCGTTGGGCGCGCTCACCACGATGTCGGGGCGGCCATCGCCGTTGAGGTCGCCCACGTCGAGGTCGCCGGCGGTGAAGACGTCGCCGCCCCCTGCCGTTGCCGGGTAGAAGGTCGGCAGCGAGATGCGGCCGCCGACCTGGTACCACACCGCCATCTGGCCGGTCTGTGCGCTCGTGCCCACCAGATCCGCCAGGCCGTCGCCGTTGAGGTCGGCGGCACGGATGCGGTGTGACTCGGAGTAAGGCAGCCAGTTGCCGCTCGCGAGCGTGCCGTCGGGGCGCTGCAGGAAGATCTCGACCCCGCAGCCGCCTTGGGCGATGGCCACGTCCTTGCGGCCGTCGCCGTCGAGGTCGGCAATCGCGAGCGAGCTGGCTTTGCACTCGCTGTAGCTGGCGTTCGAATAGCGCACCGGCGCGGCCAGCGTGCCGTCGGGTTGCTGCAGGTAGACCACGAGCTTGAAGTCGTTGGCGGGGTCGAACGACAGATAGGTGGTCATCACCACGTCGTCGAGGCCGTCGCCGTTCACGTCGCCGATGGCCACCGCTTCCGGCGCGAAGAGCGGCTGCACGAGCGTCGGGTAGCCGAAGAGGCCGGGGTCGGTGCCGAAGCTCCAGGGCTGGCTCATCATCACCGGGTTGCCGTGCAGGTCGGTGATCGCCGGGTCGAACTGCACCTGGTAGCGCGTGGCCCGCTGCAGCGGGGCCTGCGGGCGGATGGTGAGGGTGCGCGGGTTGACGAGCGTCACGGTGGCCGCGACCTCGGTGCCGGTGGCGGTGTCGAAGAGGTGCACGTGGCCGGGCACGGTGTTCGCGGCCAGCGCTTCGCTGAACTCGGCGCGCAGCACGGCGTCGAGTGCCACGTCGCCCGCGTCGCGGGCCGGCGACAGCCGCACCGCGGTGGGTGCTTCGGCCTCGACGGTGAAGCTCCAGCTGCGCGGGCGCAGCGCGTTGCCGGCCAGGTCGACCAGCCCGGCGCCCAGGCGGATGGTGTACACGCCGCTCGGCCACGGCTCGTAGGGCACGAAGGTGAGGCGGTTGCCGTTGAGCGAGAGGTTGCCGAAGACCGCGCGGCCGTTCGCGTCGGTGACGGCCACGCTCGTGGGCACGAGCGCATCGGCATCGAGCGGCTCGCTGAAGTCGACGTTCACGACCGTGCGGCTGCCGTTGAGGCTGCGCGGGGCCGGGTCGAGCGCGGTGACGGTCGGCGCGACCGCATCGCTGCGCCGGCCGCCCACGCGGTAGGCGAGCAGGCTCTGGCTGGTGTTCTGCACGGCATCGCCGTCGCGGAAGACGCCGCGGCTGCGCACGAGGCCCACGTTGGGCGCGTACCAGTCGTCGATGGTGGCGGTGATGGTGGAGCGTGTGGCGGTGGCCGATGCAACGAGCGTCTGCTCGATGCGGGTGCGCAGGTGCGCGGTGCGGGCGAAGCGGCCGGCCTCGGTTTGCGTGAGCAGTTCGAAGCCGACCATGGTCACGTCGGAGCGCACGCTGAGCTGGTCGTTGCGGCCATCGCCGTCGATGTCGACGCCGGAGTCGACCGTGCGGTCGACCTGCACGAAGCGCTCGCCCGGGGTGAGCGGGAAGCGCATCACGTCGAGCGGGCCGAGCGCCTGCAGCACCGGGCCGGCGTTCGGGCCGGGGACCTGGCGCACCGCGTGGCCATTGACGGCGAAGTTGACCTGCTCGAAGGGCGCGAAGCCCGGCACGTTGTGGCTGATGACGCTGGTGTCGATCTCGCCCACGCGCTCGCGGCCCGTCACCTTGAACTTGAGCTGCCCGCCGTCGCCGGTGCGGTAGACCCACTGGTCGTGGCTGCCGAGCGGGAAGTATTCGCTGCCTCGGCCGAGCAGGCCATCGAGCCCGAGGCCTTCGGGGTCGTCGATCCCGGGGGCGGTCTGGTCGGTGCCGCCGGGCGCGGCCGTGCCGTCGTCACCGCCGCCGCCGCAGCCTGCCAGGAGGCCCGCGACCACCAGAGAACTCATCAGAAAACGCTGCACACGCCATGTGCCAGCCAAGCTTGACAACACCATCGACCACCTCGGAAGGCAACAGGTGATGAAAATTTTGGCAGTCGCTTCTCCCCCGTGCGGAAGACCCTACCACCCGACTCTAGGGATGGCGGGCGGGGCCGAGCAGTGCGTCCCCGGCAAGTGCAACGATTCGTATCGTTTCGCCGAGGGTTTACGCGGCCACTTGGGCGGTGCGCGCGCCTTGCAGCATGGCGGCGAACACGGGCTGGCGTGAAGCCACGGCTTCGGCGCTGCCGTGGTCGACCACGCGTCCCTCCGCCATGAAGACCACGCGGTCGAAGTGATGCAGCAGGCCCATGCGGTGCACGGCCGCGATGATGCAGGCCTGCGGGAAGGCCTCGCTCAGCCGCTCGTGCACCATCTGTTCGGTGAGGGCATCGAGCGCACTCGTGGGCTCGTCGAGCAGCAGCACGCTGCTGCCGGCCGCCGCCAGCGCACCGCGCGCCAGCGCCACACGCTGCCGCTGGCCGCCTGAGAAATTGCTGCCGCGTTCCGACATCGGCGTGTCGAGCCGCTGCGGCAGCGTGGTCAGCACCATGTCGAGCGCACTCACGTGCAGCGCGCGTTGCAGGTCGGTGTCGGGCGTGTCGGCGCCGAGGGTGATGTTGTCGCGCAGGCTCAGCTCGAAGACCTCGGCCTCCTGCGGGATCAGCGTCGCGAGGTCGGCCAGGTGGCGCCGGCCGAGCTGCGGCACGCCGTCGACCGACACATGGCCCTGCTCGGCGCCGTAGAGCCCGGCCAGCACCCGCAGCAACGTGCTCTTGCCGCAGCCGCTTGCGCCCACGAGCGCGATGCGCTCGCCGCGGTGCAGGCTCAGGTGCACGTCGTGCAGGCCGCCGCGCTCGTGGCCGGAATGGCGGTAGGCGAGGCCCTGCAGGTCGATGCGCTGCCAGGCGGCGCCGGTGGCGCGCTCCACCACAGGCACCTGCGGCGCCTGCCAGATCGGCGCGGCGCTCGCGAAGTCGGTCTGCGTGCGCGCGAGCGTCTGGTAGTTCGACGCCATCGCGCCCAGCACGTTGGCCGCCTGCTGCGCGTACTGGTAGATCATGAAGAGGCTGCCGATCAGGAGCGGCGCGCCGCTCGCCGCACCGTGCGCCGACCAGGCATAGACCACCACCAGCCCCCAGCTCAGCGAGACGGTGAGCACGTCCACCGCGCACCACTTCCACTCGTTGAGCACGATGCTGCGCCGGAGCGGCTCGAAGACCGCGAGCAGCCGGCTGTCGAGCAGCGTGCGCGTGGCCTGCTGCAGCCGCAGGCTCGCGATCGAGCCGATGTTGCCGACGAAGTCGAGCAGGCGCGCGGAGTAGCCGCGCTGCGCCTGGTTCTCGCGCGCGGCGAGCGCCATCAGCGCGCCATCGAAACGCACGATGGCCACCGCGATGGCCACGAAGCCCACCAGCGCCAGCCCGCCGGTGAGCGGCGACAGCAGCGCGAGCGCCGTGAGTGGGCCCGCCACGTTGATGAAGTTCTGCAGGTAGATGAACTGGCTCTCGGTGAAGTTCGACAAGGCCGAGCTGGCCTGCCCCACGCGGTGCTGCAGGTCGCCCGAGTGGTGGCGCTCATGCCAGGTGAGCGGCGCGGCCGTGAGGCGCCGGTACAGCGCATCGGCCACGCTGCGGCGCACGCGCAGCGCCACCGAGCGCTCCATCACCCGCGCCGGGCCGTGGAAGCACCACACCGCGGCCTGCAGGCCGAGAATGGCCGCGATCCACAAGCCTGCCCGCGAGAGACCGGCCGCACCGGCGACCTGGATGCTGTTGATCGCCTGCGCCGCCATCCACGGCATCGCGAGCTTGAGCAGCTGCGAGCCGCCCAGCATGGCGAGTGCTCCCACCATGCGCGCCCTGACCCCGGCCGCATGCGCCCAGGCATGGCGGTACAGCTGCACGAGCGGGGTGGGTGAAACGACGGTGGACGACATGGGCGCAAGCGGTGTGAAAGGGCCAAAACGGCCAGCCTGCCACTGTAGGACGGCGGGCCGAGCGTGCGCAGTCGGGCGGGCGCCACGCGGCCTGTCCGAAGTTCCCTTACACACCGGGCCGCTTCGCGGCGGTGCCATCATCGACGCATGCTCAAGACGCTGAAAGACCTCTTCGACAGCCTGTGCCCGCCCGCGCCGGCCGCCGACCCCGCCACCGCCGAACACGCGCTGCAGCTCGCCACCGCGGTGATGCTGGTCGAGGTCATGCGCGCCGACCCCGGCTTCCACGCGGGCGAGCGCGAGGCAGTGCTGGCCGGCTTGCGCGACAAGTTCTCGCTCTCCGACGACGAAGCGCAACGCCTCACCGAGCTCGCCGAAGACGCGGCCCAGCGCGCCACCGATCTCTTCAGCTTCACCTCGCGCATCAACGAGCGTTTCGAGATGCCGCAGAAGCTGCGCATGATCGAGCACATGTGGCGCGTGGCCTACGCCGACGGCCACCTGAGCGCCCACGAGCGCCACGTGCTGTGGCGCATCGCCGACCTGCTGCACGTGCCGCAGGGGGCGTATGTAAATGCGCGGATGCGGGCGGAGAAAGAGGCCGGCGTCGGGTGACACGCCGCCACAGGCTCAGCGCATGGTGTTGAGCGCCAGCAGCCGGCGCTGCATGCCTTCGCAACTGAGGTCGAAGCCCTGCGCGGAGTGCACCACGGCCACGCCGTGCGACGCCGACCACACCGCCTCTGCGCTCAGGCCGGCACTGAGCGCGAGCGTGCGTTGCAGCGCCGTCATCTCCGGGCCGAGGGCCTTGTCGACCAGGTGCGGCAGCCGCCCCACATGCACGTCGGAGCGTGCCGCGAGCGCGGCCAGTTGGAGCGCTTCGTCTTCGGCCTGAGGCTCGTCGCGCGCGCGGGCTTCGGCGGCGAGGGCCTGCCAGGGCACGGCGTTGTCGGGGTCGAGGCGCACCCATTGCGCCGTGCTGAGGAGGTTGCACGAGCCGCCGCCGGGCCCGTGCCGGCCGGTGCAGGCTTCGAGCGCGATGGCGTAGACGAAGGGGTCGCGGGACGCGGCAGCGAGGCGGGCGATCTGCTCGATGCGGCTCGTCACCTCGCGCCCGCGCAGGCGGGCGCCCATCCAGAGCGCCGCGGCACGCACCTGGTCGTCGTCACTGGCCAGCATGAGCGCGTCCATCGCCTCCAGCGCCGAGCGGCGCACGTCGAGCGGAATGCGCTGCACAGGGTCGGGGTCGTCGGGCGGCAGTTGCACCTCGCCGTAGCCGCAGACCTCGGCCGTGCCGAGCGGGCGGCGCTGCGGTTTCGCAGGCGGGACTTTGAGCACCGGCGGGCGGGTGTAGGGCGCGGCGGGTGTCGAGGGGGTGACGGCCATCGCCACGGGCTTGGGGGTGGCTGCGGGCTCCACAGGTGCATCGGGGCCTGCGGCTTGCGCCAGCCACAGCATCACCCCCACCGCACCGGCCGCGACCGGCACGGCCCATCGTGGGGTGCCGTGTTGTCTCCGTTCTTGCATGGCCTGACCTCATGGGGCGAGCCTGCGTGCAGGGTGGCACAGCGGCTCGCCGGAGGCAACTCCCCCGCAGATCAGCAGACTCGGCCGAGCCTCGGCAGAATCGTCGGGTTCCCACCCTGTCACACCACCATGCGCACAGCCGACGATTTCAACCAGCGCGCCGCGCACAACCTGCCCGGCCACCTGGGCATCACCATCACCCACGGCGGGCCGGACGTGATCCACGCCGAGATGCCGGTGCAGCCGTTCCTGATGGCGCCCAACGGCTTCCTGCACGCTGGCAGCGTGGTCACCCTGGCCGACACCGCCGCCGGCTTCGGCTGCCTGGCCAACCTGCCGGACGGCGCGGTGGGCTTCACCACCATCGAGCTCAAGTCCAACCACCTCGGCACGGCGCGCGACGGCACGGTCGAGGTGACCGCCACGCCCGTGCACAAAGGCCGCAACACGCAGGTGTGGGACTCTGTCGTGAAGCACCGCGAGACCGGCAAGACGGTCGCGCTCTTTCGTTGCACGCAGATGGTTCTGTATGGCAAGGGATGAGTGCGCCGGCATGAGCGCCGCGCTCGCCACCATCTACAACCACCGCGCCATCGACGAGCGCCTCGGCAGCTCGGGCCAGCCGAGCGTGAAGCAGCTGGGCGACATCGCCGAAGCCGGCTACACCACCGTCATCAACCTCGCGCTGCACGACGACCCACGCTATTCGCTGCCCGACGAAGCCGGCACGGTGGCGTCGCTGGGCATGCGCTACGTGCACATCCCGGTGCAGTTCGGCGCGCCGATGCGCGAGGACCTCAAGGCCTTCTTCGATGCGATGGACGGCTGCCGCGGCGAGAAGGTCTGGGTGCACTGCGCCGCCAACCTGCGCGTCACTGCGTTCCTCGGCCTCTACTGGGCACTGCGCGAGCAACGGCCTCGCGAGCAGGCCTTTGCACTGATGCGCGAGGTCTGGCGCCAGCCCGACCCGGTGTGGGATGCCTTCATCGACGACGCGCTCGCGTCGCCGCCCTGAGGCCATGCGGCGAATGCTGACCAGCCTTGTCGTCGTTGCCCTGCTGGCCTACGGGGCGGCCTGCGCGGCACTCTTTTTCTTCCAGCGCTCGCTGCTCTACTTCCCGCAGCCGGCGCATGTCGACACGCCGCACGTGCCGGTCGACGGCCGGCCGGGGGTGGTGGCCAGCCACCGTGCGCTCGCGGGCGCGCAGGCGGTGCTGTATTTCGGCGGCAACGGCGAAGACGTGACCCAGAACTTCGCGCCGCTCGCGCAGGCCTTCCCGCAGCATTCGCTCTACCTGCTGCACTACCGCGGGTACGGCCGCAGCAGCGGCAAGCCCACCGAGGCCGACATCGCCGACGATGCGCTCGCGCTCTTCGACCAGGTGCACCGGCAGCACCCGCAGGTCACGGTGATCGGCCGCAGCCTGGGCAGCGGCGTGGCCACGCGGCTCGCGAGCCAGCGGCCGGCGGCGCGGCTGGTGCTCGTGACGCCCTACGACAGCATCGAAGACATCGCCGCGGCGCGCTTTCGCGTCTTCCCGGTGCGCTGGCTGCTGCTCGACAAGTACGCCTCGTGGCGCTACGCCGCGCAGGTGCAGGCGCCGACCACGGTGCTGATGGCCGAGCACGACGAGGTGATCCCGCGCGACAGCACCGAGATGCTGATGACCCGCTTCGCTGCCGGCCGCGCCACGTTGCACGTGCTGCCGGGTGCCGGCCACAACGACATCTCGCTGGCCGCGGACTATGTGCGCCTGCTCGGCGGCGCGCGCTGAGCGTCAGGCGTCCAGCCGCTCGTAGCCGGCGTCACCCGGCGACACCACCGAGATGAAGCGCAGCGGCTGTCGGCCGTGGTTGTACACGCCGTGCACACAACCACGCGGCGCCACCACCACGTCGCCTGCGTACACCTCGCGCGCCGTGCCCGCATGGTCGAGCCGGTACTGGCCGGTGCCGCTGAGGATGGTCCAGGTGTCCTGCCCGGCCGGGTGCACATGCGCCGGGATGCACTGGCCCGGTGCGACGTGCCACGCCACGATCACCGCATCGGCGTTCTCGACCACCACGCTGCGCAGCGGCTCGCCTTCGGCGGTGGGCTGGAAGAACTCGGCGCTGGGATAGATGCGGTCGGTGTGCATGTGCGGCGCGCTCGCAAGAAGCAGGCCGCGCTCCGGCTCCTGTCAGCCCAGCGTGTCGGCCCAGATGTTGCGCGCCCAGCCCGCCGCGAACGCCGCCTCGGCTTCGTTGCGCTGCACCGAGACGCCGCCCGAGCCGGGCACCGGCTTGAAGGTGGCTTCCGCCGCCACGTACTCGTGCACGCTCGCCACGTGGATCGCGCTCGTGTCGCCCACGTGGCTGTAGCAGGTGTTGGTAAGCATCGGGTGCGGGTTCACCGGCTCGCCGCGCAGGCGCGCGACGATGGCCGCCGCCGCCACCTTGGCGTGCGCGTTGGCCATGTGGGCGCTCTTGGGCATGCCGCCCGCGGCGAGCACCGCGTCGCCGAGCACGTGCACGTCTTTGGCGGCGGTCGACTCGAAGGTGAGCCAGTCGACCTTGCACCAGCGGCCGGCGTTCATCAGCCCGCTCTCGGCGGCGATGGAGTTGGCGCGCATCGGCGGCAGCAGGTTGAGCACGTCGGCGCGCACGTCGTCCTGCACTTCGATGCGGATGCGCTGGCCCTCCACGGCAACCACCTTGTGCAAGGGCCGGTACTCCACCATGCCCGGATACAGCTCGGCCCAGGCCTTCTTGAAGAGCGCCGGCTTGGAGGTGACGTCGGGGTTGGCGTCGAGGATCAGCACCTTCGACTTCGGCTTGGCGCGCTGGAAGTAGGCGGCGATCACGCTCGCCCGCTCGTAGGGCCCGGGTGGGCAGCGGTAGGGCGACTCGGGCACCGAGATCGCATACACGCCGCCGTCGGGCATGGCTTCGAGCTGGCGTCGCAGCGCCGCCGTCTCGGGCCCGGCCTTCCACGCCTGCAGCACCTGGCCGCTGGCGTGCGCGGCGCGCAGGCCGGCGATCTCGTCGAACAGCAGCTCCACGCCGGGCGAGACCACCAGCGTGTCGTAACGGAGGCTCGAACCACCGGCGAGCGTGACCGTCTTGGCCGCGGTGTCGAGGCGCGAGGCGCTGTCGCGCACCCAGGTCACGCCGTGGCGCGAGACGAGCGTGTCATACGGGCTCGTGATGTCGGACAGCTGGCGCAGGCCGCTCAGCACCAGGTTCGACACCGGGCACGAGACGAATCTCGGCTGCGGCTCGACGAGCACCACGTCGACCTTCCCCTCGGACAGCAGCCGCACATATCGCGCCGCGGTCGCGCCGCCGTAGCCACCGCCGATCACCACCACCTGCGCACGAGACGGCACGCGCTGGCCCGTGGTGCCGCAGGCCGCCAGCGTGACGGCCGCACCGCTGCCCAGCAAGAGATTGCGGCGCCTCATGGCGACACCCTCGGCAGCGCCGCGAAATAGGCGGCGAGCTGCTCGATCTGCTCGGGCGTGTAGCCCTTGGCGATCTGGTGCATCACGGTGGCGGGGCGGCTGCCGTCGCGAAACGCGTTGAGCTGCGCTTGCAGGTACTGCCGGTCCAGCCCGCGCAGGCTCGCCATGCCGGCGCCGCCGACGGCCTGGCCATCGGTGCCGTGGCAGGCGGCGCAGGTGGCGGCGAGCGAGCGTGTCGCCAGCGGGGCGGTCGTCTGCGCCTGGGTGCCGGAAGCCGCCAGGAGGCCGGCCAGAAGAATGCCCGCGTGTCGTCGTCTCGCCATGCGTTGGTCTCCGCGTCGTGAGGCGCCGCATCTTGCGCCGTACCGGGCCCGCCCCCTGTCACGTCAGGGTTTTAACCTTGCCGCATGCTCGCCAGCCTCGACCGCCCAGAGGAGACGTTTCGATGGCCACCCTTCACGTCAACGGCACGACCCGCACGGTGACTGCCGACCCCGAGACCCCGCTGCTGTGGGTGCTGCGCGAGCAACTCGGGCTGACCGGCACCAAGTACGGCTGCGGCATCGCGCAATGCGGCGCCTGCACGGTGCACATCGACGGCCAGCCCACCCGCAGCTGCGTGCGGCCGGTGTCCTCGGTGAGCGCGAAGGAGAAGATCGTCACCATCGAAGGGCTGTCGGCGAAAGGCGACCACCCGGTGCAGAAGGCCTGGCAGGCGATGGACGTGCCGCAGTGCGGCTACTGCCAGTCCGGAATGATCATGGCCGCGGCGGCGCTGCTGAAGCAGAAGCCCGACCCGACCGATGCCGACATCGATGCGGCCATGACCAACATCTGCCGCTGCGGCACCTACAACCGCGTGCGCGCCGCGATCAAGGCGGCGGCGAAGGGCGGCGACATGAAGAAGCTGGCGGTCGACATCCAGCACATCGTGGCGGAAGGGGGCCAGGCATGAGCACCGTCACCCTCTCGCGTCGCTCGTTCATCGGCGCTTCGGCCGGCCTGGTGGTCGGCTTTCACATCCCCTTCGCCGGTGCGGCGGCGCACACGGAGACGCCCGAGATCAACGCCTGGGTCGTGGTGAAACCCGACGACACCGTGGTGATCCGCATTGCCCGCTCCGAGATGGGCCAGGGCACGCTCACCGGCCTCGCGCAACTCGTGGCCGAGGAACTCGACTGCGACTGGGCGAAGGTCACGACCGAGTACCCGACGCCGGGCCAGAACCTTGCGCGCAAACGTGCCTGGGGCAACTTCTCGACCGGCGGCAGCCGCGGCATCCGCGAGTCGCACGAGTACGTGCGCAAGGGCGGCGCCACCGCGCGGCTGATGCTGGTGCAGGCCGCGGCCGACCAGTGGAAGGTGCCGGCGAGCGAATGCCGCGCCGCCAACAGCGTGATCACGCACACGCCGAGCGGCCGCACGGTGAGCTACGGCAAGGTCGCCCTCGCCGCCGCGAAGCTCACCCCGCCCACCGACGTCGCGCTCAAGGACCCGAAAGACTGGAAGCTCGTCGGCAAGCCGCTCGCCCGCCTCGACACGGTCGACAAGACCACCGGCGCGCAGGTCTACGGCAGCGATCTCAAGCTCCCCGGCATGCTCAACGCCGCCATCAAGGACTGCCCGGTCTTCGGCGGCAAGGTGAAGCGCATCGACGAAGCCGCCATCGCCAAGCGCCCCGGCGTGAAGAAGATCGTGCGCGTGGGCGACAGCGCCGTGGCGGTCGTGGCCGACACCTGGTGGCACGCGAAGAGCGCGCTCGACGCCTTGCCCATCGAGTGGGACGAAGGCCCGAACGCGAAGGTGTCGAGCGCGAGCATCGCGGCTCTGCTGAAGGAAGGCCTCGACGCGCCGCAGGCGGTGGTGGGCAACAGCAACGGCGATGCGAAGGCGGCGCTTGCGAGCAGCGCGCGTGTGATCGAGGCGGTGTATTCGTACCCGTTCCAGAACCACGCGACGATGGAGACGATGAACGCGACGGTGAAGTACACGCCCGAGCGTTGCGAAGTGTGGACCCCGACGCAGAACGGCGAGGCCGCACTCGCCGCGGCCAGCGAGGCCTCGGGCCTGCCGGCCGAGAAGTGCGAGGTCTACAAGCTGCTGCTCGGGGGCGGCTTCGGACGGCGCGGCGCGGTGCACGACTGGGTGCACCAGGCGGTGGCCATCGCCAAGCAACTGCCCGGCACGCCGGTCAAGCTGATCTGGTCGCGCGAGGAAGACATGACGCACGGCCGCTACCACCCGGTCACGCAATGCAAGCTGCGCGCGGGGCTCGATGCCGATGGCAAGCTCAACGCACTGCACATGCGCCTCTCGGGGCAGTCGATCCTTGCGGGTGTGTTCCCGCAGATGATCCGCGACGGCAAGGACCCGGTGGTCTTCCAGGGCCTCAACCCGCCCGGGCCCGAAGCGTCGATCGGCTACAGCGTGCCGCACCTGCTCGTCGACCACGCGATGCGCAACCCGCATGTGCCGCCCGGCTTCTGGCGCGGGGTCAACCTGAACCAGAACACCATCTACCTCGAGTGTTTCATCGACGAAATCGCGCACGCCACCAAGACCGACCCGCTGGCCTTCCGGCGCGCGCTGATGGCCAACCACCCCAAGCACCTCGCGGTGCTCAACGCCGCCGCCGAGCGCGCCGGCTGGGGCACACCGGCGCCGGCCGGCGTGTACCGCGGCCTCGCGCAGACGATGGGTTTCGGCAGCTACGTGGCCGCGTGTGCCGAGGTGTCGGTGAGCGACGAGGGCCAGCTCAAGGTGCACCGCATCGTGGCCGCCACCGACCCCGGCCATGCGGTCAACCCGCAGCAGATCGCGGCGCAGGTCGAAGGCTCGTTCGTCTACGGCCTCTCGGCTGCGCTCTTCGGCGAGTGCACGGTGAAAGACGGCCGCATCGAGCAGGACAACTTCAGCACCTACCCGGTGCTGCAGATGGAGCACATGCCCAAGGTCGAAACCATCGTCATGCCCTCGGGCGGCTTCTGGGGCGGGGTGGGCGAGCCCACCATCGCGGTGGCTGCACCGGCCGTGCTCAACGCAATCTTCGCGGCCACCGGCAAGCGCATCCGCGAACTGCCGTTGCGGCACCACAGCCTGAAGAAGGCTTGATGCGCGGCTGGATCGCGCTGCTGTCGCTGGCCTTGACCGCCTGCGCCACGCCACCGGGCGACACCCTGGCGCCGCTCACCGCCACCCCCGGCGATGCGGTGCGGGGCCGCGCCCTCGCGGCGAGCCGCGAGAAGGGGCTGTGCCTGCTCTGCCACACCGCACCCATTCCCGAAGACCGCTTCCAGGGCACCCTCGCGCCCGACCTCGCGGGCGTGGGCAGCCGCTACAGCGCCGGCGAGCTGCGCGCACGTGTGGTCGACGCCCGCCGCTTCAACCCCGAGACCATCATGCCGGCCTACCATCGGAGCGAAGGCCTCACGCGGGTGGCGCCCGCGCTACGTGGCAAGACCTTGCTCACCGCGCAGGAGGTGGAAGACGTGGTCGCCTGGCTGGGCACACTGAAGTAGGGGCTGGGCATGAATCGACGCGACGCGCTTTTCTCCCTCGGTGCCGTGGTGGTGCTGCCCGCGCATGCCACCTCCTCGGAGATGGAGGCCGCGATCCGCGGCTATGCCGACGGCCGGCCGGTGACTCGCGGCAAGGTGAAGCTCGACGTGCCGCCACTGGTGGAGAACGGCAACGCGGTGCCCATCACCGTCACCGTCGACAGCCCCATGAGCGCCGCCGCGCACGTGACCGGCATCGCCGTCTTCAACGACCGCAACCCGCAGCGCGACGTGGTGCGCTTCACGCTCACGCCGCGCTCTGGCCGCGCGCAGGTGTCGACGCGCATCCGCCTGGCCACCTCGCAGCAGCTCGTCGCCGTGGCACGCCTCAGCGATGGCACGTATTGGTCGGACGCGGTCGACGTGCTGGTCACGCTCGCCGCCTGCCTGGAGTGAGCGCACGATGGCCCGCACGCTGATCACCGCGCCCACCACCGCCCGAAAAGGCGAGGTGATCGAGCTGCGCACGCTCATCGCACATGTGATGGAAACCGGCTTTCGCCCCGACGCCAACGGCAGCACCAAGCCGCGCGACCTCATCACCCACTTCAGCTGCCGCTACAACGGCGAACTCGTCTTCAGCGCCGAGCTGTACCCGGCCGTGGCCGCCAACCCCTACATCGTCTTCACCACCGTGGCCACCGACAGCGGCACGCTCAGCTTCGAATGGAGCGGCGACAACGGCTTCCAGCAGAGCGAGAGCGTGAAGATCGAGGTCACATGAAGCTCGCGGCGCTCCTGCTCCTCGTCATGGCGCCGGCCGTGTTCGCGCAGGACCTGCGCCGCTCCGGCTTCGACGACATGAGCCGCGAGACCCAGGCCATGCAGCGCGACGACCTGCAGAACCCCGGCATGCTGTGGGTGCAGGAGGGCGCGGCACTGTGGGCCCAGCCACCCGCAGCCGAGGGCAAGGCCTGCAGCGGCTGCCACACCGCGGCCTCGATGCGTGGCGTGGCCACGCGCTACCCGGCGTTCGACGCGGTGCTGCAGCGGCCGGTGAACCTGTCCCAGCGCATCAACCTCTGCCGCGAGCGCCGGCAGAAGAGCGCGCCCCTCGCGCACGAGAGCCCCGACCTGCTGGCGCTTGAAAGTTACGTCGCGCACCAGTCGCGCGGCCTGCCCATCGCGCCGCCCGACGATGCGCGCCTGCAGCCCTACCGCACGCGCGGCGAGGCGATGTACCGGCAGCGCCTGGGCCAGCTCGACCTCTCGTGCGCCCAGTGCCACGACCAACGTGCCGGCCTGCGCCTGGGCGGCAGCCGCATCCCGCAGGGCCATGCGAACGGCTACCCGCTCTACCGGCTGGAGTGGCAATCGCTCGGCTCGCTGCAGCGGCGCTTGCGCAACTGCCTCACCGGCGTGCGCGCCGAGCCCTACCCGTTCGGCGACATGGCCCTCATCGAACTGGAGTTGTACCTTGCCAGTCGCGACGAGGGCATGACACTCGAAGCCCCCGCCGTCAGGCCATGACCTTGAAGGAGCCCCCATGATCGACCATATCGGTTTCGGCGCCAGCGACTACGACGCCAGCATGAAGTTCTTCCAAGCCGCCCTCGCTCCGCTTGGCTACAAGGTGGTGATGGAGGGCCCGCCCGGCGCCGGTGCGGGCCTCGGCAACGCCCACGCGCCCGAGCTGTGGATCAGCCCGTCGGCCCAGAAGCCGGCACCGCTGCACCTCGCCCTGCGCGCCGAGACACGTGCCGACGTCGACGCGTTCTACAAGGCCGCGATGGCGGCCGGCGGCAAGGACAACGGCGGCCCCGGCCTGCGCACGCACTACCACCCGAACTACTACGGCGCCTTCGTCATCGGCCCCGATGGGCACAACGTGGAAGCGGTGTGCCACAAGCCGGCGTGACCTGTCTCCTGCAGGGGCGCGCGGGCTCTGCCACACTCGCCGCTCCTTCGTCACCCGCACCGCCATGCCCGCGATCTGGAAACAACCCGCCTCCATCGAACTGCTGACCCGGTTCAGCGTCAACACCGCGTCCGAACACGTCGGCATCGAGTTCACCGAAGTCGGCGACGACCACCTGACGGCCCGGATGCCGGTCGATCAGCGCACCAAGCAGCCGGCCGGCATCCTGCACGGCGGCATGTCGGTGGTGCTGGCCGAGACGCTCGGCTCGTGTGCTGCCGCCTTCGCCGCGCCGAAAGGCCACCGCGTGGTGGGGCTCGACATCAACGCCAACCACATTCGCCCGGTCACGGGTGGGTGGGTCACGGGCACCGCGCGGCCGGTGCACGTCGGCCGCACCACGCAGGTGTGGCAGATCGAGATCAAGAACGAAGACGGCAAGCTCACCTGCCTGTCGCGCATCACGATGGCGGTGCTGATTCCCGATGATGCAAAAGGAGCCACGCCATGAGCGCTTCGACCCTGCTGCATTCGCTCTTTCGCGAGAAGGCCTGGATCAACGAGCAGTTCTTCGCGCAGCTCGGCCAGCTCGACGAGGCCAACCGCCACACCGCGCTGCGCACGCTGAACCACATCCACACGGTCGACCGCATCTTCCGCGGCCACCTGAGCGGTGAAGCCCACGGCTTGAGCAGCACCAACACGCCCGAGACGCCCACCGTCGCGCAGCTCGGCGAGGCGGTGGCCGAGGTCGACCGCTGGTACGTCGACTACACGCGCACCGTCACGCCGCAGCAGCTCGACGAGCGCCTGGCGTTCACCTTCACCGATGGCGACAAGGGGCTGATGTCGCGCGAGGAGATCCTCGCGCACGTCATCACGCATGGCGCGTATCACCGCGGCGAAGTCGGCCGCCTGATGAAGAGCGCCTCGCTCACCCCGCCGCGCGATCTCTTCACCCGTTTCCTCCACCAGGCCGAGCCGGCACGGCGCGGCTGACCTCCAGCGCACGACGACGACATGACCCTGAACGACTTCCCCATCACGAAGAAGTGGCCCGCCCAGCACCCCGACCGCCTGCAGCTCTACTCGCTGCCCACGCCCAACGGCGTGAAGGTCTCGATTGCGCTCGAAGAGACGGGCTTGCCGTATGAGCCGCATCTGGTCGACTTCAACACCAACGACCAGCTCTCGCCCGAGTTCATCTCGCTGAACCCGAACAACAAGATCCCGGCCATCATCGACCCGCATGGCCCGAACGGCGCGCCGCTGGCGCTTTTCGAGTCGGGCGCGATCCTCGTCTACCTCGCGGCCAAGACCGGCCAGCTGATGCCCACCGACGTGGCCGCGCGCTACGAGACGCTGCAGTGGCTGATGTTCCAGATGGGCGGTATCGGGCCGATGTTTGGCCAGCTCGGCTTCTTCCACAAGTTCGCCGGCAAGGACTTCGAAGACAAGCGCCCGCGCGACCGCTACGTGGCCGAGAGCAAGCGGCTCTTGGGCGTGCTCGACAAGCACCTCGCCGGCCGCACCTGGATCATCGGCGACGACTACACCATCGCCGACATCGCGACCTTCCCCTGGGTCAACAACCTCGTGGGGTTCTACGGCGCGGGCGAGCTGGTCGGCTTTGCCGACTTCAAGAACGTGCAGCGCGTGCTCGAGGCCTTCAAGGCCCGGCCGGCGGTGCAGCGCGGGCTGCAGATCCCGAAGCGGCCGGGCTGACGCGGCGCCCGGAGCCCGCCTCGCGCGGGCTCAGGCGGGCAGCAGCGCCGACCAGCTGGTGCGCGGCTCGCCGAGCACGAAGCCCTGCGCGTAGTCGACACCGGCGCTGCGCAGGCGCTGCAGCACGGTCGTGTCTTCGATCAGCGGGGCGATCACCACCGCTTTCATCGCATGGGCGAGGTCGGTCATGGCGCGCACCATCAGCACGCCGACCTCGTCGCCCGCCAGGCCCTGCACCAGGCTGCCGTCGAGCTTGACGGCCGACAGCGGCAGGCCGCGCAGGTGGCCCAGGCCGCCGAGGCCTCGGCCGTATTCGTCGAGCAGCAGGCGCACGCCGAGCTGGTGCAGCTCGCCCAGCACCGGCAGCAGCGCCGGCAGTTGTCCGGCGAGTTCGCTTTCCTTGATCTCCAGGCACAGCTGGCCGGGCGCGAAGGCGCCTTCGCGCAGCAGCGTGGTGAGGCGGGCGAGGTAGCCGGCGTCGAGCAGCGAGGCGGTGGCCACGTTGAGGTGGAAACGCGAGGCGACGGGCCGGGCCTCGCGCGCGAGCATGAGCGCGATGCGGTCCATCACCCAGCCGTCGAGCGCGGGCATCAGCTCGAAGCGCTCGGCCTGCGAGAGGAAGGCGCGCGGCGCGAGCAGCGTGTCGACGTCGTCGAGCCGCACGAACACCTCATGCCCGTACAGGGCGTTGGCGGGCAGCTCGTCGGCCATCTCTTCGGTCGTGGCTTCGGGCAGGCGGCGCAGGTCGAAGATGGGCTGGAACTGCAGGGCGAAGCTGCCCGCGGCGAGGGCGATCTTGAGCCGCTCCGACCACGACTGCTGCAGCGTGGCCAGCGCGCCGGCATCGCCGCCGAGGTCGAACATGTGGATGCGGTTGCGGCCCTCGCGCTTGGCGATGTGGCAGGCCGCGTCGGCGCAGTTCATCGCGTAGGCCGGCGAGAGCGTGTGGCGGCTCAGGCGCGCGATGCCCACGCTGCCCGAGACCTCGAACTCGCGCCCGCCGTGGCTGAAGTTGCCGTCGTCGAGGATGGCGCGGAATTTCTCGGCCAGGGCGAGCACGCTGCCGTCGTCGACGTTGCGCAGCAGCACGGCGAACTCGTCTCCGCCCAGGCGTGCCACCAGGTCGGACTGGCGCGAGCGCGACTTGAGCTTGCGCCCGATGCTCGACAGCAGCGCATCGCCCGCCGCGTGGCCGGCGGAGTCGTTGATGTGCTTGAAGCGGTCGAGGTCGATGAAGAGCAGCGCGCTCTGCTCGGCGCTGCGGCGCAGGCGGAAGATCTCCTGCTCCAGCATGTATTCGAAGTGCCGGCGGTTGTGCAGCTTGGTGAGGTGGTCGTGGCGCAGCTGCCATTGCGTCTCGGCCTCGTGGCGCTTGCGCTCGGCGATGTCGCGGAAGGCGACCACCACGCCGACGCAGTCTTCGCCCTGATGCTGCGGACGCACCGTGCACTCGACGTTGAGCATCTCGCCATCGGCGCGCCAGAACACCGTCTCCCAGTTGCTGAGTGAATCGCCCAGCTCGTAGGCCTGTTGCAGGAAGCAGGTCTCGGCGGGCACCGGGCGGCCGCGCTCGTCGCGGTGGTGCAACCGCTCGTGGGCCGAGAGCCCGACGAGTTCGTCTTCGTGCGTGCACTGCAGGAGCCGCAGCGCCGCCGGGTTGACGAAGGTGATGCGGCCGTGGCGGTCGACGCCGTAGACGCCGTCGCCCACCGACGAGAGGATGAGTTCGAGCCGCTGGCCTTCTTCCTTCAGGCGGCGCTCGCGCTCGCACAGCCGGGCCATGCTGTCGACACGCGCGACCACGAGTTCGTCGGACTCGTTCTTGAACATGCACTCGCTCGCGCCCGCCGCAAGGCAGTCGCTGATGAGGCCTTCTTCATACGAGCCGGTGAGCACGGCGAGCGTCATGTCGCGCGTGGCTGGCAGCTCGCGCAGGGCGCGGCACAGCATGGCGCCGTTCATGCCGGGCATGAAGTAGTCGATGACCGCGAGGTCGAAGTGCTCGGTCTTCACGCGCTCGAGCGCGGCTTCCGCGTCTTCGCAGGCCACCACCGCATAACCGTGGTTGCGCAGCAGCCGCTGGTACTTGGTGCGGCTGGTGCGCGAGTCGTCGACCAGCAGCACCTTCAGCGCCGTGGGCGACTCGGCATCGGGCCGCAGCTCGCTGGCCACTTGCGCGAGCAGGCCGCGCACCAGGCGCGGCACTTCGGACGGCCGCTGCAGGCGCTGCACGCGGGTGTAGGCACGGCCCGACGACAGGCTTGCATCGACGTGCGACGGGTCGGCGGCCAGCACCACCAGCGCGAGCTGCCGGCAGTCGGGCTTCTGCAGGCGTTGCACGAAGGCCTCGCAGATGGCCGCCGGCGTGTTCGACCAGCCGAGGATCAGCGTGGCCAAGCCGCGCGACAGCTCCTGGTCGAAGGCCGCCAGCGCCTGGGCATCGGCCGGCAGCGACACCACGGCGAAGCCGTGGCGCAGCAGCAGCTTCTCCAACCCGCAGCGCAGGGTGGGCGACGACTCGACGAGCAGCAATCGGTGCATGGCAGCGATGTTAGGAGGGGCTTCCTCACGGCACGCCGCGCATTCCGTGAGCAATTTGCACAAAGCAGCCGATGCCCTGCGCAGCGTCGGTTAGGCTGTGGCAAACACCACGATCGGACCGTCGCCGTGCGCCCTTACGTGAAAGTCCCCAGCCTGCTGTTGCTGCCCTTGTTGTTGTCGGCCTGCATCGTGGTGCCGCGCACGGAAATCGTGTTCGACGACGACTGCAAGATCCAGAAGCGCCAGATGGTGCTCGACGTGCAGCAGATCGGCTGGTTCGGCGGCTGCGCCAACGAGGGCTGCGTGGCCCTGCTGGTGGGCGCAGGGGCCGTGGCCACGGCAAGCGCCGTGATCTCGGGCAGCATCGCGGTGATCGGCAACGTCGTCTACTGGCTGGAGCGGCGCGGCCAGTGCTTCAAGTAGGCCGGGGCCGCTGCACCGCGACGCGCCCGCGCGTGGCCACCTGCACCGCAAGCGAGGCCGCGACGGCCGCGGCGAAGGCCCTGCCGGTGCCCCAGCCGGGCAGTGCCAGGGCGAGCACGAAGCAGAAGGCGACGAAGGCATAGAGCCCGGTCGCCATCGCGCGCAGCAAGGCGGCGGCGAAGCCACCGCCCTGGCTGCGGTGCGAGAACACCGCCAGCACGATGCCCAGCACCGGGAACACCGCCAGCAGGCCGCTCCAGGCCGGCCCGAGCGCCGCGGCCGCGGCGGTCACGCCCACCGTGAGCCCGGCGCCGGTGGCCATGCGCAGCAGCAGCTCGCCGCGGCCCGTCGTGCGCGCCGAGGGCTGGAGGGCCTCCGCGGGGAAGAGCCTCGCCGCCATCCACAAGGTGCCGAGCGCGAGCGCCAGCGCCCACCCCAGCGGCAGCGGCCAGCGCGCCAGCAGCGTGGCCATCACGGCCCAGGACACCAGCCCCGCGAGCAAGGCCGGCCACCACCGCCCGCGCAGGCCGGCGTGCGCGAAAGCGAGGCTGAAGCTCACCGAGGCCAGCACCGCCGACAGCGACAGCGTGGCCGCCGAGGACGCGAAGCCGGTGCCGCGCTCGACCGCCAGGAAGAAGAGGATGGGGCCGGTCACCACCGGCAGGCCGGCGAGCCAGCCGGCCACCTGCGGCCCCCATCGGCGCCCCGCCAGCGAAAGCATCAGCAGGAAGGTGGGGACGAGCAGCAGCTTGAGGGCGAGCAAGGTGTCGGGGGCGGAAGGTGGGCCCCCGATTGTGGCGGCGAGCGTCAGCCCACCGCGTGCCGGTACAGGTGCCAGCTCGCATGCCCGAGCCACGGGCCGACCACGAGCAGGCCCGCGAAACCCGGCAGCAGCGCCAGCACCACGAGCACGGTGACGATGGCACCCCACACCAGCAGCACCGGTGTCTGCGTGAGCACCAGCCGCAGGCTGGTGAGCGCCGCGGTGATTGCATCGGTCTGCCGGTCGAGGATCATCGGGATGGCGACCACGCTCACCGCGTAGATGAGCCCGGCGAACACCGCGCCCACCGCGAGGTAGGCGACGATGAAGCCGAGGTTGTCGAGGTCGAGCAGGGCGAGCAACGAGCCCTTGAAGTCGGGCATGCCGTCGAAGCTCACCGCAAACACCACCAGTGCCGCGCGCCCCCACAGCATCTCGAGCACCAGCAGCGCAAAGCCGAAGATGGCCAGCGTGCCGAGCCGGGTGCGCCACGCGAAGAGCGAGTCGGCGAAGTGCGGCGCGCCACCCGCTTCGAGCTGCTGGCTCACGCGGTACAGGCCCATGCAGAGGAATGGCCCCATCAGCAGGAAGCCGGCCGACAGCGCGAGCACGTACACCGGCGCATGCCGGAACACCGCCAGCAGCGCCCAGCCCATCGCCACGAAGCAGGCGCCGTAGAAGAGGCCGATCCACGGCGCGCGCTTGAAGTCGCGCAGGCCCAAGCGCAGGCATTGCACGAGCGTGCGCCAGCTCAGCGGCCGCAGGGGAATGTCGAAGGCCGTCGCGGGGCGCGAGCTGTCGTCGCGTGTGGCGTCATGCGCGGAGTCATGCGAGGCGTCATGGGAGGAGTGGGGGGTCGTCATCGCCATGGTTCGTGCGGTGTTGCGCGGCAGGTCGCAACACCGCATCTTGAGCCGATCGCGCGGCCGTGTGCCCCTCGTTCTCCCCGATACACAAGTGCCGGCCCAGGGATAGCGTGGGCCGCATGAGTGAGGACCCGTTCAGGGAAGGTGTCGCCTATCACGTGCGCCGCCTGGTCGACCACGTGCCGTCGATGCTCGGCTACTGGGACGGCGACCTGCGCTGCCGCTTCGCCAACCGGGCCTACGAGCGCTGGTTCGGCGCGGCCCCCGGCAGCCTCGTCGGCACGCGCCTGCAGGACCTGCTGGAGCCCAAGGTCTTCGCGATGAACGAGCCCTATGCGCGCGCAGCCCTCGGCGGGCAGGAGCAGATGTTCGAGCGGCATGTGCGCTCGCCCGGTGGCGACATGCGCCACATCGTGGCCCACTACCTGCCCGACATGGTCGACGGCCGCGCGGTCGGCTTCATGGTCGAGGTCACCGACGTCACGCGGCTCAAGGAGATCGAAGCCGCCTTGCGTGCCGAAGTGGCCGAGCACCAGCGTGCGCTCGACCTGCTGCGGCGCAGCGAGGCGGCCATGCGCGAGGCGCAGCGCCTGGGCCAGATCGGCAGCTGGGAATGGGACATGGCCAGCGGCCGCACCCGCTGGTCGGAGCAGCTCTACACCATCTTCGGCTACGACCCGGGCGAGCCGCCGCCGCCGGCCGATGCGGACCGCACCCAGACCTATCCGCCGCACAGCATGGCCCTGGTGCAGGCGGCCGTCGTGCGCACGATGAAGACCGGCGAGCCCTTCGCGCTCGAAGTGGAATACCGGCGCCGTGGCGGTGGGGGAGGCTGGATCGAAGCCCGCGGCGAAGCCGTGCGCGACGAGACCGGTTGCATCACCGGCCTGCGCGGCACGGTGGCCGAGATCACCGTGCGCCGCCAGATGCAGGACGTCCGGCTCGCGCGCGACGTGGCCGAAGCGGCCAGCCTCAACAAGACGCAGTTCCTCTCGCGTGTGAGCCATGAGTTGCGCACGCCGCTCAACGCGATCCTCGGCTTCGCGCAGCTCTTCGAGATCGACCTGTCGCTCACCGAGAAGCACCGCGCCTGGGGCGGCCTCATCCGCAGCAGCGGGCAGCACATGCTCGACCTGATCGACGAGATCCTCGACCTGTCGAGTGCCGAGCTGGGCCAGTTGCGCATGGCCACTGCCCGCATGGACCTGGCCGAGATCGTGCGTGGCTGCCTGGTGCAGCTGTCGCAGGTGGCCGAGGCGGCGCGCATCCAGCTCGTCGACGCGCTGCCGGCGCAGGCGCTGCCGGTCCACGCCGACCCGCGGCGCGTGCGCCAGGTGGTGCACAACCTGCTGTCCAACGCGATCAAGTACGGCCGCGCGGGCGGGCGCGTGACGGTGTCGGCGCGCCTCGGCAGCAGCGAGGTCGCGCTGCGCGTGCAGGACGACGGCATCGGCATGGACGCCACCCAGCTGCAGCGCCTCTTCACGCCCTTCGACCGCCTCGGCGCCGAAGCGACGGCCGTGCCCGGCAGCGGCCTCGGCCTGGCCCTGAGCCGCCACCTGGTCGAGCTGATGGGTGGTCGGATCGACGCCCAGAGCCGGCCGGGCGAGGGGTCGCTCTTCACCGTCACGCTGCCAGCGGCCGCCACGCCGGACGACACGAGCGCGCGCCCACAATCGGGTGCATGAGTGTTCCAGGGCCCGCGCACGCCACGCCTTCTTCCTTCCGCTTCCGCCCCCGCCTCACGCTGCAGACCCTGAACCGCGGCCACGGCCTGCTGGGCCTGCGCCCAAGCGGCCCGTTCGGCCCGCGTGGCCCCGAGGTCACGGTGGCGCGCATCGGCTGGCTCTACCGCCACGAAGACGGCCGCGAGACCGAGCTGCCCGCGCCGACCTCGGTGCTCAACAGCCGCGGCCCGGCCGTCGTGCAGGTCGACGATGCCGAAGGCGGCCCGTGGTCGATCACACGCGAGCGCGCCGCCGAGGCCGACGCGCTCGATGCCGTGTGGGCGGCCGGCCTGCACCCGCTGCCCGACGATGCCCTGCAATGGCGCTCTGCCGACCTGCCGCGGCCCGCCGGCCCGCTGTGGACGCTGTTGCGCGAAGAGCAGTTCGGCGACTTCTGGGCCGAGCGTGTGCCCGAATGGCAGGCGGCGGGCTGGAGCGTGGTGGTGCTGCCCGGCTTCGCGCACGAGACGCTGCAGGTGCAGGGCTGGAAGCTCGTCGTCGAGCCGGCTACCGGCGAAGTGCTGGGCCGCGAAATCGCCGTGCCGCTGCGTGCCGACGACGTGCCCATCGAGGCGCTGCGCCAGCCCTGGCGCGAGGGCAGCTGGATGCTCTCGCTCGGCGTCGAGATCGCCGGCGAGACCTGGGACCTGGTGCCGCTGCTCGCCGACCTGCTCAAGCGCGACAGCCGCTGGCTTTCAGTCGCGCACATCGAAAGCATCGACGACCGCGCCACGGTGCGCCTGCGCGCGCCCGGGGGGCGGCGCATCGACGCGCCCGCCGCGCCCATCAAAGCCATCGTGCGGGCGATGGTGGACCTTCTCACCGACCCGGCGCGCCAGCACGGCCCACTGCCGCTCGGCGGCTGGGACGCGCACCGCCTCGAGCTGCTGCGCAGCGCGTTGCACGACACGCAGGCGCAGCGCGCCGGTCCACATGGCACCTGGCAACTTCAAGGCGAGGGCGGCCTGCGGCTGCTCGCCGAGCGGCTGCGCCACGCGGGCACGCCGCAACCCGTTGCACCCCCGCAAGGGCTCCAGCTCAGCTTGCGCACCTACCAGCGGCAGGGCCTCGACTGGCTGCAGTACCTGCGCGAGCACCGGCTCGGCGGCATCCTGGCCGACGACATGGGCCTGGGCAAGACCGCGCAGGCGCTGGCGCACCTGCTGGTGGAAAAGGAAGCCGGCCGCCTCGACCGGCCGGCGCTCGTGGTGCTGCCCACTTCGCTGCTCTTCAACTGGTGCGCCGAAGCACAGCGCATGGCGCCCGGCCTGCGCCTGCTGGTGCTGCAGGGGCCCGAGCGCGCGAAAGACTTCTCCCGCATCGACGAACACGACGTCGTGCTCACCACCTACCCGCTCCTGTGGCGCGACATTGAAGCGCTGGTGGCGCACCCCTTCCACATCGTCATGCTCGACGAAGCGCAGGCGGTGAAGAACGCCACCGGCCGCAGCGCGGGCGCCTTGCGCCGCCTGCAGGCCCGGCATCGGCTGTGCCTCACCGGCACGCCGCTCGAGAACAACCTCGGCGAGCTGTGGGCGCAGTTCGACTTCCTGATGCCCGGCTTCCTGGGCGACAGCCGCGGCTTCGCCCGCCAGTGGCGCAAGCCCATCGAGGAGAACGGCGAAACACTCAAGGCCGAGCGGCTCGCGCAGCGGGTGCGCCCCTTCATCCTGCGCCGCCGCAAGCAGGACGTGGCCACCGAGCTGCCGCCGCTCACCGAGGTGATCGAGCGGGTGCAGCTGCAGGGCAGGCAACGCGAGCTGTACGAGAGCGTGCGTGTCGCCTCCGACGAGATCGTGCGGCGCATGCTCACGCGGCGCGGTTTCGCCGGGGCGCAGATCACCATCCTCGATGCGCTGCTCAAGCTGCGCCAGGTGTGCTGCGACCCGCGCCTGCTCAAGAGCCACAAGACGCCGCGCGGCATGGAGCGCGCGAAGCTCGATTGGCTGTGCGACCAACTGCCCGCGCTGGTGGCCGAAGGCCGGCGCGTGCTGGTGTTCTCGCAGTTCACGCAACTGCTCTCGCTGATCGAGCTGGCGCTCGACGCGCTGCAGCTGCCCTGGCTCGCCTTGACCGGCCGCACGCCGGTCGCGACCCGCGGCGAGGTGGTGCAGCGCTTCCAGTCGGGCGAGGCGGCGGTGCTGCTGGTGAGCTTGAAGGCCGGCGGCCAGGGCCTCAACCTCACCGCCGCCGACACCGTGATCCACATGGACCCGTGGTGGAACCCCGCCGTCGAAGCCCAGGCCACCGCCCGCGCCCACCGCATCGGCCAGACGCAGCCCGTCTTCGTCTACAAGCTCATCGCCGAAGGCAGCATCGAGGAGCGCATGCTGGCGCTGCAGTCGCGCAAGCGCACGCTGGCCGAGGGGGTGCTGGGGCACGACGACGAGTCGGCGGCGAAGTTCAGCGAACAGGACCTCGCCGACCTGCTCGCACCGCTGCGCTAGCGCGGCTCAGAAGGGCAGCGCCGTCGTGTCCTTCACCTCTTCCATCACCGCGTAGGTGTGCGTCTCGCGCACGCCGGGCAGCGTCCAGATCACCGAGCCCACGAGCTGGCGGTACGCCTCCATGTCGGCCACGCGGGTCTTGATGAGGTAGTCGAAGCCGCCGGCCACCATGTGGCATTCGAGGATCTCGGGGCGCACCTGCACCGCGGCCTTGAAATGGTCGAACACGTCGGGCGTGGTGCGGTCGAGCACCACCTGGATGAAGACCATCATGCCGGCGCCGAGCTTCTTCGGGTTGAGCCGCGCTTCGTAGCCGAGGATGTAGCCATCGCGGGTGAGCCGCTTCACCCGCTCGAGCACGGCCGTGGGCGACAGGTGCACCGCTTCGGCGAGCTTCAGGTTGCTGATGCGCCCATCGGCCTGCAAGAGGCGCAGGATGCGGGCGTCGATCTTGTCCAGCCCCTCGGGCAACGGGTCGGCGGAGGCGGCGTTTTTCTTCATGCGTGGGTTATAAACCGAGCACCCAAGAACACCCACCCCCGGAGGACTCCTTATGCGTGCGACCCGTTGGCTGATCGCGCTTCTCGTCGTCGTGCTGCTCGGTGCCGCGTACGTCGCGGTGGTGCTGAACTGGAGTTACTCGGACGGCGAGCGGGCGGGCTGGGTGCAGAAGCTCTCGCGCAAGGGGTGGCTCTGCAAGACCTGGGAAGGCGAGCTCTCGCTGGTCTCGATGCCGGGCTCGGCGCCCGAGAAGTTTCTCTTCACCGTGCACGACGACGCGGTGGCCGCGGAGATCAACAAGGTCATGGGCAAGCGCGTGGCGCTGCACTACGAAGAGAAAGTGGGGCTGCCCACCAGCTGCTTCGGCGAAACGCGCGCCTTCGTGACCGGCGTGCGCGTGCAGGACGAGATCTCGCTGATGCCCGGTGTCATCGTGCCCGTGCCGCCGGGGGCTTCGGCACCCGCCGCCTCGGCCGCGTCTCGCTGAGCTGCCCGGCATGTTGCGGGCCGCGCGCCGTGCCACCGTCGCGGTGGCCCTGCTTTCGCTGCTGACCGCACACGCACAGACCGCCCCACCCGCTGCGCCCGCTGCAGCCTCGCCCGCTGCCCGCCCCAAGGTCGGCCTCGTGCTCTCGGGCGGCGGGGCCCGCGGCGGCGCACACATCGGCGTGCTCAAGGTGCTCGAAGAGCTGCGCGTGCCGGTCGACCTGATCGTGGGCACGAGCGCCGGCTCCATCGTCGGCTCGGCTTACGCGAGCGGTCTGCCGCTGGCCGAGATCGAGGAGGAGATGAAGGGCCTGTCGACCTCCACGCTCTTTCGCGACGTGTCGCGCATCGACGCGCCCTACCGCCGCAAGGTCGACGACGGCGTCAACTACCTCGGCCCCGAGATGGGCCTGAACGCAAAAGGCATCGCGCTGCCCAAGGGTGCGGTGGCCGGTGTTTCGCTCGAAGCGGTGCTGCGCCGCCTGACACGCCTGCAGAACACCAGCAACTTCGACAAGCTGCCCATCCCCTTCCGCGCGGTGGCGACCGACCTCGCCAGCTCGGAGATGGTGGTCATCGGCCACGGCCAGCTGGCGCTGGCTGCGCGCGCGAGCATGGCGGTGCCGGGTGCGGTGAACCCGGTCGAGATCGACGGCCGGCTGCTGGTCGACGGGGGGCTCAAGCGCAACTTGCCGGTCGACGTGGCGCGCCAGCTCGGGGCCGAGGTGGTGATCGCCATCAACATCGGCACGCCGCTGCTCAAGCGCGGCGACATCCACTCGCTGGTCGACGTGACCGACCAGGTGCTGCGCATCCTGACCGAGGCCAACGTCACGCAGTCGCTGAAGGAGATGACCGAGCGCGACGTGCTGATCGCCCCCGACCTGAAAGACATCGGCTCCACCGCCTTCGATCGCCTGGGCGAAGCCGCAGCCGCAGGCGAGGCGGCCGCGCGCGCCGTGACCGAGAAGCTCGCGCGCCTGAGCCTGCCCGAGGCCGCCTGGGCCGCATTGCGCCGTGCGCAGGCCAACGCGCCGGGCGACCAGGCGCTGAAGATCGACGAGGTGCGCGTGGTGGGCGCACGGGTCGTCAACCCCGACGTGGTGCTCGCCGCGATGGACACGCAGGCCGGCGACGCGCTCGACACCGAGCGCCTCGACCGCGACCTGAAGCGCATCTACAGCCGCGGCGATTTCGAGAGCGTCAACTACAGCGTCTTCGAAGAAGCCGGCATCGGCCGCGTGCTGCAGGTCGAGGCCAACGAGAAGTCGTGGGGGCCGAACTACCTGCGGCTCGGGCTCTCGCTCTCGTCGACGCTGGAGGGCAACGCCTTCTTCAACCTGCAGGCAAGCCACCGCGCCACCTGGCTCAACGCGCTCGGCGCCGAGTGGCGCAACGACATCCAGCTCGGCCATGCGAGCGTGCTGCAGACCGAGTGGTACCAGCCGCTCACCACCGCGCAGCGGGTGTTCGTCGCACCGCGCCTGGAAGCCATCGACGAGCCTTTCGACATCTACGACGAGGACACGAAGAAGCGCCTGGCGCGCTTTCGCCGCCGTGCCTACGAGTTCGGGCTCGACGTGGGCGTGCCGATCGGCACCGCCGGTGAGGGACGTCTCGGTTTTGTGCGGGGCCGGGTCGAGCTGGCCGACGACACGAGCTTCGTGCCGGCGAGCTTTCTCGCCATCGACCGCCAGCTGGCCGGCGTGCTCGGCCGCTTGCGCATCGACCACCTCGACAACCTGCGCTTCCCGCGCGAAGGCTATGCCGGCGAGCTGCGCATCTTCATGTCGCACACCGCGCTCGGCGCAAGCGACACCTACACCAAGGCGCAGTTCAACCTGCAAGGGGCTGCGCACAGCGGGCCGCACACGCTGAGGGCCGCCACGCGGCTGGGCGGCAACCTGCGCTCGAGTCCGCTGCCCGACCACGAGATCCTCCAACTCGGCGGGTTCCTGAACCTGTCGGGCTACCAGACGGGGCAGCTGCTCGGCAAGGAGCTGCGCTTCGCGCGCCTCGTCTACAACTACCGGCTGGCACGCCCGGGCTTCCTCGATGGCATGTACCTCGGAGGGTCTCTCGAATTCGGCCGCATCGGCGACACGGTCTTCGGCCCCGAGCGCGCCCGGCTGCGCCGCGGCAACGCCCTCTACTTCGCGCTCGACACTCCCATCGGCCCCTTCTACCTGGCCTATGGCCTGGGCGACCGCGGCAACCGTTCGGCCTACCTCTTCCTCGGCCAGCCCTGACAGCCGGCGTCGAAAGCGCGGCGAGCGTGTCGGATGCCACGCTCCGCGGGGAGAACCGTCACGATTTGATGCGCCTGCGTGGCCGCATGCGTGCCACGATGCCGCTCACCATGAAGCGCTCTGCCCTCACCCACACCCTCACCCGTCACCCGCAATCGATGGCCCTGATGCTGGGGCTGTTTCTCGGCCAGGTCGTGGCGCTGATGGCGCAGCGCAATGCGGCCGGCTGGGCCGGCTTCGGCATCTCGACGGTGTTCGTCGCTGCGGCCTCGGCGGCCTTCGTGATGGGCGTGCTCGGCCTGCGCCAGGCGCGCCAGCCGGTGCCGGCGCCGATGCTCACACGCCAGGCCCGCGGCCTCGCGATCGCCATCGGCCTCGGGCTCGTGGCGTCGCTCCAGCTGCTCGGCTGAACAAGCCCGCTCAGAAGTAAAGGGCGATCACCTCGCCCACCCCGTCGTTCGTCATCACCGGCACGGCCACCAGGGCGCTCAGGCCCGCATCGCGTGCCGCGTCGCCCACCATGCCGGGCTCGGTCTCGGCGTGTTCGTTGATCACCGGCACGCCGCTCGCAAACGCCTTGCCGATGGAGCCGGCGAGCACGGTGCCGCCCTCCGAGGCGCGCAGCGCCCCCATGCGTTCGCAGAAGCCGAAGACGCGCTGCAGCCCCAGGTGCCCGTCGTCGGGCGCCCAGCATTCCACGCGCAAGGCGATGGGCGTGTCGGCGGTCGACAGCAGCGTCAGCACGTAGGCGTCGTCGCTCGGGGTGGCGCAGGGGATGGCCAGGCCCCGGTTGATGCCGAGTTCGGCGGCGGAGTCGGCCCGCACGAACTTGCCGGCCTGGCCGAGGTCGTCGATCAGCACCGCTGCGCCTTTCTGCCAGGCGAGGCCGGGCAGGCCGGTGCCGCGTGGCAGGTAGGTGTCGCGGCTGATGGCGGCAAAGCTGCCAGCGACACGGCTGCCGAAGTAGCCGTCGACGAGCGTCATGTCGGACGACACCCGTGCGTTGTGGCGCCACAGCTCGACCGCGCCGTCTTCGCCATCGCCGTCTTCGTGCCGGTTGGGGCCGCAGAAGAGCACCACCACGCCCGAGAGCGCGTCGCCGTGGAAGAGCGGCAGGCCGATGGCGCAGGTGTAGCCGGCATCGCGTGCCACGTCGGCGCGGCGGAAGTAGGAGCCGTCGAGTTCCTTCAGCACGATGGGCTGGCCGTCGTACCAGGCGCGGCCCGGCAGGCCTTCGCCACGGCCGAAGCACAGGCTGCGGCTGATCGCACCAAAAGCGGTCGCACGGCCGTACAGGCCGCCGCCGAATTCGAGCAGGCTGCCATCGGGTGTGGGCAACCAGGTTTCGACGGCCTTGATGAGGGTGTTCATGGGAGGAAGAGGGTCTGCATCGGATGCGGGCTTCCAGCAGGTTTCGAGCCAGCCTGTGGATGTGCTGCAGGGGACAGCAGGGGCAACACGCCCTGGCTACGATGACCGCTTCCCCACTCTTGCACAAGCCCCGCCATGAGCCAGAAAAAAGTCGCCGTCGTCACCGGGTCATCGTCGGGCATCGGGGCCGCCACCGCGCGCCTGTATGCCACCCGCGGCTGGAACGTGGTGGTCAACTATTCGCGCGACCCGGCCCCGGCGCAGGCCGTGGCCGAGGCCTGCAAGGCGCTCGGCGCCGAGGTGCTGGTCGTGAAGGCCGACGTCTCGCAAGACGCCGACTGCCGCCGCCTCGCCGCCGAGACGGAGGCCCGCTTCGGCCGTGCCGACGTGCTGGTCAACAACGCCGGCACCACCAAGTTCGTCGACATCAAGGACCTCGACGGCCTGGAGGCCGACGACTTCCACAAGATCTACAGCGTGAACGTGATCGGCGCCTACCAGATGGTGCGTGCCTTCGCGCCGCTGATGCGCCAGCACCCGGTGGCCGGCATCGTGAACGTGTCGTCAGTGGCGTCGATCATGGGGCGCGGCTCGTCGCTCGCCTACATGGCCTCGAAGGGCGCGCTCAACGCGATGACGGTGGGCCTGGCGCGCGCGCTCGCGCCGCACATCCGCGTCAACGCCATCGCGCCAGGGCTGGTCGAGACGCCGTGGCTGCAGGAAGGGCTGGGCGCCGAGAAGTACCAGGCCGGGGTCGACTGGTACAAGGGCCGCGCGGCGCTCGAGGAGGTGATCTCGGCGGACGACGTGGCCGAGACGGCGTGGTACCTCGGCGCGAGTGCGGCCAAGACGACGGGTGAGTTGCTGCTCGTCGACGCGGGGTTGCGCATCACCAAGGCGTGACCGCGGCCGGCGGGCGCTGCCGGGTGTGACTTTGGTCGGCCATGACGCGAGGGGGAATCCGCTACAAACCCGGCTGACACAGCTTCTTCCCTCGTCATGGATCACGGCGCATACGTTTTCTGCAGGCCTGTCGACGGCCTCGTCGGCCAGCACCAGTTCCTGGTGCTCGCCCCCAGCAACCCCACCCTGCTCACCGGCTTCACGCGCCCGATTGCCGGCCAGGCGCTGTGCGTGATCGGGGCGTACAACATCGCGGGCTATCTGCGCGCGAGGCTCTTCGCACCGTCGGACGTCAGCTTCCTCACACGCAAGCTCGCGACGCCGGGCGACCCCGAGGTGCAGACGTCCAAGGTCGAGCTCCAGATCTGCCTGCCCGGCTCGGAAGACCCCTTCCTGCAATGCATCACGCGTTGCTTCTCGCAGTACCGCACGTTCGAAGGGTCGAGCGGCGAGCTGCGCTACCCCGACATCACCGAGCAGCTCGACGGCTCGAGGTTCAACAGCAACTCGTGGGCGCAGAGCCTGCTCTACTGGTCGCAGCGGCTTTTCGCCCCGGCCAAGAACACCATCGACTTCAACGGGCTGGACATCGGCAACGACCGCCGCATCCCTCAGCGGTACTTCTTCCCCTGACCGGCGCCTTCAGGCGACCAGCGGCAGCGATCGCGCCCGCTTCCCCGTCAGCACGAAAAGCGCATTCGCCACCGCCGGTGCGATCGGCGGCGTGCCGGGCTCGCCCACGCCGCCGGGCGGGTTCGCGCTCTGCACCAGGTGCGTCTCGATCACGGGTGGCGCGTCGGCCATCTTGAGCAGCGGCAGGTTGGGGAAGTTGGTCTGCTTCACCGCGCCGCCTTCGATGTCGATGCGGCCGTGGAGTGCGGCAGTCAGGCCGAAGATCACCGCGCCTTCCATCTGCTGCGCCACGATGCCGGGGTTGACCACCGTGCCGATGTCTGCGGCGCACACCACGCGGTGCACACGCGGCTTGCCGTCCACCAGCGACACCTCGGCCACCTCGGCCACGATGCTGCCGAAGCTCTCGTGCAGCGCCACGCCGCGCGCCCGGCCAGCCGCGAGCGGCTTGCCCCAGCCGGCCTTGTCGGCCGCGAGCTTCAGCACCGCCGCGTGTCGCGGCATGTCGCGCAGCATCGAGAGGCGGAAGGCCACCGGGTCCTGCTTGAGCTCGTGCGCCAGCTCGTCGATGAAGCATTCGGAGAAGAAGGCGTTGTGCGAGTGGCCCACCGAGCGCCAGAAGCCGATGGGCACGCCGCTCTTCGTCGCCACGTGCGCGATGCGCTGGTTGGCGATGGCATAGGGCAGGTCGAAGAGGCCTTCGCTCGCCGTCTTGTCGGGCGCATCGACGGGCCCGGCGAGTGCGGGCAGGCCTCGCTCGATCCAGCGCGGCGTGATGAGGTCACCGGCGCTCGTGATCGCGAGGCTGCTTACTGCGCCCTTGTCGTCGAGGCTCGCTTGCATCACCGCCGCACCGGCCGGGCGGTAGAAGTCGTGCGTGGTGTCTTCCTCGCGTGTCCAGGTGAGCTGCACCGGGCGGCCGTTGGTCTCCATGGCGATGCGCACCGCCTGGCCGACCACGTCGACCTCCAGCCGGCGCCCGAAACCGCCGCCGAGGTAGGTGACGTGCAGCACCACGCTGCGCACATCGACGCCGGCCACACGCGCAGCCATCGCTCGCGCCATGTCGGGCACCTGCGTGGGCGCCCAGACCTCGACGCGGCCGTCTTTCACCTGCGCCGTGCAGTTCATCGGCTCCATCGCCGCATGCGCGAGGTAGGGCGCGTGGTACACGGCTTCGATGCGGCGCGAGGCCGCGGCGCTCGCGGCCTGCACGTCGCCTTGCTTGTGGAAGGCAAAGCCGCCTTGCTGCGTGGCGGCCTCGCGTGCCGCCGCTTCGAGCGAGGCCGCGATGCGGGTCGTGTCGACCGTGCCGGCGGGCGGCGCACGCCATTCGATGTCGAGCGCCTGCGCGCCCTGCTTGGCGTGCCAGGTGCTGCGGCCCACCACGGCCACGGCGGCGGTGGAGCCTCCCAGCGGGTTCAGGCGCACCACCCGCTCGACGCCGGGGAGCTTCATCGCCGCCTCGACGTCGATGCGGCCCGGGCTGCCACCGAGCACGGGGCTGTGGCGCACCGAGGCGAAGAGCTGCCCGGGCTGGCGCACGTCGATGCCGAACCTCGCGCGGCCGTTGACCTTGTCGGCAAGGTCGGTGCGCGGCGCGCGCGTGCCGACCAGTCGCCAGGCCTTCGAGTCTTTCGGCTGCACGGTGCTCACCGGCGTGGCGGCAGCTTCCTTCGCGAGCACGCCGAAATGCGCGCTCTGTTTGGCCCCAGCATGGCTGATCACGCCATCGACGATCTGCAGTTCCTCGCGCGGCAGCTTCCATTGCAGCGAGGCGGCGCCCAGCAGCTGCGCCCGCGCGGTGGCGGCGGCCATGCGCAGCACGTCCCACGCATCGGCCACGCTCGACGAGCCGCCCGTCACGCTGATGCCGAGTTCGCGTGCGACCTTGCTGACGATCCAGCGGCCGGCCTTCACGCCGCCCGTCTCGCGGCCGGGCTCGCTGTCTTTCGGGTGCAGCGGCAGGCTGCCGACGAACATCGCCACGTTGCCGTAGATCTTGCTCGGGCCGGCCTCGACCAGCTCCACCTTGCCGAGCGAGAGGTCGAGCTCTTCGGCGACCAGCATGGCCAGTGCGGTGTGCACACCCTGGCCCATCTCGCTGCGGTTCATGGCGAGCAGCACGTGGCCGTCGGGTGCGATCTTGAGCCAGCCGTTGAGCATGACGGGCCCGTCGGCGGCCGGCGGGCGCTGTGCGCTGCCCAGGCGGCTGCGCGGTGGCATCAGCCCCCAGCCGACCACGAGCGCGCCAGTCGCGCCCGCGCCCAGCAGGAGCAGGCTGCGGCGCCTCATGCCGCCACCCCGCCGCTGCGCAGTAGTTTCGCGGCCGTCTTGATGGCCTCGCGGATGCGCGGGTACGTGCCGCAGCGGCAGAGGTTGGTGATGGCCGCGTCGATGTCGGCGTCGGAGGGGTTGCGGTTCTTCGCCAGCAGGTCGGCCGCGGCCATCAACATGCCGCTCTGGCAGTAGCCGCACTGCGGCACCTGGTGGTCGACCCAGGCCTTCTGCAGCGCATGTGGCTGCGTGGCCGTGCCCAGGGCTTCGATGGTGCGCACCGGCTTGCCCTGGACCGTGCCGACCGGCGTCACGCACGAGCGCACGGCCAGGCCGTCGACGTGCACCGTGCAGGCACCGCAGGCGGCAACGCCGCACCCAAACTTGGTGCCGGTGAGGTTCAGCACGTCGCGCAGCACCCACAGCAGGGGCATGTCGGGCGGCACGTCGGCTTCGGGCAGGCGGTGGGTCTGGCCGTTGACACTCAGGTCCATACAGGTCTTTCCGCGGTCAGGGTGGCGCATTCTCAGCCAAGAGATATAGGCCGATCACCCCACACAATGCGCTGGCACCAAATGTTGCAGGTACGGCGCTTGCATACAAGTTGCGCGTCTCACACGACACACTCTTCCCTCAAACCAAACGACCGTTGGAGCCTCTCGCCATGCTTCGCCCGCTCATGCCCCTGCATCTTTCCCCTCTCGCCAAAGCCGTCGCGCTCGCCAGTGCAGCGCTGTGCCTGTCTTCCGCCCCGGCCCATGCCCAATCGTCGGTGTCGCTCTACGGCCTGATCGACATGTCGGCCGGCCAGTTCCAGGACGCCGGCACGAGCAAGGTGAAGAAGGTGCAAAGCGGCAACATGGCCACCAGCTATTTCGGCTTCGGCGGCAAGGAACAGCTGAGCAACACGCTCAAGGCCAAGTTCGCGATCGAAGGCTTCCTGCTGGCCGACACCGGCAACTCCGGCCGTTTCACCGGCGACGCCTTCTGGGCGCGCGCCGCCTGGGTGGGCCTCGAAGGCGACTTCGGCTCCACCACGCTCGGCCGCACCACCAACCAGTACTTCGTCTCCACCCTGATCTTCAATGCCTTCGGCGACTCGTTCGGCTACTCGCCGTCGATCCGCCAGGTGCTGATCCCGAAGTCGCAGATGCTGCCCTTCCTGGGCGACACCGGCTGGAGCAACTCGCTGCTCTATTCGAGCCCGAGCGCGGGGGGGTTCAGCTTCAACCTGCAGGGCGCGCTCGGCGAAGGCAGCACGAGCGCCGTCGGCAACAGCGTGGGCGCCAACGTGCTGTATTTCGGCGGGCCGCTGTCGGCGACGGTCGCCTACCAGCGCGTCAAGCACGGCCTGTCGGGCTTCACGCCGGCGATCGTGTCGACCGGCTTCAAGTACCAGGACGCGGCGACGGTGGGCGTCGCCTACGACGCGAAGGTGGTGAAGGTATTCGGCCAGTACGCCCTGGTGAAGACGGAGGCGGCCACCGGCACCGAGACCAACTACTTCGGCCTCGGCGCCTCGGTGCCGGTGGGCCCGGGCAAGGTGCTCGCGCAGTACGGCCAGGCCACGGCCGAGTTCCCGACGGCCGACGTGAAGAACAAGACGCTCACCGTGGGCTACGACTACTGGCTGTCGAAGAACACCGACGTGTACGCCGTCTACATGAACGACAAGCTCACCGGCACCAACACCGGCAACACCTTCGCGCTGGGCCTGCGGGTGAAGTTCTGACGCGGGCGGGTTGATCAGAGCCGCACGAGCAGCAGCTCGGCGGCGCGCGCCGGGTCGTCGGCGTCGGTGACGAGGCACACGTCGAGCCCGCGCGCGTGGGCTCGCACCGCGATGCCTTCGGGCTTGTGCGGCGTGGCCAGCCGGTGCAGCGCGGCCAGCTCGCCGGCGGCGTCGACCACGCCAATGGCGCCACCGGCGCAGGCCCCGTCGGCATAGCTGCTGGCCGTGGCTTCGGCGGCCGCGCAGAAGACCCAGCCGCCACCGGGCAGCGCCGCGCCGTCGGTGAAGCCGAGCGGCACACCGTCGAACGTGCCCAAGGGCAGGGGCACGATGCGCGGCGCGGGCCCGATGCCGCCGCGCCCATCGATCGCGGCCACGAGTTGCGAGCGTTGCAGGTGCAGCACCGCGTTGTCGGCGCCACCCTGGCCGCCGCGGTGCAGGAGCACCAGCTCGTCGCCGTGCATGAAGGCGCCCTCGATGTTGATCTCGCCGAGCGCGCTGCGCAGGGGCTGGTAGAGCGCGGCCAGCGTGAAGCGCCGCAGGCCTCTCGTCATCCGGCCGTTCGCGTCCAGCACGAGGGCGATGCCGGTGTCGCGCTGCGCCGTCGAGCCCGAGCCGAGCGCCACCAGGGTGTGGGCGTGCCGCGTCGGGTAATCGTCGAGCAGCACCAGCGTTTCGAAATCGGCCTTGCGCCGTTTGCGCTCGGTGGCATCGGCCGGCAGGTCGCCCGGCAGCAGCCGGTGCAGGTGGCCCGGGCGATGGGCGTCATGGAAGACGGCGAGGTGCTGCTCGTCGTCGCACACCACGTAAGCGCGGCCGAACGCGCACACGAGGCCGCTCGCGGCCGACACGTGGGCCAGCCCGCGCGGGTGCTGGCGCGGGTCGACGCTCAGGGGGCGCAGGGTCTGCGCCGGCAGGGCGGACGGTGCCGCCCCGGCAGCGACACCGATCAGGCGCTCACCGGCTTGAAGTAGCGCGCTTCCAGCGTCTTGGCATTGGTGAGGTGCAGCCTCACCATCAGGCGCTCCATCCAGGTCAGCGGCTGGATGCGCCCATCGGGCATGGCCAGCACGGGGCCGAGGATGGGTTCGTCTTCAATCCGGGACTCCTGGTACTCGCGGGCTTGGATCGCGTCGCTCATGAGACCTCCTCTGTGACGGACAGGTGGAATGCGGCACGCGCAGTGCCTGTAACCACTTGTAGTCTACGTGCGGCATTTCACGGCTGGAAGGGGGCGCGTCCCCTGGGTAA